>NZ_DASWSJ010000034.1:0-53333 GCF_036402745.1 Actinophytocola sp. | reverse complement strand
GTGCGGTCCTGGCCGATCACCGCGTTCGCCGCGATCGGGTCGTCCGGGTGCGGTGGAACCTGAAGCGCCACATAGCGTTCGCCGAACAACGTCTTCGGCAGCAGCCGCGCCGACACGTTCGCCGGAATGCGGCCGACCGTGTCCGGGTCGAGCGCGAGGTCGAGCACCGCGCCGACGTCCGAGCGGTCACCCTGCGGCCACACACCCCGGACCTCGCCGACGACGAGCCCGCGCAGCTTCACGTCCGCGCCGACCCGCAGCTGGTTGCCGACGTGGTCGGTCTCCAGCCGGACGGGCACCACCTCGACGAACGTCTTGCGGTAGAAGGCGACCGACAGCAGCACGAACAACGCCGCGATCACGAGGAAGACCAACCCGTACAGCTGGTACCGCCTACGGGCGCTCATCCCGCGATCCGCACGGTGGTCGTCGCGCCCCAGATCGCCAGGCTCAGGAAGAAGTCCAGCAGCATCTGCAGCACGATCGCCGCCCGCACCGCGCGGCCGACCGCCACGCCGACGCCGGCCGGGCCGCCGGTGGCGGTGTAGCCGTAGTAGCAGTGCACCATGATCACGACGACGCTGAACACGATCACCTTGAGGAACGACCAGAGCACGTCCCCGGGCGGTAAGAAGAGATGGAAGTAGTGGTCGTACGTGCCGGCGGACTGGCCGTAGAACCACACGGTGATCTGCCGCGAGGCCACATAGGAGCAGAGCAGCCCCACCAGGTACAGCGGGATCACCGCGGCCACCGCGGCCAGCACCCGGGTGGTCACCAGGTAGGGCAGGCTCGGCACGGCCATCACCTCGAGCGCGTCGATCTCCTCGGAGATCCGCATCGCGCCCAGCTGCGCGGTGAACCCGCAGCCGACGGTGGCCGACAGCGCGAGCCCGGCGGCGAGCGGCGCCACCTCCCGGGTGTCGAAGTACGCGGCGATGAACCCGGTGAGCGCCGACGTGCCGAGCTGGTTGAGCGCGGAGTACCCCTGCAGGCCGACGATCAGCCCGGTGAACACGGTCATCCCGATCATCACGCCGAGCGTGCCGCCGATGACGGCGAGCGCGCCGCTGCCGAAGAACACGTCGGACAGGATCCGCAGTGTCTCCTTGGGATAGCGCACGAGGGTCCGCGGCATCGAGGCGGCCACGCGGGCGTAGAAGGCGAGCTGCTCGCCGAGTATGGCCAGACCGTCCGCCGGCTTGGTGGCCACCGCCGCCGCCCGCGTGCCGGCCGTGCTGCTCGGGGGGACGTCGGTGTCCGTGACGGTCATCGGCCTACATGCCCTTCGGGGGAACGATCTGCAGGTAGATGCCCGTGATGACGACGTTGATGAGGAACAGCAGCAGGAAGGTGATCACGACGGTCTGGTTCACCGCGTCGCCGACGCCCTTGGGCCCGCGGCCGGGGTTGAGCCCGCGGTAGGCGGCGACGATGCCGGCGACGAACCCGTAGATCACCGCCTTGATCTCGCTCACCCACAGGTCGGGCAGCTGCGCCAGCGCGTTGAACGAGGCGAGGTACGCGCCCGGGGTGCCGCCCTGCATGACCACGTTGAAGTAGTAGCCGCCCGCCACGCCGACCACGCTGACCAGCCCGTTGAGCAGCACGGCCACCGCGATCACGGCGAGCACCCGGGGCACGATGAGGCGCTGGATGGGCGACACGCCGAGCACCTCGAGCGCGTCGATCTCCTCGCGGATCGTCCGCGAGCCGATGTCCGCGCACATCGCCGAGCCGCCCGCGCCGGCCACCAGCAGCGCGGTGATGAGCGGGCTCGCCTGCTGGACGATGGCGAGCGCGCTGGCCGCGCCGGTGAACGACTGCGCGCCGATCTGCTGGGTGAGCGAGCCGAGCTGGAGTGCGATGACCGCGCCGAACGGGATCGACACGAGCGCGGTGGGCAGGATGGTCACGCTGGCGAAGAACCAGCACTGCTGGACCAGCTCACGCCACTGGAACGGCCGGCGCGGGGTGCAGCGCACGACGTCCCAGCCGAGCGTCGCCATCCGGCCGACCTGGGCCAGCGCACGCACAGGCACGGGTTGGGACCCAGCCCCAGTGCTCATGCGCATCACCCGTCTCACGCCTGTGTGACCAACGATCGTGCGGCCGTCGAGTTACCCGAAACTCGACAGCGAGTGCGCGGCGGTGACGCCGCCGTCGGCGACGAACTCCGCGCCCGTGCAGTACGAGCTCTCGTCGCTCGCGAGGAACAGCACCAGCTCGGCGATCTCGGCCGGCTGGCCGACCCGGCGCATCGGCACCTTCTTGCCGACGAACGCGAGGTCCACCGGCTGCCCGCCCAGCGCGGTCGGCAGCAGCCCGGTCTCGATCACCCCGGGATGGACCGAGTTCACCCGCACGCCCTTGGTCGCCAGCTCGAGCGCGGCCACCTTGGTCATCCCGCGGATGGCGAACTTGCTGGCCGTGTAGGCGGTCAGCAGCGGTGCCGCGGCCAGACCCTCCACTGAGGACACGTTGACGATCGACCCGGTGCCCGCCTCGACCATGCCGGGCACCACCGCGCGCATGCCGAGGAACGTGCCGACCTGGTTGACCCGGATCACCCGCTCGTAGTCGGCGAGCGTGGTCTCGTGCAGCAGCGCGAAGTGCAGCACGCCGGCGTTGTTCACCAGCACGGTGACCGGCCCGTAGACCTCGCGTGCCGCCGCGACGGCCGCCGCCCACTGGTCCTCTTCGGACACATCGAGGTGGTGGTAGTGCGCACCCAGCTCGTCGGCCAGTGCCTTGCCCGCGTCGTCCTCGATGTCGGCGAGCACCACCTGGGCGCCCTCGGCGACGAACCGCCTGGCCGCGGCGGCGCCCTGCCCGCGGGCCGCCCCGGTGATCAGCGCGACCTTCCCGGCCAGCCGTCCCATGGAGCTCCTTACATCATCTCGTCCGTCAGCGGCATCAACACGGTCTTCAGCTCGGTGTAGGCCTCGAAGGCGCTCTGCCCGCCCTCGCGGCCGAGGCCGGACTGCTTGAACCCGCCGAAGGGCAGGTGCGGCTCGACCTGGAAGCCGTTGATCCCGACCGTGCCCGCGCGGATCCGCCGGGCCAGCCGGAACGCCCGCCGGGCGTCCGTTGTGTACAGACCGGCACCGAGACCGTACTCGGTGTCGTTGGCCAGCCGCACGGCCTCGTCCTCGTCGGCGAAGGGCACCACCGCCAGCACGGGTCCGAAGACCTCCTCGCGGGCGATCTCCATGCCGTTGTCGACGTCGGCGAAGATCGCCGGCCGGACGAAGTTGCCCTCCGCCAGGTCGCCGGTCACCCGCTCGCCGCCGCACACCAGCCGGGCGCCGGAGTCCTTGCCGCGCTCGATGAACCCGAGCACCCGGTCCAGCTGCCTGGTGTTGATCAGCGGGCTGGACATGGTGGCGGGCTCGAACGGGTCGCCGTAGGTCACCGCGCCGGCCATCATCTCGGCGGCGGCGAGGAACTGGTCGTACACGTCCCGGTGCACCAGCGCCCGGGTGTGCGAGACGCAGGCCTGGCCGGACAGTCCCATGGTGACGGTGCCCATCGTCGTCATCGCGGCGAGGCCCACGTCCGGCGCGTCCGGGAACACCAGCGCCGGGCTCTTGCCGCCCAGCTCCAGCGAGACGCGCTTGAGCGTGTCCGCCGACGCCGCGACGATCCGCCTGCCGACCGCGCGGCTGCCGGTGAAGCTGACCTTGTCCACCATCGGGTGGGTGATCAGTGCCTCGCCGGTCGGCGCGCCCGGCCCGGTGACCACGTTGACCACGCCGTCCGGAATGCCCGCCTCGACGAGCAGCTCCACCATCCGCAGCACCGTGAACGACGCGAACTCCGAGGGTTTGAGCACCACCGTGCAGCCGGCCGCGAGCGCGGGCGCGAGCTTCTGCGCGAACAGCAGGAACGGCGCGTTCCACGGCAGGATCGCCGCGACCACGCCGATCGGCTCGCGGAACGTCATCGCGAGGTGGTCGCCGCCCTGGTACGGCGGCAGCGTCTGGCCGCCGATCTTGTCGACCCAGCCGGCGTGGTGGTCGAACACGTCCGCGGCGGCCTCGACCCCGGTGGCGTAGATGTTCGCGCTGAACGAGAGCGGCACGCCGTTGTCCAGCGCCTGCAGGCCACGCAGCTCCGGGGCGTGCTCGCGCAGCAGCGAGGCGACCCTGTGCAGCGCCTGGATCCGCGTGGTCGCCCTGGAGGTCGGCCAGCCGCCCTCGTCGAAGGCCCGGCGGGCCGCACGCACCGCATCGTCCACATCGGACGCGGCGGCGACCGCGAACTCGCCGATCTCCTCGCCGGTGGCCGGGTGCCGGTGGGTCCAGGTGGCGCCGTCGTCGGCCGGGCGCCACTTGCCGTCGACGAACAGCTGCCCGTCCTTGAGGCCCACCTCGTCCCGGCGGGGGCGCAGGGTCAGCGTCATTGCTTCCTCCTAGAGCGACATCAGCTCGGTGGCGGCGAAGGTGCGGGCGGGATCGCGGTCGGCGAAGTAGCCGCCGACGACCGTGTCCAGGTCCTCCGGTGTCCAGATGGGACGGTCGAACCGCTGCTCGACGGCCGGGGGAGCGAGCAGCGCGACCATGCCGCCGTAGACGACGAACACCTGGCCGCTGACCTTGTCCGCGGCCGGTGAGGCGAGGTAGGCGACCAGCGGGGCGACGTGTTCGGGCGAGAGCGGGTCGGTGCCGTCGGGGTTGGTGCCTTCTGGGGCGGTGCCGAAGACGTGCGCGGTCATCGCGGTGCGGGCGCGGGGGCAGATCGCGTTGGCGCGCACGCCGTAGCGGGCCAGCGCCCGCGCGGTGGACAGGGTGAGCGCGGCGATGCCGGCCTTGGCCGCGGCGTAGTTCGGCTGGCCCTCCGAGCCGAGCAGGAACGCCTCGGACGCGGTGTTGACCACCCGGCCGTAGGTGGTCCCGCCGCTCGCCTTCGCCCGCGCGCGCCAGTACGCGGCGGCGTTGCGGGACAGCAGGAAGTGGCCGCGCAGGTGCACCCGCAGCACGAGGTCCCACTCGTCGTCGGACATGTTGAACAGCATCCGGTCGCGCAGCACGCCGGCGTTGTTGACGACCACGTGCAGCCCGCCGAACCGCTCGGTGGCGGCGGCGGTCAGCTCGGTCGCGGTGGCCGACTCGCCGACGTCGCCCTCGACGAGGATCGCCTTGGCGCCCAACGACTCGATCTCCTCGACCGTGTCGCCGCCGGTGCCGCCGGGGACGTCGTTGACCACCACGTCGGCGCCGGCCCTGGCGAGCGCCAGCGCCTCGGCGCGACCCAGCCCGGCACCCGCGCCGGTGACGATCGCGACCTTGCCGTCGAGGCGCACCGCGTTGCTCGGCTCAGCGTCCATGCCGTCAGCCGAAGGTGACGATCTGCCGGATGAGGGTGCCGCCGGCACGCAGCGCCTGCAGCCCGTCGTTGATCTCGTCCAGGGTGATCCGCTTGCTGATCATCCCCTCGAGGTCGAGCCGGCCGGCCCGCCACAGCGCCAGCAGCCGCGGGTAGTCGCGGTGCACGTCCGCGCCGCCGTAGAACGAGCCGAGCAGCCGCTTGTCGTGCAGGAACAGCTCCTGCGCGGAGAAGGAGACCATCGCGTCGCCGCGCCCGGCGCCGACCACGACCACCGTGCCGCCCCGCCGGGCGTTGTCCCAGGCCGAGCGGATCGTGGCGGGCGCGCCGACCACGTCGAAGGTGTAGTCCCAGCCCTGGCTCGCGGTCAGCGCCGCGTGCGTCTCGGCGAGCTGCTCGGGGGTGATGGCGTGGGTGGCGCCGAAGTGCTTGGCCGTCTCGTGCTTGTCGGCCACCGGGTCCACCGCGACGATCGTCGCCGCGCCGGACAGCCGCGCGCCCTGGATCACCGAGATGCCGACCCCGCCGCAGCCGATCACCAGCACCGTCGCGCCGGGCTCCACCTTCGCGGTGTTGACCACCGCGCCGACCCCGGTCATAGCCCCGCAGGCCACGAGCGCGGCGATCTCGAACGGCACGTCGTCGGGGATCTTCACCGCGCCGTCGGCCGGCACGACCAGCTCCTCGGCGAACGTGCCGGTGCCGGCGTAGCCGAACGCGGGCGTGTCGCCGACGAGGAACCGCGGGTTCATGAACGCGGCGATCGAGTGGATCGCGCACAGGTGCGGGCGGCCGCCCCGGCAGTTCACGCACGTGCCACACGGCGGCACGAAGGTGAGGGCCACGTGGTCGCCCACGGCGAGGTGGTCGACCTGCGGGCCGGCCTCGACGACCTCGCCGGCGCCCTCGTGGCCGATGATGCCGGGCGCGAGCGCGGGCAGCGTGCCGTCCATCGCGGACAGGTCGCTGTGGCACACGCCGGTGGCCTTCACCCGGACCCGGATCTCCCGCGGGCCGACGTCGGTGGTGCGCACGTCGTCGCGCAGCTCGAGCTTGGTGTCCCCGATCTGGTTCAGTACCGCGGCCTTCATCCGGGACCTCCTCGTTTTCCGGGGACTCTAGTACATTCTTAGAACGTGTTCTAGTCATCGGGAGGGTGGATGCGGATCGCCTACACGCACGAGCAGGAGCGCCTGCGCCTGGAGCTGCGCGCCTACTTCGCCGACCTGATGACGCCCGAGCGGCGCGAGGCGCTCGGCGCGGGCGGCGACTACGGCTCCGGCGAGGTCTACAAGGAGGTCGTCCGCCAGATGGGCGCGGACGGCTGGCTCGCGCTGGGCTGGCCGCGCGAGTACGGCGGGCAGGCGCGGTCGATGCTCGACCAACTCATCTTCACCGACGAGGCGGCCGTGGCGGGCGCGCCCGTGCCGTTCCTGACGATCAACACGGTGGGCCCGACGATCATGCGGTTCGGCACGGAGAACCAGAAGCGGTTCTACCTGCCGAGAATCGCCAGCGGGGAGCTCCACTTCTCGATCGGGTACTCCGAGCCGGAGGCCGGCACGGACCTGGCGTCGCTGCGGACCAGGGCGGTGCGCGACGGCGACGAGTACGTGATCAACGGCCAGAAGATGTGGACGAGCCTCATCTCCTACGCCGACTACGTGTGGCTCGCCTGCCGCACCGACCCGGATGCGGCCAAACACAAGGGCCTGTCGATCCTCATCGTGCCGACGGACGCGCTGGGCTTCTCCTGGACGCCGGTGCACACCGTGTCCGGCCCGACGACCAGCGCCACCTACTACGAGGACGTGCGGGTGCCCGTGGGGAACCTGGTCGGCGAGCTCAACCGGGGCTGGCCGCTGATCACCAACCAGCTCAACCACGAGCGCGTCGCGCTGACCTCGGCGGCGCCGATCCGCCAGGCGCTGACCGAGGTACGCGAGTGGGCGCAGGCGACCAAGCTGGCGGACGGGCGGCGGGTGATCGACCAGGAGTGGGTGCAGGTCCACCTCGCCCGCGTGCACGCGAAGGCCGAGTTCCTCAAGCTGGTCAACTGGAAGATCGCGTGGGGGGCCGAGCGCGGGCTGAGCCCGGCGGACGCGTCGGCCACCAAGGTCTTCGGCACCGAGTTCGCCACCGAGGCCTACCGGTTGCTGATGGAGGTGCTCGGGCCGCAGGCCTACGTGCGGGCCGGCTCGCCGGGTGCGCTGCTGCGCGGGCGGGTCGAGCGGATGCACCGCTCGGCGCTGATCCTCACCTTCGGCGGCGGCACCAACGAGGTGCAGCGCGACATCGTGGCGGCCGTCGGTCTCGGCATGCCCCCGGCAAGGAGGTAGACGTGGACTTCTCCCAGCACGAGGACGACCGCGACCTGGCGGAGCTGACCCGGACGATCCTCGCCGACCACACCTCGCCGCGGCGGCTGGCCGAGGTCGAGGCGACCGGCGACCGGTTCGACCGTCCACTGTGGACGGACCTGGCGCGGGCGGGGGTGCTGGCCGCCACGCTGCCGGCGTCGGTCGGCGGCAGCGCGCTGGGTCTGCTCGCGCAGTGCGGGGTGCTCGTCGAGCTCGGCCGCACGGTCGCGCCGGTGCCGTACCTGCCGTCGGTCGTCGTTGCCGCGGGGGCGATCGCCGAGTTCGGCACGGCGGCGCAGCGCGACGCGTGGGCGGCGCCCGCGGCCGCGGGCGAGCTCGTGCTGACCGCCGCGCTCGCCGAGGAGGTCGGCGACGACCCGGCCTCTCCGGTCACGGCGGCCTCGTCCACCGGAGATGCAGGTGCATCTGCGCGTGAATCGGCACGGTGGCATCTGCACGGAACGAAGGTCGCCGTGCACGCCGGACCGGTCGCGGACCTGTTCCTCGTGCCGGCCGAGACGGCCGACGGGCTGACTGTGTTCCTTGTCACTCCAGGAGATTCCGGGGTGACGGTGCGCCGCCAGGTGGTCGTCGACGGCGACGCCGAGGCGGTGCTCGAGCTCGATCACGTCGAGCTCGGCGCGGACCGCGTGCTCGGCTCGCCGGGCGCCGGCGCGCCCGTCGTCGAGTGGCTCGTGGCGCACGCGACGGTCGGGATCTGCGCCCACCAACTCGGCATTTCCGAGGCAGCACTGCAGATGACAGCGAAATATGCAACTGGCAGAGTGCAGTTTGATCGTCCTATTGCGACCTTTCAGGCCGTCGGGCAGCGCCTCGCGGACTGCTACATCGACGTCGAGGCGATCCGCTTGACCTTGTGGCAAGCGGCTTGGCGACTGTCTGAAAATATGCCTTCCCACACCGAGATCGCCACGGCGAAGTTCTGGGCGGCAGATGGCGGACACCGGGTTGCGCATGCGGCGGTTCACGTCCACGGTGGTTTGGGTATTGACGTGGACTACCCACTGCATCGATATTTTGTGGCCGCGAAACGTAATGAGTTCAGCCTCGGCGGTGCCACCTCGCAGCTGCGCCGCATCGGTGTCGCCTTGGCCGCGGAGCCCGCGTGATGTACGGAGGTTCGCATGGCCGCGCCAGGGGAGACTCTCCCCACCGTCACTGAGCTGCTGCTGGCGCGCGCGAGCGATCCCAACCCCGGCTTACTGTTCGAGGACAACCGATGGTCCTGGGCGGACCATGTGCAGGAGTGCGCCGACCGCGCCGCGCTGCTGCGGTCGTTACGCCGTCCGGGTCCTTTTCACGTCGGCGTCCTGCTCGACAACGTGCCCGAGTTCTCGTTCCTGCTCGGCGGCGCGGCGCTGGCCGGCGCGGTGCTGGTCGGCCTGAACACGAGCCGGCGCGGCGAGGCGCTGGTGCGCGACATCACGCTCGCCGAGTGCCAGGTGGTGCTCACCGACAGCAGGTACGTGGAGCTGTTGCAGGGCCTGGAGGTGGGCGCGCGGGTGCTCGACATCGACTCCGCCGCATGGCACGTGAGCGCGTTCCGTCACCGGCACAGCCGCCTCGACCCGGTGCCGGCCAGCCTCGACGACCTGCTCATGCTGATCTTCACCTCCGGCACCAGCGGCGAGCCGAAGGCGGTGCGGTGCACGCACGGCAAGATCGCCGAGCCGGGCCGGATGCTCGCCGAGCGGTTCCGGCTCGGCCCGGACGACACCGCGTACGTGGCGATGCCGATGTTCCACTCGAACGCGATCATGGCCGGCTGGGCGGTCGGCCTCGCGGCGGGCGCGCGGCTGGCGCTGCGCCGCCGGTTCTCCGCGTCGGGTTTCCTCGACGACGTCAGGAAGTTCGAGGTCACCTACGCCAACTACGTCGGCAAGCCGCTGTCCTACATCCTGAGCACCACCGAGCACGAGGACGACGCGGACAACCCGCTGCGGCTGATGTTCGGCAACGAGGGCGCCGCGCCGGACGTCGAGGCGTTCGCGGCGCGGTTCGGCTGCCAGGTCGTCGACGCGTACGGCTCGACCGAGGGCGGCGTCGTGGTGCCGCGCCCGCCGGGCACGCCGGCCGGCTCGCTGGGCCGGCTCGAGGGCGGGCTGGCGGTGCTCGACCCCGCGACCGGGCAGCCGTGCCCGCCGGCCGAGGTCGACGCCTCCGGCCGGTTCGTGAACGCCGAGGAGGCGGTCGGCGAGCTGGTCAACACCGCGGGCACGGGCATGTTCGCGGGCTACCACAACGACCCGGGCGCGGAGGCCGACCGGCTGCGGGACGGCATGTTCTGGAGCGGCGACCTCGTCTACCGCGACGCCGACGACTTCTGCTACTTCGTCGGCCGGTCGTGCGAGTGGCTGCGGGTCGACGGGGAGAACCTGGGCGCCGGGCCGATCGAGCGGATCCTGCTGCGGCACCCGGACGTCGCCGAGGTCGCGGTGTACGCGGTGCCCGACGCCGGCGTGGGCGACCAGGTGATGGCGGCGCTGGTGCTGCGTGGCGAGGCCACCTTCGACCCCGACGAGTTCGCCGAGTTCCTCGCGGTGCAGGCCGACGTCGGCCCGAAGCAGGTGCCGCGGTTCATCCGGCTGACCACCCGCCTGCCGCGCACGGCGACGTACAAGGTGCTCAAGCGCACCCTCAGCGCGCAGCGGTGGCGGACGCCGGACCCAGTGTGGTGGCGGGAGGGTGCGGAGCTGCGGTTCGAGCCGTTGACCCCATCCAGCGATCCAATCCGGCTCGACTGGGGAGCGCGGTCCGTGCGAGGCTGACCGCATGCCTGACACACCGGAACCCGCCGCGACCGACGAGCCCGAGTCCCAGGACGATGTGAAAGCGCGCTTCCGCGAGGCGCTGGAGCGCAAGCAGGCCCGAAACCGCAGCGGGGAGGAGCACGCCGACTCCAGGTCCAAGGTGCACGACGCGCACGGCCCGGTGGGCGGCAAGCGGACCTTCCGCCGCAAGAGCGGTTAGGCGCCGGGCGTCCTGGGGCGCATGACCAGCAGCAGGTACGCGGCGAGCGTCGAGTCGTCGGTGATCACGCCCTCGCGGATCATCCGCTCGACCTCGCCGCGCGGGAACCACTGCTGGCGCATGTCCTGCTCGGTGATCTCCCGGTTCGGCTCACCCGGCGTGAGGTCCGTGGCCAGGAACACGTGGAAGCCCTGCCCGGTCACGCCGTGCGCGCAGTGGAGGTACCCGAGGCACTCCAGCCGGCTCGCGGTGAAGCCCGTCTCCTCGACGAGCTCGGCCGCGGCCAGCTCCTCCGGCGTCCCGGTCCTGCCCTGCGGGAACGCGCCCTGCGGGAAGTGCCAGTAGCGGCCACCCAGCGGGTAGCGGTACTCCTCGACGAGGTGGAAGCCGTCGTTCTCCGCCGGGACGACCAGGGCGAAGTCCGGTTTGTCCACGACCGCGTAGATCCCGCGCGAGCCGTCGCCGAGCTCGATCTCGTCCTCACGCAACGTCATCCACGGGTTCTCGTAGACGATCCGGGACGACAGGGTTCTGATACTCACAACCCCAGTCTGGCCCGCGCCTCCTTGAGCTCGGCCAGGAGCCCCGCCATCACCTCGGCGACCGGGCGGACCTCGTTCATCCGGCCGACGATCTGGCCGACCGGCATCGCCACCACGTCCGGGTCGCCCGCGTCCATCATCCGCTGGTGCGCCTGGCCGACGAGCAGGTTCTGCAGCGGCATCGGCAGCGGCTCGGGCGCGTCGGGCTCGGCCCACGCCTGGGTCCACCGGTTCTTCAGCAGCCGCGCCGGCTTGCCGGTGTAGATGCGCGAGCGCACGGTGTCGCTCGAGCCGGCCTGCACCAGCGCCCGCTGCAGCGTGTTCGGGCCGGCGCCCAGCCGGTACTCGGCGGTGGTCAGCCAGTACGAGCCCATCCACGCGCCGGCCGCGCCCAGCGCCAGCGCGGCCAGCACCTGCCGGCCGCTGCCGATGCCACCCGCCGCGAGCACCGGCACCCGGTCGCCGACCGCGTCGACGACCTCGGGCACCAGCACCATCGACGCGATCTCGCCGGTGTGCCCGCCGGCCTCGTAGCCCTGCGCCACGACGAGGTCCACGCCTTTGTCGACGTGCCGCACGGCGTGCTCGGCCTTGCCGGCGAGCGCGGCCACCGGCACGTCGTGCTCGTGCGCCCGCTCGATCACGTCCACCGGCGGCGAGCCCAGCGCGTTGGCGATGAGGCTGATCGGGTGCGCGAGTGCGATGTCCACATGCGACCGTGCCACCGAGTGCAGCCAGCCCAGCACGCCGGCGTCGGTGGCGGCGTCGCCGGACAGCGGGGGCACGCCGAGCTTGAGCAGGGTGCGCTCGACGAAGTCCTTGTGCCCGGCGGGGATCAGCGCGGCCAGGTCGGTCGGCGTGCCCTCCTTGGGGATGGTCGCCGGCATCACGATGTCCACGCCGTAGGGCTTGCCGTCGGTGTTGTCGTCCATCCAGGACAGTGCCGCGTCGAGCTCGGCCGGGTCGTTGAACCGCACGCAGCCGAGCACGCCGAGCCCACCGGCCCTGCTGATGGCGGCCGCCACGTTCTCGGACGGGGTGAAGCCGAAGATCGGGTGCTCGATGCCGAACCGGTCACACAGTGACGTTCGCATGCGCCCCTCCGGTGGCCGCCTGCCAGGCCGGTTCGTGCCGCTCGGTGTACTCCTTGGCCCAGCGGTAGTCGGGCTTGGCGCTGGGCGCGCGGCCGACCTTGTCGACGACCCAGATGCTGCGCGGTGTCTTGTAGCCCGCGATCCGCTGCCGGACGTGGGCGTCGAGCGCGGTGAAGTCGATCGTCCTTTCCGGACGCGGCTGCACGAGCGCGGCGACCCGCTGGCCGAGCCGCTCGTCCGGCACGCCGACGACGAGCGCGTCGAACACGTCCGGATAGGACTTGAGCGCTTCCTCGACCTCCTCGGGGAAGACCTTCTCACCGCCCGTGTTGACGCACATGTTTCCCCGGCCCAGCAACGTGATCGTGCCGTCGTCCTCGAGCCGGGCGTAGTCGCCGGGCACCACGTAGCGGGCGCCGTCGACCTCCACGAAGATCGTCGCGCTCTTCTCGGCGTCCTTGTAGTAGCCGAGCGGGACGTGGCCACCACGCGCGATCCGGCCGACCTCGCCACGCCCGACCGGCCGGTTGTCCTCGTCGATGACGATCGTGCTCGGCCCGGCGTTCACCCGCGGGCCGCCGCTGTGCTGCTCGGTTCCCTTGACCACCATGCCGATCCCGGTGAACCCGGACTCCGAGGAGCCGATCGCGTCGGTGATGACGACGTTGGGCAGCGTCTCGAGGTACTGCTCCTTGACCGAGGCGGAGAACAGCGCCGCGTGGCTGGAGATCGCGAGCAGGCTGGAGGCGTCGTAGCCGCCCTGCTGGAAGGCCTCGATGAGCGGCCGGGCCATCGCGTCGCCGACGATCGTCATCACCTTGACCTGGTGGCGCCGCACGGCGCGCCAGACCTCGTGCGGGTCGAACTGCGGCATCAGCACGACGGTGTCGCCGCCGAACAGCGCCGGCAGCGCGGCCCACTGGGCGGCGCCGTGGATCAGCGGCGCGCAGGCGAGCCGGGTCAGGCCGCCGGACTCCTTGCCGCGCTCGGACTGGGCCCACTCGTCGGCGAGCGCCTCGCCGGTGACGAAGTCGATGCCGCCGCCGAGGACGCGCCAGACGTCCTCGTGGCGCCACATGACGCCCTTGGGGTGGCCGGTGGTGCCGCCGGTGAAGAGGAGGTAGAGGTCGTCGGGGCTGCGGTCGGGGAAGTCGCGCCCGCCCGGCTGGTCCGCCATCGCGTCCTCGTACCGCACGCTCCGGCTCTCGGCGTCGGTGCCGTCCTCGACGACGAGGGCGTGGCGGACGTTCGGGGTGTCCGGCAGGACCGCGTCGACGAGCGGGCCGTAGCGGCGCTCGTGGACGAGGCCGGTGAGGTCGGCGTTGTCGAACAGGTAGCGCAGCTCGTTCTCGACGTAGCGGTAGTTCACGTTGATCACCACCGCGCGCAGCTTGTACGCCGCGAGCATCGTCTCGATGGCCTCGATGGAGTTGCGTGAGTAGAGCCCGATGTGGTCGCCCTGGCCGAAGCCCTGGCCGGTCAGGTGGTGCGCGAGTTGGTTGGCTCGCCGGTCCAGCTCGGCGAACGTCGTCGTCCGGTCGGCGCACGCGATGGCGATCCGGTCCGGAAAGGCGTCGGCGGCATGCTCGAATAGATCCGCGATGTTGAGTGCCACGTGACCAAACTAGAACGTGTTATCGTTCCTGGCAATCCCTTCGCGCCGTGGAGAGTGCATGACCGACTGCCTGGTGGAGCGGGACGGCCACGTCCTGATCGTGACGATGAACCGGCCGGAGGCCCGCAACGCCCTGTCCGCCGAGATGATGGCGATCATGCGCGAGGCCTGGGACCGGGTCGACGCCGATCCCTCGATCCGCTGTTGCGTGCTCACCGGGGCGGGCGGGGCGTTCTGCGCCGGCGCCGACCTGAAGGCGATGACCCAGACCCACCCCGGCGACAGCTTCTCCTCCGGCGACTGGGACCTGTCGGTGATAGAGCCCCTGCTGAAGGGCCGCCGCCTGACGAAGCCCTTGATCGCGGCCGTCGAGGGTCCGGCGATAGCCGGCGGCACCGAGATCCTCCAGGCCACGGACATCCGGGTCGCCGGCACGAGTGCTCGTTTCGGGGTGGCCGAGGCGCGGTGGGGTCTGTTCCCACTGGGCGGCTCGGCGGTGCGGTTGCCGCGCCAGATCCCGTACACCCTTGCGGCGGACCTCCTGCTCACCGGCCGCCACATCACCGCCGCCGAGGCCTTTTCGCTGGGGTTGATCGGCCACGTGGTGCCGGACGGCGCGGCGCTCGGCCGGGCGCTGGAGCTCGCCGGGGTGATCGCGTCGAACGGCCCGCTGGCGGTCCAGGCGATCCTGCGGACGATGCGGGAGACGGAGGGCCTGCCGGAGAACGAGGCCTTCAAGGTGGAGGCCCGCCTGGGGATGGCGGTATTCGCCTCCGACGACGCCCGAGAGGGCCCCAAGGCCTTCGCCGAGAAGCGCCCCGCTGAGTTCCAGGGCCGCTGAGTCCGCCTGCCGGCCGGTCTGCGGCCGGCCTCCGGCCCCCCGGAATCCAGCTTAGCGACGGGCACCGACGGTTTCGGCCAGCTCAGCCTGAACCTGTGGACAACCCGCAACAGAGCCGAATCTCCCGCGACCATCCACAAGGCCCGCCCGCCGACGCCCGAAACTGTCGGTGCCCGCCCGTAGAATTGATACCGGGGGCCGGAGGCCAAGCCCGGCCGCGCCAAGCCCGCCAACGCCACGCCAAGCCCGGCCGCTCGGCCGCTGCCAAGCGATGCCGCTCAGATGACCCGCTCGCGCCCCGCCCAGTACGGGTCGCGCAGCTTTCGCTTGTACAGCTTGCCGTTCGGGTCGCGGGGCAGCTCCGTCACGTAGTCCATCGTGCGCGGCATCTTGAACTTCGCCAGGCGGTCGGCGGCGAACGCCAGCAGCTCGTCGGTCAGCGCGGCACCCGGCTGGACCCCAGCGGCCGGCTGCACCACGGCCTTGATCTCCTCGCCCCAGTCCGGGTTGGGCACACCGAACACCGCGACATCCGCCACCTTCGGGTGACACGCGAGCTCGTTCTCGATCTCCGCCGGGTACACGTTCACCCCGCCGGAGATGATCAGGTCCGCCTTCCGGTCGCACAGATACAGATACCCGTCCTCGTCGAGGTAGCCGATGTCGCCGAGGGTGAACAGGTCGCCGACACGCGCGGCCCGGGTCTTCGCCTCGTCCTTGTGGTACTCGAAGTTCGACGTGCCCATCCGCATGTACACCAGACCCGTCGTCCCCGGCGGCACCGGCTCGCCGGCGTCGTCGAGCACCGCCACCACCGAGCCCGGCCACGGCTTGCCCACCGATCCCGGCCTCGCCAGCCACTCGGCCGCGCTGATCGCCGTGCCGCCGCCCTCGGTCGCCGCGTAGTACTCGGTCACCACCGGACCCCACCAGTCCAGCATCCGGCGCTTCACCTCCGGCGGGCACGGCGCCGCACCGTGGATCATCACCCGCAGCGACGACAGGTCGTACTTCGACCGCGTCTCGGGAGAAAGCTCGAGCAACCGATGGAACTGCGTCGGCACCATGTGGCTGTGCGTCACCCGGTATCGCTCGATCAGGGCGAGCATCTCCTCGGGCCCCCACCGGTCCATCAGCACCGCCGTGTGTCCTAACTGGACAGAGTTGGCGACGAAGTTCAGCACCGCCGTGTGGTACATCGGTGAGCCGCAGATGTGCACGTGATCGCCGAACGGCTGCAGGCCGAAGATGCCGAAGAACCACGTCGCCGCCGGTGGCACCTCGTCGGGGTCCGCGCCGGTCAGCGGGCGCCGGACGCCCTTGGGCCGCCCGGTCGTGCCGGACGTGTACAGCATCGGCGAGCCGGCGGTCCGCACGTCCGGCCGGCCGCTCTCGTCCTCGCCCAGCCGGGACAGCGGCGTGAAGCCCGGCACCTCGCCGACCGCGAACCGGCCGGCGGCCGGCAGCCCGCCGCGTGCCGCCGCGTCCGCGGCCACGTCGGCGAACCGCTCGTGCGCCACGAACGCCTTGGCACCGCTGTCCTCGATGAGGTAGGCGACCTCCGCGCCGACCAGGTGCCAGTTCGCCATCACGACGTACAGGCCGGTCTGGAACGCTCCGAAGTAGACGGACGCGAGGTCCGTCCCGTTGGGCAGCAGCACGACGATCGCGTCGCCGGGGGACAGGCCCATCGCCTGGAAGCCGCGGCCGTACCGGTCGGCCGCGGCGGCCAGCTCCGCGTAGGTCAGCTGCCGGCCGTCCGGGCCGACCACGGCGGCGCGGTCCGGTTGCTCCCGAGCGATGTTCCACAGTCCGATCGAGGCCACCGGCCCAATCTAGAACGTGTTTCAGTTGTCGGCAAGGACCTTCGCCACGGCGCGGACCTGCTCGGCGTTCTCGCAGCCGACCATCAGCGTCGTCACGCCGCGGTCGGCCCACCGGCCGACCCGGGCGCGGACCTGGTCCGCGGTGCCGATGATCGCGGTCTCGGCGACGAGCTCGTCCGGCACCGCGGCGGCCGCGTCGGCCTTGCGGCCCTCGCGGAACAACGCGCCGACCTCGTCGACCACGCTGCCGTATCCCATCCGGCGGAACAGGTCCGCGTGGAAGTTCTTCTCCGCGGCACCCATGCCGCCGGCGTAGAGCGCGATGACCGGCCGGTGCTTGTCGTACTCGGCGGCCGGGTCGTCGGTGATCGTGACCGACGCGCTGGCGGCGACCTCGAAGTCCGCCCGCGACCGGCGCGCGCCGGGTCGCGCGAACCCCTCGTCCAGCCAGGAGTTGTACTGGTCGGCGAGCGTGTCGGTGAAGTAGACGGCGAGCCAGCCGTCGGCGATCTCCGCGGCGAGCGCCACGTTCCTGGGACCCTCGGCGCCGAGCCAGATGGGCAGGTCGGCCCGCAGTGGGTGGGTGATCGGGCGCAGCGGCTTGCCGAGCCCGTCGGCGCCCGCGCCGGCGTAGGGCAGCGGGTAGTGCGGTCCGGCGCTCGCGACCGGCGCCTCGCGCGCGAGGACCTGGCGGATGATCGACACGTACTCGCGCGTGCGGGCGAGCGGCTTGCCGAACGGCGCGCCGTACCAGCCTTCGACGACCTGCGGCCCGGACACGCCGAGCCCGAGGATCGCGCGGCCGCCGGAGAGGTGGTCGAGGGTGAGCGCGGCCATCGCCGTGGCGGTCGGTGCCCGCGCGGACAGCTGCGCGACCGCCGTGCCGAGCCGGACCCGCGTGGTGCGCGACCCCCACCAGGCGAGCGGCGTGAACACGTCCGACCCCCACGACTCGGCCGCGAACACCGCGTCGAACCCAACCTCGTCCGCGACGGCGACCATCTCGGCCGCATTGGGTGGTATGCCGGCACCCCAGTACCCGAGCTGCAGTCCAAGCTTCATGCGGGCATGGTAGATCGTGTTCCAGTCGGGACTAGGTCACCCGTTCGATACCAGGCCGACTGTCGTACCTGTCCGCTGTGGTGGGGCAGGTCGGCGGAACCCGTGGAACACCCTCGGCTGGTTGGCGACGGTGGAGCACAGGTCGCGCACCGGCGAGCGTCCCCAGGCTGAGGTGGGTCAGCTGGCGGGCGGTACTTGCCCGGCAAAGTAGAACGTGTTTCACTCAGGGTGTGAGTGTCGATCAGGTGCCGCTGTCCGCGCCGCTGGACATTGGGTTCGACTACACCCGGTCGCTCGGCCCCACCCTGAGCCGGTTCGTCACCGGGCTCGCCCAGCGGCGGATCCTCGGCGCGCGCGGCACCGACGGACGCGTGCACGTGCCACCCCCCGAGTACGACCCCGCCACCGGCGAGCCCCTCACCGACCTGGTCGAGGTGGCGCACACCGGCACCGTCACCACCTGGTGCGCGCAACCGGAACCCCTTGCGGGACAACCGCTCCAGCGCCCGTTCCACTGGGCCATGATCAAGCTCGACGGCGCCGACACCCCCATGCTGCACGCGGTCGACGCCCACGAAACCCACACCGGCATGCGGGTCCGCGCCCGGTGGGCCGACACGCAGGGCAACGGCATCCGGGACATCGCGTGCTTCGCGCCCATCGACGACGAACCCCCGGCCGGGCCCCGCGAGGCCGAGCCCATCACGATGATCACCACGCCGATCGAGCTCAGCTACCTGCACTCCGCCTCCCCCGAGGAGAGCCGCTACCTGCGTGGCCTGAAGGACGGCAAGCTGCTCGGCCAACGCTGTCCCGCCTGCCGGAAGGTCTACCTCCCACCGCGTGGCGCGTGCCCGACCGACGGCGTACCGACCGAAGAAGAGGTCGAGCTCCCCGACCGCGGCATCGTCACCACCTTCTGCATCGTCAACGTGCCCTTCCTCGGCCAGCGCATCAAACCCCCGTACGTCGCCGCCTACATCCTGCTCGACGGCGCCGACATCGCCTTCCTCCACCTCGTCCTCGGCTGCGCCGCCGACGAGGTCCGCATGGGCATGCGCGTCGAGGCCGCCTGGAAGCCCCGCGACGAGTGGGGCACCACGCTCGAGAACATCGACCACTTCAGGCCGACCGGCGAGCCCGACGCTCCCTACGACACCTACGCGCGGCACCTATGACCAGCACCGACGTCGCGATCGTCGCCTTCGCCCAGGCGCCCGACGTGCGCGAGACCCACGGCACCACCAACGGCGTCGAGATGCTCGTGCCGATCATCCGCCAGGCACTCGGGAACACCGGCCTGGCCAAGCAGGACATCGGCTTCTGGTGCTCCGGCTCCTCGGACTACCTGGCCGGCCGCGCCTTCTCGTTCATCGCCGCGGTCGACGCCGTCGGCGCGTTCCCGCCCATCAACGAGTCCCATGTGGAGGCCGATGCCGCCTGGGCGCTCTACGAGGCCTGGGTGAAGATCCGCACCGGCGAGGTCGACACCGCGCTCGTCTACGGCTTCGGCAAGTCGAGCGCCGGCCACCTCCGGCGCGTCCTCGCGATGCAGCTCGACCCGTACACCGTTGGTCCACTGTGGCCCGACTCGGTGAGCATCGCGGGCCTGCAGGCCCGGCTCGGCATCGACGCCGGCCTGTGGACCGAGCGCGACATGGCCGAGGTGGCCGCCCGCAGCCGGGGCGCCAACCCGCACGCCCAGGTCCACGAGCAGGTCACCGCCGACGAGCTCCTCGCGCGCCCGTACCTCGCGGATCCGCTCCGCAAGCACGACTGCGCGCCGATCACCGACGGGGCCGCGGTCGTCGTGCTGGCGACGGCCGACCGGGCGAAGGACCTGTGCGACCGGCCGGCCCGCATCGTGGGCATCCAGCACCGGGTCGAGACCGCGCACCTCGGCGCCCGCGACCTGACCGCCTCACCGTCCACTGTGGCCGCCGCGAAGGCGGTCGGCACGGACGGCGTGACGCTCGCCGAGCTGCACGCGCCGTTCACCCACCAGGAGATCCTCCTGCGCCAGGCACTCGGGCTGGGCGGCGAGGTGACGGTCAACCCGTCCGGCGGCCCGCTGTGCGGCAACCCGATGTTCGCCGCCGGCCTCGTCCGCATCGGCGCGGCGGCCACTCGCATCGCACCAGGTGAGCGGGCCGTCGCGCACGCCACGAGCGGCCCGGCGTTGCAGCAGAACCTCGTGTGCGTACTGGAGGGCACCTGATGGCGAAGCAGCGAGCCGCCGTCCTCGGGGTCGGCCAGACCCACCACCGCAGCAAGCGCCTCGACGTGACGATGGCCGGCCTGTGCCGCGAGGCGATCGACCGCGCGCTCGCCGACGCCGACGTGACGTTCGCCGACATCGACGCGGTCGTGCTGGGCAAGGCGCCGGATCTGTTCGAGGGCGTCATGATGCCGGAGCTCTTCCTCGCCGACGCCATCGGCGCCACCGGGAAACCCCTGCTGCGCGTGCACACCGCGGGCTCGGTCGGCGGCTCGACCGCAAACGTGGCGGCGAGTCTCGTGCACGGCGGTGAGCACGCCAGGGTGCTCGCGGTCGCGTTCGAGAAGCAGTCCGAGTCCAACGCGATGTGGGCGCTGTCGATCATGCCGCCGTTCCACATGCCGGTCGGCGCCGGCGCGGGTGGGTACTTCGCGCCGCACGTGCGCTCCTACATCCGCCGGTCCGGCGCGCCGGACCACATCGGCGCGCTCGTCGCGGTGAAGGACCGGCGCAACGGCGCCAAGAATCCGTTCGCACATTTACGCCAGCCCGATATCACGTTCGAGTCCGTTCGCGCGTCTTCCATGTTGTGGGACCCGATTCGATACGACGAGACATGCCCCTCCAGCGACGGCGCGTGCGCCATCGTCCTCGGCGACGAGCAGGCCGCGACGGGCCGGACCGCCGCGTGGATCCACGCGTCGGCCATGCGCACCGAGCCCACCACGTTCGCCGGCCGAGACCAGGTCAACCCCCAGGCGGGCCGGGACGCGGCGGCGGCGTTGTGGCGCCAGGCCGGCATCACGGATCCGCTGGCGCAGCTCGACGCGGCCGAGATCTACGTGCCGTTCTCCTGGTTCGAGCCGATGTGGCTCGAGAACCTGGGCTTCACCGACGAGGGCCAGGGCTGGAAGCTCACCGAGGCGGGCGAGACCGAGCTCGGTGGCCGGCTGCCGGTCAACCCGTCGGGTGGTGTCCTGTCGTCCAATCCCATTGGCGCGTCGGGGATGCTGCGCTTCGGCGAGGCCGCGATGCAGGTGATGGGTCGCGCGGGCGAGCACCAGGTCGACGGTGCCCGGCGTGCGCTGGGCCACGCGTACGGCGGCGGCTCGCAGTATTTCTCGATGTGGGTGGTCGGATCGGAGAAGCCATGAAGTTCACCGTCGCGGTCGCGCTCAGCCCGCTCGACCAGCTGGGCGAGCTGGCGAGCACCGCCGAGGAGTGCGGGTACTCCGCCATCGCGCTGCCGGACTCGCTGTTCTTCTCCGCGGAGGTGTCCGCCAAGTACCCGTACACGCCGGACGGCTCGCGGTTCTGGGACGCGGACACGCCGTGGGTCGACCCGTTCGTCGCCGCCGCGTGGATGGGTGCGGTCACCAGGTCCATCCGGTTCTACACGCAGGTGCTCAAGCTCAACCCGCGCAACCCCGTGCTGCTGGCCCGGCAGATCGGCTCGGTGGCCGCGCTCACCGGCAACCGGTTCGGGCTCGGCATCGGCCTCGGCTGGTCGCCGGAGGAGAGCCGGTGGTGCGGCGGGCAGTTCGACCACCGCGGGGCCCGCGCCGACGAGGCCGTGGAGGTCGTCCGGCTCATCCTCGGCGGCGGGATGGTGGAGTACCACGGCACGTTCTACGACTTCGACAAGCTGCAGATGAGCCCCGCGCCCACCGAGCCGGTGCCGGTCTACGTCGGCGGTCACACCGAGGCGGCGCTGCGCCGGGCCGCCCGCACCGGCGACGGCTGGACCTCCGCCATGATCACGTTCGCCGACCTGCGCGACGTCATCGACCAGCTGGGGAAGCTGCGCGCGGAGTACGACCGGACGGGCCCGTTCGAGGTCCAGGCGGTGTGCGTCGACCGGTTCGGCGTCGAGGGTTACCGCCAGCAGGCCGACCTCGGGGTCACCGACGCCATCGTCGTGCCGTGGGTGTTCTACGGCGTCGGGCTCGACGGCCCGCTCGAGGCCAAGAAGGACGGGATGAAGCGCTTCGCCGACGAGATCATGGGGAAGTTATGACGGCCATCACCTGGAGCGGCCCGGACACCACGCACCCGGCGCGCACGGCGTCGCGGCGATCGATGGACGCGGTGTGCCGTGGCGCCAAGGCGGAGTGGGTCGCGCTGTTCGCCGAGGACGGCGTGGTCGAGGACCCGGTCGGCGTGTCCATGTTCGACCCGACGGGCGCAGGCCACCGCGGCCGGGCGGCCATCGGCGCGTTCTGGGACCTCGCCATCGCCAACGTCGAGCGGTTCGAGTTCGTCATGCGCGACTCGTTCGCCGCGGGCGACGAGGTGGCCAACGTCGGCACGATCACCGCGTTCCTCTCGGGCGGTTCCCGCGTGGACACGGAAGGCGTGTTCGTCTACCGGGTCGACGCCACCGGGCTCATCGTGTCGATGCGCGCGTTCTGGGAGGCCGAGCGGGCCATGGCTACCCTGCGGCAGGCGTGAGCTCGATCCCGTACTCGGCGCAGGCCAGCACCAGCGCGTTGTCCTTGAAGTCGGCCCTGGTCAGGAAGTCCGCCCGGGCCGAGTCCTGACTGAACACGGTGAACGTGAACGACGCGGTGTCGAACGCCTCGCGCAGCCGGTCGCTCGGCGCGCCGGCCCGCAGCCGGTCGAGGTCGGCCATGGTGGCCTTGTAGACGGTCGCGAACTGGGCAGGCGCGTCCGGGTACTGCCGGGCGGCCACCACCAGCTCGTGCATGGCGGTGCCGTAGCCATTACAGAAGGAGACGGTCTGGTCCGAGGCGCCCCCACACGCGGTGGTGCCGACCGCCACCAGGAGGAAGACGGTCGGCGCGACACACCACCGGCCCGACATACCGTCAGCCTGCTGCAGCCGGCCCCGCGGAACGCGCCCGCGAGGACCGGCCGCCGGGCCGCCGAAGCTTCCCCAAAGGGCAGCCGTCCGCACCGGCTCGCGAGATCGCCGGCGTCATGTCGTTGGGAGGTAATGGATGCACAGCCTGTTCGCGTGCCATACCTCGACCCGCGCGATGCGGGCACGGCTGTTGCGGCGCCGCACGGAGTGGCGGTGATGGGTCGATCGCGGACCGCGCAGCACCCACGACGACGCAGCCCCCCGCCACGATTGGCTGTCGGCGACGAGACCGCGAGCCGTTCCGCGGGGAGGCCTTCCCACCTCACGATCAGTCAGCTCGTGTCATCCCACAACCAAAGGCCCGTGCAAATACGGCTAAGGCCTGTCTCGTAGATCATCGTGTGAAGTCCTGCGTCGACCACCGGAACCTCAGGGGACCGTGACGGCACCCAGCCACCATCCACCTCGATACCCGCACTATTCGCCGGGACGCACGCACACTTTTAATCCCGGGGAGGCGGACTAGAGCGCCACGCCCACCGGTTGGTCGATCGTTCGGGGGTCAGTCAGCATGGCGAGCATCGCGTGGGCCACGTCGGCTCGGGAGATGAAGCTGCCGTTCGCGACGTTGGCGCCGACTGTCGTGCGGTACTTGCCGGACAGGGGCTTATCCGTGAGGCGCGGTGGGCGCATCACGGTCCACTCGAGACCGCTGCGGCGGATGTCGGCCTCCATCTGCTCGAGGTCGTCGTAGACCTTGCGCAGGATGCGGCGCACCACTGGGTACGCGAGGCGGCGGCCGAGGAAGCCCTCGCCGTCCGGGATCGGGCCGACCGGCATCGCGCTCACGGCCACGAACCGGCGCACCCCGGTGGCCTCCAGCGCGCCGAGGATGCCGCGGGTGGCGGTCGTCGCCACGCCGGCGTCCTTCAGCGAACGGCCGCCTACCGCCGACAGTGCCGCGTCGCTGCCTACCAGGGCCGGCTCCAGTGGCTCGGGGTCCGCGAGGCCGGGCACGGTGACCACCCGCAGGGCCGGCTGGTCCGGGACGTCGAGCCGCGCACGGTCGCGCACCACCGCGGTCACCGGGTGGCCCGCGTCGAGTGCCTGCCTGACGATGTGGCCGCCGATTCCCCCGGTCGCGCCGAATACTGTCAGCTTCATGCCCACCCACACCCTTCGCCACCAGGTACATTGAGACCGCATCGCATACAATACGGAAGTCGTACTATATGAACAACGTACCAGAGGATCGTCGGCAGCGGCGGCGACTCGCGAACGAGGTGCAGGGCGCCCTTCGCGACGTGAACGGGCACCTCGTCGTGCTCAACCACCGGGTGGGCGCGCGGGTCTCGGTCCGCGACGCCGACCTCGCCTGCCTGGACATCATCGCGCGGTACGGCCCGATCGGCCCGAGCGCACTGGCCAAGCGCGCGGGCATGCACCCGGCCACGATCACCGGCGTGATCGACCGGCTCGAGCGCAGCGGCTGGGTCGTTCGCGACCGCGACCCCGCGGACCGCCGGGCTGTCGTCGTGCGGGTGCTGCCGGACCGGGGCAGCGAGATCTTCCGGCTCTACAGCGGCATGCGCGCGTCCATGAACGACATCTGCGCGGACTACGACGCCGAGCAGCTCGCGGTGATCAAGGACTTCCTCAGCCGGGTCGCCGACGCCGGTGAGCAAGCCTCCGACGCCCTGGCCTCGGACGCCCAGCCCTCGGGCGCGCAGCCCTCGGACGAACCGGCCGACGAGCCGGCCACCGCCGATCAGTAGGTGACCTGCAGCTCCTTGATCCCGTTGAGCCAGCCCGAACGCAGCCGGCGCGGCTCGGCCACCCCGCGGATGCCGGGCATGTGGTCGGCGATCGCGTTGAAGATCAGGTCGATCTCGACCTTGGCCAGGTTCGCGCCGACGCAGTAGTGCGCGCCGGTGCCGCCGAAGCCCAGGTGCGGGTTGGGGTCGCGGGTCACGTCGAAGCGCTGCGGGTCGGCGAACACCTCGGCGTCGAAGTTGGCCGAGCTGTAGAACATGCCGACCCGGTCACCCTGCTTGAGCTCCACGCCGCCGAGCGCCGTGTCCCGCGTCGCGGTGCGTTGGAAGGACATCACGGGCGTCGAGTAGCGGACGATCTCGTCGGCCGCGGTCACCGGGCGCTCGGCCTTGTAGAGCTCCCACTGGTCGGGGTTGGTGAGGAACTGGTGCATGCCGTGGGTGATCGCGTTGCGGGTCGTCTCGTTGCCCGCCACGGCGAGCAGCAGCACGAAGAAGCCGAACTCGTCCGAGCCGAGGTTGCCGCCGTCGATGTCGGCGTTGACGAGCGTGGTGACGATGTCGTCGGCCGGGCACCTCTTGCGGTCCTCGGCCATGTTCCACGCATAGCCGAGCAGCTCCGCGGACGCGGCCTCCGGGTTGATCGAGTATTCCTCGTCGTCGTAGGCGACCATCTGGTTGGACCAGTCGAACACCTTGTGCCGGTCGTCCTGCGGGATGCCGAGCAGCTCCGCGATCGCCTGCAGCGGCAGCTCGCACGCGACCTGGGTGACGAAGTCGCCGCCGCCCCGCGCCTTGGCCGTCGCGACGATCCGCTCCGCCCGCTCGGCGAGCTTGTCCCGCAGCCGGTTGATCGCCTTCGGCGTGAAGCCGCGGGAGACGATGCCGCGGACCTTGGAGTGGTGCGGCGGGTCGATGTTGAGCATGATCAGCCGCTGCGCCTCGATCTTCTCCCGGGTCATGTCCGGGTTGAACCGGATGATCGCGGTGTTCTCGGCGCTGGAGAAGACCTCGCTGTTGCGCGAGACCTCCTTGACCTCGGCGTGCCGGCTCACCACCCAGTAGCCGTCGTCGCCGAATCCCGCGAGGCCGTGCGGCTGGGCGTTCCACCACACCGGCGCGGTCCGGCGCAGCTCGGCGAACTCGGCGACCGGGACGCGCTCCGCGTACAGGTCGGGATCGGTGAAGTCGAAGCCGGCGGGGATGCGGGGAGCGGCCACCTGGTACCTCCAGCATCAGTGGAACACGTTCTACTGGATTCAAACATACGGGTACCCGTCAAGTGAAGCGTTGACCTGCCGTTGGTTGCCGAGATCGGTAACACGTTCTATTTTGTGAGGCAGCGACGCAAGGGAGCTGTGATGGGCGATCCGGTGATCGTGTCGGCGGTGCGCACGCCGATCGGCAAGCGTGGCGGCGTGTTGTCCGGCCTGCACGCCGCCGAGATCCTGGGGACGGCGCAGCGGGCGCTGCTGGACCGGACCGGGGTGGAACCTGATCTCGTCGAGCAGGTGATCGGCGGCTGCGTGACCCAGGCCGGGGAGCAGTCGAACAACATCACCCGGACCGCGTGGCTGCACGCCGGCCTGCCGTACCGGGCGGGCTGCCTGACCGTCGACTCCCAGTGCGGGTCGGCCCAGCAGGCCACCCACCTGATCGCCGGGCTCATCGCGGCCGGCGTCATCGAGGTCGGCGTGGCGTGCGGGGTCGAGGCGATGAGCCGGGTCCCGCTGCGGTCCAACCTGGGCGTGGACGTCGGCACGCCGCGGCCGGACTCGTGGTCGATCGACCTGCCGAACCAGTTCGTCGCGGCCGAGCGGATCGCGGTCCGGCGGGGACTGTCCCGATCGGAGCTCGACCGGTTCGGCGCGCTGTCCCAGGCCCGGGCGCGCGCGGCGTGGGACGCCGGGCACTTCTCGCGCGAGATCGTGCCGGTCGGCGCGGTCAGCCAGGACCAGGGCCTGCGGCCGACCTCGGTCGAGGCGCTCGCCGGGCTGGCGCCGGTCGTCGAGGGCGGGCTGCACACGGCGGGGACGTCGTCGCAGATCTCCGACGGTGCGTCGGCCGTGCTGCTGATGTCCGCCGACCGGGCCCGCTCGCTGGGCGTGGCGCCGCGCGCCCGGATCGTGGCGCAGTGCCTGGTCGGCGCCGAGCCGTACTTCCACCTCGACGGGCCGGTACAGGCGACCGGCGCGCTGCTCGCGCGGACCGGGATGAAGATCGGCGACCTGGACCTGTTCGAGGTCAACGAGGCGTTCGCGTCGGTGGTGCTGTCGTGGATGTCCGTGCACGAGCCGGATCCGGACCTGGTGAACGTCAACGGCGGCGCCATCGCGCTCGGCCACCCGGTCGGCGGCACCGGCACCCGGCTGATCACCACGGCGCTGCACGAGCTCGAGCGGCGGGACGCCTCGACCGCGCTGATCGCCATGTGTGCGGGTGGCGCGCTGTCCACCGGCACGATCATCGAGAGGTGCTAGGCTAACCAAGCACTTGCTAGGTTAGGCGGTCTCATGGGTGTGTCGACGAGCCGGCCCGAACCGGGCGTCGCCGTGGTCACGATGGACTTCCCCCCGGTCAACGCATTGCCGGTGCGGGGCTGGTTCGACCTCGCGGACGCGGTGACCGCGGCGGGGCGCGACCCGGCGACGCACGTCGTGGTGCTGCGCGCGACCGGTCGCGGGTTCTGCGCCGGGGTGGACATCAAGGAGATCCAGCGCGTGCCGGGACACGACGCGCTGATCGGCGCCAACCACGGCTGCCACGCGGCGTTCGGCGCGGTGTACGACTGCGCGGTGCCGGTCATCGCCGCCGTGCAGGGCTTCTGCCTCGGCGGCGGCATCGGGCTGGTGGGCAACGCGGACGTGGTGCTCGCCGCCGGGGACGCCACGTTCGGACTGCCCGAAGTGGACAGAGGCGCGCTGGGCGCGGCCACACACCTGGCGCGGCTGGTGCCGCAGCACCTCATGCGGGCGCTGTACTACACGGCCTCGACCATCACGGCGGCCGAGCTGCACCACCACGGCTCGGTGTACCGGGTGGTCCCGGTGGCCGAGCTGGAGGCCGCCGTCCTGCTGCTGGCCAAGGAGATCGCGGCGAAGGACACCCGGGTGATCCGTGCCGCGAAGGCCGCGATCAACGGCATCGACGGGCAGGACGTGCACCGCAGCTACCGGTTCGAGCAGGGCTTCACGTTCGAGCTGAACCTGACCGGCGCGTCGGACGAGGCCCGTGACCGGTTCCTGGAGGGCTCGTGAGGGACAAGCGGATGACCGCCGACGAGGTGGTCGGCACGCTGTCCGACGGGATGACCATCGGGATCGGCGGGTGGGGGTCGCGGCGCAAGCCGATGGCGCTGGTCCGGGCGATCCTGCGGTCGCGGCTGCGGAGGCTGACGATCGTGTCCTACGGCGGTCCGGACGTCGGCCTGCTGTGCGCGGCGGGCAAGGTGCGGGAGGTCGTGTTCGGCTTCGTGTCGCTGGACACCATCGCCTACGACCCGCACTTCCGCCGGGCCCGCGAGGCCGGCGCGATCGCGGTGCGCGAGCTCGACGAAGGCATGCTCCAATGTGGACTCAAGGCGGCCGCGCAGCGGCTGCCGTTCCTCCCGATCAGGGCGGGCATCGCGTCGGACGTGCTGACATTGGACCCGTCGCTGCGGACCGTTCGCTCGCCCTACGACGGCGAGGTTGTGGTGGCGATGCCGCCGCTGCGGCTGGATGTCGCGCTGGTGCACCTCAACCGGGCGGACCGGCACGGCAACGCGCAGTACCTCGGCCCGGACCCGTACTTCGACGACCTGTTCTGCCTGGCCGCCGCGCGGCGGTACGTGTCCTGCGAGTCCGTTGTGGACACGGCGTCCTTCGCCGCGCTGGGCCCGCCGCAGTCGCTGCTGCTGAACAGGATGATGGTCGACGGCGTCGTGGAGACCCCTGGTGGCGCGCACTTCACGAGCTGTGTGCCGGACTACGGGCGGGACGAGTCGTTCCAGCGCGAGTACGCGTCGACCGAGTGGCCGTCCTTCGCGGACAGGTACCTGGCCGGCGACGAGGCCTCCTACCAGGCGGCGGTGCGGTCATGACCGGGTCGCGGGCCGACGTGTGTGCCGTCGCGTGCGCGGACCTGTTCCGCGACGACGGCGAGATCCTGGCGAGTCCCATGGGGTTGCTGCCATCGCTCGGCGCGCGGCTGGCGCGGCTGACGTTCGCGCCGGACCTGCTGCTGTCCGACGGCGAGGCGACCCTGGTGGCCGCGGACGGCGTGGCCGAGGGCTGGCTGCCGTACCGGGCGGTGTTCGACCTGCTGGCGCACGGGCGCCGGCACGTCGTGATGGGCGCGAACCAGCTGGACCGGCACGGGAACCAGAACATCTCGTGCATCGGCCCGCACGCCAAGCCGAAGCGGCAGCTGCTGGGCTTTCGCGGCGCGCCGGGGAACACGGTGAACCACCGGACGAGCTACTGGGTGCCGCGACATTCCGTGCGGGTGTTCGTGTCCAAGGTGGACGTCGTGTCCGGCGTGGGCTACGACCGGTCCGCCGGGCCGTACCACGACCTGCACCGGGTGGTGACGAACCTCGCGGTGCTCGACTTCGGCGGCCCGCTGCGGACCATGCGGCTGGTGTCGGTGCATCCCGGGGTGGCGGTGTCGGACGTGGTGTCGGAGACCGGCTTTCCGTTGGAGGTCAACGGGGTCACCGTGACCCGGAAGCCGACCGCCGCGGAGCTGGGGCTGCTGTGCTCGCTCGACCCGGACCGCCGGCGCGAGGCCGAGGTGCCGTCGTGACGCTCGACACGGCGCTGACCCGGCTGGTCGGGGTGCGGCATCCGGTGGTGCAGACCGGGATGGGCTGGGTGGCGGGGCCGCGGCTGGTGTCGGCGGTGGCGGCCGCGGGTGGGTTGGGCATCCTGGCGTCGGCGACGATGACGCTGGCGGAGCTGCGGTCGGCGGTGCGCGAGGTGCGGTCCCGGACGGCCGAGCCGTTCGGGGTGAACCTGCGGGCCGACGCCACCGACGCGCCCGCGCGGGTCCAGCTGCTGATCGACGAGGGCGTGCGGGTGGCGTCGTTCGCGCTGGCCCCGTCCGCTTCGCTGATAGAGACGTTGAAGGACGCCGGCGTGGTGGTGATCCCGTCGGTGGGCGCGGTCCGGCACGCGGTGAAGGTCGCGGCGTGGGGCGCCGACGCCGTGATCGTGCAGGGTGGTGAGGGTGGCGGCCACACCGGCAGCGTGGCGACGACCCTGCTGCTGCCGTCCGTTGTGGACGCGGTGGACATCCCGGTGGTCGCGGCCGGGGGCTTCTACGACGGCCGCGGCCTGGTGGCGGCGCTGGCGTACGGGGCGGCCGGGGTGGCGATGGGCACCCGGTTCCTGCTGACGGCGGAGAGCACGGTGCCGCAGGCGGTGAAGGAGGCGTACCTGGCCCGCGACCTGACGGGCACGGTGGTGACCACGCGCGTGGACGGGATCCCGCACCGGGTCCTGCGCACCGACCTGGTCGACGCCCTGGAACACGCGGGCCGCGCGTCGGCCCTGCTGCGAGCCGTCCGCAACGCGACCCGCTTCCGCCGCCTGACAGGCCTGTCGTGGCCCACCCTGATCCGCGACGGCGTGGCGATGCGCCGAACCCGCAAGCTGACGTGGTCCCAGGTCGTCATGGCCGCGAACACTCCGATGCTGCTCCGCGCGGGCCTGGTCGAGGGCCACCCGGACACCGGCGTGCTGGCGTCGGGCCAGGTGGTCGGCGCGATCACCGACCTGCCGACGTGCGCGAACCTGATCGACGGCATGGTCAAGGAAGCGACGGAGATCATCGCCGGGCTACCGAGGACGGATCACACGGCCCGGTAGCCGAACCCATCGTGCGGCGCGAGGGCCACGAGTTTGTCGAGCGCTGGCACGGTTTGCCGACCCCACATCTTCGACAACACCCATGTTTGGTCCTGATCGCGGATCGGTTGATCGAGAAACCATTTGCCGATGTTCCGTCGCATCCTCGAGTAACTGTCGCAGTATGCCTCGATGAGATCGTCGCCCGTGGGCGTGCCGACTACGTTGAGAAACCTGGCGTTCGGCAGCGCGTCGGCCAACGTCGCGCCCGGCACTCCTGCCTCGTGGAGGACCTTCACCATCTCGAGGACCGCCCACCGCTTCCGCAGCGGTTCGGACGTTCCCGACGGACTGGTGATCACATACTGCGTCCAGTCCCGCCCGCTGGCGGCCGCGCGCACGGCCTGCTCCCGACGGCGGAGCTTGATCGTGAACTCTTCGGCTTCCGGGAGCGGGATGAGCTGGGTTATGTCGAGGAGCAGTCGGCCGTCAACCCGATGCGGGACCAGCTTGACGCAGCTGATATCGAGATCGTAGACGTTGTTGAGCCACAGCACCGTTGTGGTGATCTCGGTGCCGAACCCGGATGAGACAAGGACTATCCGGACCTCCGCCGAAATGACCGGCTCGTCGTCCTCCGTGCCTTCGAGCCAGTCGGTGAGCGTCGTCCGGGCATCATCGGTGGTCGCCGGATCTGTCCGGCTGAGGTGGCGTTCGAAGATGTCGACCAGGTTGTCGAACGTCATGGACGACACCATCGCGGCATAGCGCAGGGCCTGAAGCTCCATGTGGCCGCCATCGTGCGTTCGCTTGAGCTCAACGACGACGAGACGAGCCTCGCGGTCGACGCACAGGAGGTCGATCCGGCGTCCGCTACCGTCGAAGTCGCCGAACTCCTCGGCTACCACCAACAGCGAGTCGTCGATCGCCCCGATGTTGTCCCGGAGCACACGCTGGAGGTCCCGGCGCTCCAGGACTCCTTCGGCCGCGAAGGTGGTCGTCGGAACGGCCGTGAGTCGGTCATCGGTCAGTTCGAACAGGCCCATGGGACCCCCTCGCTAAGCGGTGGTGGCCTTTTCCAGGTCCTGCAAGGACTCCTCCAGTAGGCCCAGCAGGCGTTGGAGGTGGGGGACCGTGCGGCGGCAGCCGGTCAGGCCGAACTCCAGGCTTCCCGCGTAGCTCGTCACCGTGATGTTCAGGGCCTGGCCCTCATACGGGATGGACAGCGGGTACACGCCCTGCATGCGGGCGCCGTTCCAGTACAGGGGCTCCCTCGGGCCCGGCACGTTCGAGATCAGGACGTTGAAGCCCGGCGGCGTCAGCGTCGTCATCCCGGGGACCGTGCCGACAGCCAGGGGGATGAGGGGGATCGCGCTGAGCGCGGTGATCTGCAGGCGGCTCATGCCGTGGTAGACCTGCTTGCCCTTCAGCATCGAGTCGTGGATCGTGGCCAGGCGGGTGGCCGCGTCGGGCTTGTCGGTGGCCAGGTTGCACAGGATCAGGCCTATCGCGTTGCCGCCGAGGGAGCCTTCCGACGACGACGCGCCGGAGCGGGCGCGCAGCGACATGGGAATGGCCGCCACCAACGGGCGGTCCGGCAGCGTACCGAGATCCAGCATGTACTGGCGCAGCGCACCCGAGCACATCGCCAGCATGACGTCGTTCATCGTGGCGCTCGCCGCGCGGCCGACGGCCTTGACGCGCTCGAGCGGCCACCCCTGCGCGGCGAACCGGCGCGCGCCGGTGATCGGCACGTTGAACATCGACTTCGGGGCCTGGAACGCCAGCGTCGCGGACTGCTCGCGGAACGCCTCGTTGACCACTTTCACCGCCGCGCCGCCCAGGCCGAAGACGTCCTTCACCAGCCGGCCGGCCGCCGTGAACGGGTCGACCTCCGCGGCGCGGCGGCGCGGCTTGTCGAACACGTTCGTCCGCACCGGCGGCGACCACGGCGGCCGGACCCCCAGCTCGTTCGGGTCCTCGGACAGCGAGCTCTGGATCAGCTTGAGCGCGGACACGCCGTCGAGCAGCGCGTGGTGGATCTTGCTGTACGTCGCGAAACGGTTGCCCTCCAAGCCGTCGACGACCGTGAACTCCCACAGTGGACGGTGCCGGTCGAGCAACGACCCGTGCAGGCGGGACGTCAGCTCCAGCAGCTCGCGCACCCGGCCCGGCCGCGGCAGCCCGGACAGCCGCACGTGGTACTCGAGGTCGAGCTGGTCGTCGTTGGTCCAGGCGAACTGGCCGACCGACCCGACCGGCCCGCGTGGCCTGCGGCGGAACAGCGGCCGCACGTCCGCCAGCGACAGCAGGTCCCGGTGGAACTCGCTCACGTAGTCCGGCCCGGCGCCGTCCGGCAGCTCGAACAGCTGCAGCCCCCCGACGTGCATCGGATGCTCGCGCGCCTCGGCGAGCAGGAACATCGAGTCCGTTACCGGCATCAGCGCCATCGAGGTACCTCCCTGCCTGCACTACTGGGCACCCTAGACCTACGGGTGCTGGCTGCTCACCGAGATGATCTCGCCGGTCAGGTACGACGCGTAGTCGCTCGCGAGGAACGCCATCACGGTCGCCACCTCCCACGGGTCCGCGGCCCGGCCGAACGCCTCCCGGGTGGCCAGGTCCGACAGCAGCTCGGCGCTGGTGACCTTCTCGAGGAACGGGTGTGCGGCCAGGCTCGGCGCCACCGCGTTCACCCGGATCCCGTGCGCCGCCACGTCCATCGCCGCGCAGCGGGTCAGCGCCATCACCCCCGCCTTCGCCGCCGCGTAGTGCGCCTGACCCTCCTGCGCCCGCCAGCCGACCACCGACGCGTTGTTCACGACCGCACCGCCGCCGCCCTGCTCGACCAGCTGCCGCAGCGCCGCCCGGGTGCACCGGAACGTCCCGTTCAGTGTCACGTCCAGCACCCGGGTCCACTCGTCGTCGCTCATGTCCAGCACCGACGCGGTCCCGCCGAGACCGGCGTTGTTGATCATCACGTCGAGCCGGCCGAAGTGCGCGACCGTGCCGGCGACCAGCGCCTGGACCTGGTCCTCGGCGGTCACGTCGCAGGGCAGCGCGTGCACCGACGGGCCGAACTCGGCCGAAAGCGAGGCCGCGGTCGAGCCGAGCCGGCGCTCGTGCCAGTCGCTCACCACGACCCGCGCGCCCTCGTCGAGACACCGCCGCGCCGCCGCCGCGCCGATGCCGGTGCCCGCCGCCGCGGTGACCACCACGACCTTGCCGGCCAGCAGGTCCCGGCCGGGCGGGTAGGCGGGGATCACGGGCGTGCCTCCCGGGGCAGGCCGAGCACGCGCTCGGCGATGATGTTGCGCTGGATCTCGTTCGACCCGCCGTAGATCGTGTCGGCCCGGCTGAACAGGTACAACCGCTGCCAGTCGGACAGCTCGCCGGCCGGCGCCACCAGCCCGGCCGCGCCGAGCACGTCCATCGCCAGCTCGCCGAGGGACCGGTGCCAGGTGGCCCATACGAGCTTGGTCACCGACGCCTCGTTGCCCGTCCCGCCGATCGTGCGCAACGCGTGCGCCCGCATCACCTCCAGGCCCAGCCGCGCCCGCGCCAGCCGCTCGCGCAGCAGCGGGTCCTCGAGCACGCCGGTGTCCCGGGCGAGCGCGACCAGCGCGTCCAGCTCGCGGCGGAAGCCCACCTGCTGGCCCAGCGTCGCCGCGCCCCGCTCGAAGTCCAGCGTCCGCATCGCCACCGCCCAGCCACCGCCGACCTCGCCGACCACGAGGTCGCGCGGGGTGCGGGCGCCGTCGAAGAACACCTCGTTGAACTCCGACCCGCCGGTCAGTTGCACGATGGGACGGACCTCGACGCCCGGCTGGTCCATCGGCACGAGCAGATAGGACAGGCCGGTGTGCCGCTTCGAGCCCGGCGACGTGCGGGCCAGCACGAAGCACCACTGCGCCACGTGCGCGAGCGAGGTCCACACCTTCTGCCCGGTGAGCACCCAGTGGTCCCCGTCGAGCGTCGCCGACGTCGACACCGACGCCAGGTCGGAGCCCGCGCCCGGCTCGGAGTAGCCCTGGCACCACAGCTCGCCGACCGCCTTGATCCCCGGCAGGAACCGCTGCTGCTGGGCCGGCGTGCCCAGCGCGATCAGCGTCGGGCCGAGCAGCTCCTCGCCGACGTGGCTGACCCGCGCCGGCGCGCCGGCGGCGGCGTACTCCTCGTGGAAGGCGACCCGGTGCTCCAGGCCGAGGCCGCGGCCGCCGTGCTCGACCGGCCAGCCGAGGCACGTCCACCCGGCCGCGGCCAGGTGCCGGTCCCAGGCGATGCGCTCGTCGTAGGCCTCGTGCTCGCGGCCGGGCCCGCCGAGCCCGCGCAGCGCGGCGAACTCGCCGGACAGGTTGTCTGCCAACCACTCGCGCAGCGTCGCGCGGAAGTCCGTCAGGTCCGCCATGGGGTGTTAGCCTACCAAGCAATTGCTTTGGAGGTGGTCGGCGTGCCGGACGAGGTCGTCCGCTACGAGGTCGACGGGCCGGTGGCGACGGTGACGATGAACCGCCCGGAGTACCGCAACGCGCAGAACTCGGCCATGACCTACGCCCTCGACGCGGCGTTCACCCGGGCCGTCGACGACGACGCGGTGAAGGTCATCGTGCTGGCCGGCGCGGGCAAGCACTTCTCCGCGGGGCACGACATCGGCACCCCCGGCCGCGACGTCGACACGACGTTCGAGCGCAAGGCCGTGCTGTGGTGGGACCACGTCGGCAAGCCCGGCGGCGACCAGCGCTACGCCCGCGAGATGGAGGTCTACCTCGGCATGTGCCGGCGGTGGCGGGAGATCCCCAAGCCCACCATCGCGATGGTGCACGGCGCCTGCGTCGCGGGCGGGCTGATGCTCGCCTGGGTGTGCGACCTGATCGTGGCGGCCGACGACAGTTTCTTCGCCGATCCCGTGGTGCGCATGGGGATTCCCGGCGTCGAGTACTTCGCGCACCCGTGGGTGCTCGGCCCGCGCGCGGCCAAGGAGTTCCTGTTCACCGGCGACCGCTTCGACGCCCGCCGCGCGCTCGAGCTGGGCATGGTCAACCGGGTCGTGCCGCGCGAGGAGCTGGTAACGCAGACGCGGGCGCTCGCCGGCCGGATCGCCGAGATGCCCCGGTTCGGGCTCGCGCTCACCAAGCGCGCGGTGAACCAGGCCGAGGACCAGATGGGCCTGCGGTCCGGAATGGACTCGGTGTTCGGCCTGCACCACTTCGCCCACGCGCACAACGCGGAGACCTCGACCGACGCGCTCGGCGGCATGGACGCCCGATCGATGAGGGACGCCGGTGGATCTTGACCTGCCCGCGTCCGTGGTGGCGTTCCGGGACGAGGTGCGGGAGTGGCTCGCGGCCAACGTGCCGGCGCGGCCGCTGCCGCCGATGGACACCCCGGACGGCTTCGCCCGGCACCGCGAGTGGGAGCACCGGCTGGCCGACGCGCGGCTGTCCGCGGTGACCTGGCCGCGGGAGTACGGCGGGCGCGGCAGCTCGCTGCTGGAGTGGCTGGTCTTCGAGGAGACGTACTACGCGTCCGGGGCGCCCGGGCGCGTGAGCCAGAACGGCATCGCGCTGCTGGGCTCGACGCTGCTCGCGCTCGGCACTCCCGAGCAGCGGCAACGGATCGTGCCCCGGATGGCCCGCGCGGACGACATCTGGGCGCAGGCCTGGTCCGAGCCCGAGGCCGGCTCCGACCTCGCCGCGGTGCGCAGCCGCGCGGTCCGCACCGACGGCGGCTGGCTCCTGAGTGGACAGAAGACGTGGTCGTCGCGGGCCGCGTTCGCCGACCGCGCGTTCGGCCTCTTCCGCAGCGACCCGGGCGCCGAGCGGCACCGCGGGCTGACCTACCTGATGTTCGACCTGCGGGCGGCCGGGGTGACCGTCCGGCCGATCCCGCAGCTGGACGGCACGCCCGGGTTCGCCGAGATCTTCCTCGACGAGGTGTTCGTGCCCGACGCCGACGTGCTCGGCGAGCCGGGCGAGGGCTGGCGGGTGGCGATGAGCACGGCGAGCAACGAGCGCGGGCTGACGCTGCGCAGCCCCGGCCGGTTCACCGCGGCGGCCGGCCGGCTCGTCGGGCTGTGGCGCGAGCAGCCGGATCCGGCGCAGCGGGACCGGGTCGTCGACGCCTGGATCGGCGCGCAGGCCTACCGCCTCCACACGTTCGGCACGGTGAGCCGGCTCGCCGAGGGCGCCAGCCTGGGCGCGGAGTCGAGCGTGACCAAGCTCTTCTGGTCCGAGCTGGACATCGCACTGCACGAGACCGCGCTGGACCTGCTCGGCGTGGCCGGGGAGCTCGACGGCGAGTGGCTCGGCGGGTACCTGTTCGCGCTGGCCGGGCCGATCTACGCCGGTACCAACGAGATCCAGCGCGACGTCGTCGCCGAACGGCTGCTCGGCCTGCCGCGGGGGGACCGATGAGGTTCCTGCGGAGCGAGGAGCAGCGCCAGCTCGCGGCCACCGTGCACGAGCTGCTGTCGGACGCGGACGTGCCGGCGGCGATCCGCGCGTGGGGTGCGGGCGAGCCGGGGCCCGGCCTGGAGGTGGTGCGGCGGCTGGCGAAGGTCGGCGTGGCCGGGCTCGCGGTGCCGGAGCGGTTCGGCGGGCTCGGGGCGGACCCGGTGGACCTCGTGGTGGTGTTCGAGGAGCTGGGCCGGCACGCCGTTCCCGGCCCGCTGGCCGAGTCGTTCGCGGCCGTGCCCGCGCTGCTGACCGGGCTCGGCGACGACGTCGCCGGGCGGTGGCTCCCGCAGCTGGCCACCGGGGACCGGCCGGCCTCGCTCGCGATGCCGCCGCACGTGCCCTACGCGCTCGACGCGGACGTGGCCGCGCCGGTGTTCGTCGTGGACGGGGACCGGGTGGGTCTCGCCGCCTACTTCGGGCTCGCGAGCTCGGTGGACGCGAGCAGGCGGCTGGGCGCGGTGGACGGCACCGACCTGGTGGCGGACGGCCCGAGCGTGGCGCCGGCCGCGGCGCGGGCGTTCGAGGCCGGCGTGCTGTGCTGCGCGGCGCAGCTGCTCGGGCTCGGGCGTGGCCTCCTCGAGCAGGCGACCGCGTATGTCAGGCAGCGCAGGCAGTTCGGCCGCGCCATCGGCGAGTTCCAGGCGGTCAAGCACCACCTGGCCGACGTGCTGGTGGCGCTGGAGTTCGCCCGCCCGCTGGTGCACGCGGCCGCGGTGACCGGCGCGCCGCGGGACGTCTCGGCGGCCCGGGTGGCCGCCGCGGACGCCGCCTACCGCGCGGCGCGCGCGGCGCTGCAGGTGCACGGCGCGGTCGGCTACACCCTCGAGTACGACCTCGGCCTGTGGCTCACGAAGGTGCGCGCGCTGCGGTCGGCGTGGGGAACCCAGTCGTGGCACCGGGATCGGGTGCTGGCCGCGCTCTAGCGGGCCTCGGAGTCGATGACCAGCTTGCCGTTCACCCGGGTGACCCGCAGGGTCTTGTGCTGCTGGCTCGGCGCGTCGTTCCTGGTGTAGGTCACGTCGACCGGCACGTTCACCGAGCCGTCCCCGTTCGGGGTCACGCCGCGCGCGTTCTTCGAGCTCAGGTCGCTGAACTGGGACCAGTACCCGCGGAACGCGTTCTCGTCGCCGAACAGCGCCTGGGCGTTGGCCGACAGCATCGCCCACCGCCTGGCCGGGTCGGCGAAGTTGCCGTAGTAGTCGATCACCAGCTGGCCGGCCTGGCTGTAGTCGATCGGCCCGTTCGCCGGGATCGTGTTGGTGCTGGTCTGCGACTGCGCCTCGGACGACGGCTGCCCGCTCGGCGCCGACGGCTGGGTGGTCGGGTTGCCGACGTTGCCCTGGGAGACGCCCGGCTGGGGCTTGTTGAGCAGCAGGATCGCGGCGATCACGCCGGCGACGACGAGCAGCGCGGCGACCGCGACGATCGTCAGGTTGCGCCGGTTGGGGTCGCGGGTGCGGGCGGGCGGTGCCACCGGGGTGGTCGTCAGCGCGGTGGTGGGCCGGGTCGGTGGCGCCGGCGGGGGCAGCACGGCGACCGGCCGGGGCGGGGTCGCCGGGCCGGTGGCGGGCTTCATGGCCGGGCCCGTCGGCTTGGTGGGGGCGGCGGCGGGGCTGCCGAGCGCGGTGGCCGCGGCGAGCATCGTCGGCCGGGTCACCGGGTCCGGGCGCATGAGGTTGGAGAGGGTGTCGGCGAGCGGGCCGGCGTTGCGCGCCGGTGGCGCGTTGCCCGAGGCGACCGCGTGCAGCAGCGCGAGCGGGTTGGAGTTCGTGCCGAACGGCGGCCGGCCCTCGACGGCGTGGTAGAGCGTGGAGCCGAGGGAGAACACGTCGGACGCGCGGCTCGGGTCCTCGCCGCGGGCGATCTCGGGGGCGAGGTAGGCGGGCGTGCCGGCCATCCCGGTCTGGGTGGTGACCGTGCCCTCGTCGAGCGCCTTGGAGATGCCGAAGTCGGTGATCTTCACGGTGCCGTTGTCGGCGAGCAGGATGTTGCCCGGCTTGACGTCGCGGTGCACGATGCCGACCGCGTGCGCGGCGGCCAGCGCCGCGGCGACCTGGGCGCCGATCTCGGCGACCTCCGCGGGTGGGAGCGTGCCGCGTTCGGCGAGGACCGCGGAGAGGCTGCGGGACGGCAGGAACTCCATCACCAGGCACGGGTCGCCCTCGTGCTCGGCGACGTCGAACATGGCGATGGCGTTGCGGTGTTGCAGGCGTGCCGCGATCCGCGCCTCCCGCATGGCGCGGCGGCGGGTCTCTTCGGACTCGGCCTCCGACAGCGCGTAGCGGACCAGCAGACGCTTGATGGCCACGGTGCGGTCGAGGCGCTCGTCCTGCGCCTTCCACACCACGCCCATCGCGCCGCTGCCGACCTGCTCGAGCAACCGATAACGGCCTGCGACCAGTGCACCCTTCTCGATGACCAGGTACTCCTCGCGTGCTTTGTCTCCGGGGCCCCCGACCCGTCACTGAGAATATCGAACCTGCGCGATCGGGGGACGCCCTAGGCAACCAAGCAACTGTTTGGTTAAGTTGACGGCGTGCGGTTGACCGAGGACCAGCTTGCCTTGCGGGACGCGGTGCGCCGGCTGCTGGGCAAGGAACCCGGCTGCTGGGGGCCGCTGACCGAGCTCGGCGCGCCGGCGCTGCTGGTGCCACCCGGGTGCGGCGGGCTGGGTGCGGGCCTGGCCGAGGTGTTCGTCGTGCAGTACGAGCTGGGGCGGACGCTGACGCCGTCGCCGCTGCTCGGCTCCGTGCTCGCCGCCGCCGCGCTGGTCTCGGCGGGTGACGACGTCGTGCTGCCGCGGGTCGCGGCCGGCTCGGTGGTCGCGCTCGCCTGGGCGTCGGCGTCCGGGTGGGCCGCCCCGGCGTGCTCGGCGCGGCGGTCCGGGTCCGGCTGGGTGGTCGACGGCTCGGCGGCCTACGTGCTGGACGGGGACACCGCGGACGTTCTTCTGGCGGTCGCCCGGACGGATGACGGCCCGGCACTCTTCGAGGTCGAGCCGGGCGCCGCGCGGCGTGCGCACACGCCGACGATGGACCTCTCCCGGCGGCTGGCCTCGGTGTCCCTGCCGGCGGCCGCGGGCCGCCTGGTGGGCCCGGTCGACGTCGCCCGGGTGCGGGACGTGGCGTGCGTGGCGCTGGCGGCCGAGCAGGCGGGGACGGCGGCGCGGTGCCTCGAGCTGACCGTGGCCTACGCCTGGCAGCGCCGGCAGTTCGGCCGGCCCATCGGCTCGTTCCAGGCGCTGAAGCACCGGATGGCGGACATGCACGTGCTGGTGGAGACCGCCGAGTCGGCCGCCCTGTCCGCCGCGCTCGCCACGCCGGAGGAGCTGCCGCTGCGCGCGGCCGTGGCGAAGGCGCACTGCGCGGAGGCGTTGCACGAGGTGGCCGGCGAGATGATCCAGCTGCACGGCGGCATCGCGATCACCTGGGAGCACGACGCGCACCGCTACTTCAAGCGCGCGCACGGCGGCCTGCGGCTGTTCGGCAGCCCGGCCGAGCACGTCGCCCGCCTGGCCGAGCTGGCCGGGTTCTAGCGCTCCGTCGAGGAAAGGTCCGGCACGTCTCTCGGCGGCCCGGTCGACCCCCGGCACTACCGGAACCTCAGGGGACCGTGACGGCACCCAGCCACCACCCACCTCGATACGCACTATTAGCTGGGACGCAACGCACACTTTAAATCCCGGGGAGGCGGACTAGTGAGCAGCTCGGTCAGCTCCGCGACGTCCACGGCCCCGAAGCGGACGAGCACGCTGGGGTGGCCGTCGTAGTGCGGCGTGGTGAAGAACTTGTCCGGCTCGGAGTCGATCAGCCCGCGCTTCTCGCCCTCGCCGGCGACCCACACCAGCAGGACGTTGCCCTCCTCGCGGATGCGGGCGAACATCTTGTCCTTGACCCGGAAGCCCGGCGTGCCGTACGAGGGCTTCTCCGTCGTGTGCGGTAACGACAGGGCCACCCGACGTACATCGTCCTCGGTCACCATGGACCCATGGTGCCAGCGCCCGGACGGCACGTTCTTCCACGTGACCGTGTTCGACCTGGAGCGGTCGTTCGAGCCGCCCCGGCTCGGCGTCAGGGACCTGTTCCGGTTCGCGAACGTGCTCACCTACTGAGCCACGTCAGGGCGCGCCGGGCCAGCTCGTCCGGGCGCTCCAGGTGCATGAAGTGACCCACGCCCGGCACGATCTCGACCCGCGACCCCGGCGCGAGGCCGGCCTCGGCGCCGTCGTAGAACCGGGCCGCGACGCAGCCGTCCTCGGCGCCGCCCAGCACCAGCAGCGGGACCGGCGCGGGCGCCTCGGTGGTCGCCGCGAGCGGGGCCAGCGCCGGGTCGTGCAGCGAGGTGTCGAAGTTGCCGCGGTAGACGCGCAGCGCGTTGGCCGCCAGACCCGGGTCGCCGTACAGCTCGTGCACCCGGGCGCGGTGCTCGGCACGGTGCTCGCCCAGGTCGAGGCCCGGTGACCAGGTCGCCCACAGGTAGTCGACGAGGTCACGGTTGGCGGCGAGGACGGCCTCCGCCACGCCCGGCACCTGGAACAGGAAGAGGTAGAAGAACCGCTTCAGCTGCCCGGGATCGGCGAGCACGGCGCCCAACGACGCCGGTGGCGGGACGGCCATCGTCATGCCCCGGCGCAGCCGCCGCGGCCACGCGGCGGCCACCCGGTGCACCATGCCGGCGCCGAGGTCGTGGCCGATCATGTCGACGCCGTCCGGGTCGAGCGCCTCCGCGACCGCGGCGGCGTCGGCGGCGAGGGTGATGCCGTCGGCGTAGGTCATCGCGTCGGCGGTGGCGCGGTGGTGCCCGCGCAACCATGGCGCCACGACCCGGCGCCCGGCGGCGACGAGGTGCTCGGCGAGCGGTCCGAAGGTGGCCGGATGGTCCGGAAACCCGTGCCAGCACACGACGACCGGCCCGTCGCCGGCCGCGAGCGCGGGGAAGGCGAGCCGGTCGGTCTCGATGACGATCTCCTCGAAGTCCACGCGGCCGACTCTAGATCCAGTCGTCGTGGCGGGACCACGTGATGAGGTTGTCGAGGATGCCCGGGGTCGGCTCGGCGGGCTCGGTGACCGTGTAGGCGCCGCGGTAGAACAGCAGCGGCCGCGTGGCGCGGTAGGGGCCCAGCGTGGTCACCCGGCCCAGCACGACGTGGTGGTCGCCGCCGTCGTGCACGGTCTCGATCGCGCAGTCGAGCCACGTGAGGACGCCGTCGAGCACCGGCGCCCCGGACGGCGCGGGCGACCACGGGACGGTGGCGAACTTGTCCGCGCCCGCGGTGCCGAACACGGTGCTGACGTCGCGCTGCGCGTGGCTGAGCACGTTGACGCAGAAGTGGCCGTGCCGCTCGATCAGCGGCCAGGTGCGCGACGTGCGGCCGGGGCAGAACAGCACGAGCGGCGGGTCGAGCGAGAGCGCGGCGAAGGACTGGCAGGCGAACCCGACCGGCTCGTCGTCGCGCAGCGCGGTGACCACGGTGACGCCCGTGCAGAAGTGCCCGAGTGCCTTGCGGAACCGGGCCGGCTCGATGGCCTGGCCGATCACCGCGACCCGACGCTGAAGTCGTGGCCCCACAACGAGACCGCGGTGGTCTCCCGCGCGATCCACGTGTCGTCCTCGACCTGGCGGCCCTCGCAGCCGAACTCGACGTCGAAGCCGCCGGGTGTCTTCATGTAGAACGAGAGCATCAGGTCGTTGACGTGCCGGCCGAGGGTGGCCGACATCGGCACCTTGCGGCGCAGCGCGCGGTCGTGGCACAGGCCCACGTCGTCGGTGCTCTCCACCTCCACCATCAGGTGCACGATCCCGGACGGCGTGGGCATCGGCAGGAACGCGAGGCTGTGGTGGCGCGGGTTGCAGCCGAAGAACCGTAGCCACGCCGGCTCGCCGTCGGCCGGGCGGCCCACCAGCTGGGGCGGCAGGCGCATCGAGTCACGCAGCCGGAAGCCCAGCACGTCACGGTAGAAGCGCAGTGCCTCCGCGTCGTCGCGTGTGGACAGTACGACGTGGCCGAGGCCCTGCTCGCCGGTGACGAACCGGTGGCCGTACCGGCTGACGACCCGCCGGTGCTCCAGGGCGGCCCCGTGGAAGACCTCCAACGTGTTGCCGGACGGGTCCTCGAACGCGATGAGCTGGTCGACCCGCCGGTCCGCGCGTTCCTCCTGCGTGCCCTCCTTGTACGGCACGCCCGCGGCCTCGAGCCGCCCGCAGACCTCGCCCAGCTCCGCGACGTTCGCCACCTCCCAGCCGGAGGCGGCGAGCCGGTCGGCGTCGCCGGGCAGGATCACCAGGCGTGCGGGGAAGTCGTCCATCCGCAGGTACAGCGCGTCCTCGCGGCCGCCCTTGCCCTCGACCATGCCGAGCACCTTGAGGCCGTACTCACGCCAGGCGGGCACGTCGGTCGCCTCGATACGGAGATAGCCCAGGGATCGGATGCCCATCACGCACCTCCGAGGAAGTCCATGGTGAGCCGGTTGAACTCGGCGAACCTCTCCAGCTGCGCCCAGTGTCCACACCGGCCGAACACGTGCAGCTGCGCGCGGGGGATGAGCTTGAGGGCCACGAGCGCGCCGTCGAGCGGGTTCACCCGGTCCTCGCGGCCCCAGACCAGCAGGACGCGCTGGCGCAGCCGGTGGGCCTCGCGCCAGAGCATGCCTTCCTCCGGGTCCTTGCCGAACGACGCGCCCATGGATGCCATGGCACGCAAGGTCTCGGGGTCGCTCGCCGCATCGAAGCGTTCGGCGACGAGCTCGTCGGTGACCATCGCCTGGTCGTACACCAGCGTGCGCAGGAAGCTCGCGAGCTTCTCCTTGCTGGGGCCCGGTGGCGCGGCGAACTGGTAGAGCCGCTTGATGCCCTCGGTCGGGTCCGGGGAGAACACGGACAGGTTGAGCCCGCCGGGGGCCATGAGCACGAGCCGGCCGGCGCGGTCGGGGTGGCGCAACGCGAACCGGACCGCGGTGCCGCCGCCGAGCGAGTTGCCGACGAGGTGGGCGCGCTCGATGCCGCGCTCGTCGAGGAGGTTCTTGAGCGCGTCGGCGCTGAAGGTGAAGAACTGGCTGGTGATCTCCGGCTTGTCGGACCCGCCGAAGCCGGGCTGGTCGACCAGAAGCGTGCGGTACCGGGTCGCGAACACCGGGAGGTTCGGGCCGAAGTTGCTCCACGCGGAGGCGCCGGGGCCGCCGCCGTGCAGCATCACCACGGGCTCGCCGGCGCCGCTTTCGTAGTAGTGGAGCCGAAAGCCGCCGACGTCGGCGTGGCCTTCCCGGGTGGTCCGCTCCGCTAGATCCACGCGTCGGTCACCTTCAGCCCGAGCTGGGCCTGGCCGTACATGGCCAGTGCCTTCTCCGGATCGTTGATGGCATGCACGCGGCCGGCGTGCGCGTCGCGCCAGAAGCGCTGGATCGGCGTGCCGGTCCTGAGCGCGCGCCCGCCGGCGCTCTCGAACAGCCGGTCCACCGCGGCGATGGCCGAGCTGGTGGCGTTGACCTGGTCGCGCCGGGTCTGGATGCGCAGCGGGAACGGGATCTTCTCGCCGGCGGTGGCGTAGCGCATGGCCTCGTCGAGGTTGCGCTCGATCTGCAGCATGGCGGCGTCGATCTTGCTGGCCGCCTCGGCGATGCGCAGCTGGTTGAAGGAGTCCTCCGCGGCGCGCCCGCCCGTCGACGCGCGGACGCGCTCGCGGGTGTGGGTGACGTAGGCGTCGTAGGCGCCGGTGGCCATGCCGACCACGGGCACCGCGATGGAGCAGGAGAAGACGGACGCGAAGGGGAGCTTGTAGAGCGGTCCGGGGTTCACCGCCTGGCCGGGGCCCTGGCACTTGCCGGTGTCCATGAAGCTGAGCGTGCGGTACTCGGGGACGAAGACACGCTCGACGATGATGTCGTTGCTGCCGGTGCCGCGCAGGCCGATCGTGTCCCAGACGTCGTCGACGCGGTAGTCGCCGCGGGGCACCAGGAAGGTGCGGAAGTCGGTGGGGTTGCCGTCGTCGTCGGTGACCAGGCCGCCGACGAAGGCCCACGTCGCGTGGTCGCATCCGGAGGAGAAGCTCCAGCGGCCGGTGAACTCGAAGCCGCCTTCGGTGGGTTTCGCGCGACCCATGGGTGCGTAGGAGCTCGAGACGCGGGTGTCGTCGTCCTCGCCCCAGACCTCGTGCTGGGCGCGGTCGTCGAAGAGCGCGAGCTGCCAGGGGTGGCAGCCGAGGACGCTGGCGACCCAGCCGGTGGAGCCGCAGGCGCTGGCGATGAGGCGGACGGCGCGGTAGAAGTCGTTGGGGTGCTGTTCTTTTCCGCCGTACCGTCGGGGTTGCAGCAGCTTGAAGAAGCCGGTCTGCTGCAGCGCCTTGATCGACTCGTCGGAGATGCGGCGTGCGTCCTCGGTGTCCTGGGCGCGCTCGCGCAGCACCGGGAGGAGCTCCCGCACCGCGTCGATCACCTGGTCGCTCATGCCCGCAAGACTAGAACACGTTCTCGTTTCTGTCGATCCCATGGCCTGTGGACACCCTGTGGACAACCGTTTTGCGCTCGCCGCCGGGTCGGGCATCCTTGGGCCCGAGCTCAACGACAGGAGAGGGGAATCGAGTGAGCGAGCCTGTTGCGCGGGACCTGGAGGGCCGCGTCACCAGACTGGAGACGGAGATGGCCGAGGTGCGCTTCCTGGCCACGAAGGCCGAACGCGATGCGGCCGGGTTCAGAGAGGTGCTGGTCGGCCATACCCGCGTGCTGAACGCCTTGAGGGAGACCCAGCTGGAACAAGGCGTCCGTCTCGACCGGGTGGAAGGAAAGGTCGACCGGCTGGTAGGAACGGTCGACGGGCTGGAAGGAAAGGTCGACCGGCTGGAAGGTGAGATGAAGGAGGGCTTCGCCAAGCTCGGTGTTGGTCAGGCGCAGATCACGGCGTTGCTGACCGCTCACCTCGACAAGCCGGGTGCGGACCGGTGAGCGAGTTCGGGAAGCGGCTGACCAGGTTGGAGGGTGAGGTGGCGAGAGCGCGGAAGGATGCGGCGGCCGCCCGGGTCCTCGCCGGCGGGGCGGATCGGGACGTGGCGGCCATGCAGATGGAGCTTCGGGCGCACACGAAGTCCCTCAACGCGCTGCGGGAGACGCAGGTCGAGCAGGGGCAGCTGCTCACCGAGCACTCCGCCCGCCTGGCCCGCCTGGAACAGCTGCTCGACGACTGCTTCCGCGAGCTGCGGGGCGGCTTCCGCAAGCTGGACGGCGGTATGAGAGAAGGGTTCGCCAGGCTCGGTGTCGGTCAGGCGCGGATCACGGCGTTGCTGACCGCTCACCTCGACAAGCCGGGTGCGGACCGGTGAGTGCGTTCGAGGAGCGCTTGGCCAGGGTGGAGGTCGAAGTCGCTGAGGCGAGGAAGGATGCGGCGGCTGCCCGGGTCCTCGCCGGCGGGGCGGATCGGGAGGTGTCGGCGATGCGGGTGGAGCTTCGGGCGCACACGAAGTCGCTCCACGCGTTGCGGGAGACGCAGGTCGAGCAGGGGCAGCAGATCGCCGAGCTGAGAAGCGAGATGCGCGACGGGTTCGCCAAGGCCCGGTCGGAGCTTCAGGGCCTCGATGCGGAGATGCGCGACGGGTTCACCAAGCTCAACCACGGGCAGGTGCGGATCACGGCCTTACTGACGGCTCACCTCGGTGCCTCGGGGGACTCCGCCGGGTGAAGGGCGGCGTGCTCGCCCGCTCGGCGGCCCGAGAAGACGCAGTCCGCCAGGGACAGGCCGCTCACGTAGGAGTTCGAGCAGATCCCCACCGCCGTGCGGCCGGCCGCGTACAGGCCGGGTACCGGGGCACCGTCCGCATCGAGGACCGCGCCCGTCGACTCGTCGACCACCAGGCCGCCCAGGGTCAGGATCGGGCAGGGGTAGCCCAGGCGGGGACCGTACGAGCAGTCGATCAGTGTGTACGGCGCGGTCAGCGGCGCCACCAGGTCCGGGTGCTTCCCGAACTCGTCCGGAGTCGCCCCGTATGACGTCACCGTCGCGGTCAGGCCCGCCGGGTCGATGCCGGCCCGGCGGGCCAGGTCGGGCAGCGAGCCGCGCAGCCGGGACCAGCGCAGCAGGTAGTGGGCCTGCAGCCGTTGGAACCACAGCGTCTCCCCGCGCAGCCGGCGGCGTGCGTCGGCGACGACCGAGCCGTCGACCAGCAGCCATGCGCGGCCGCCGCCGGCCACCACGCGGGAGCCGATCGCGGCGCCGTAGGTCGACTCGTCGACAAAGCGCCGGCCGGACGCGTCGACGAGGATGCCGCGCAGCAGGGCGCTCGGCGGGGTGATGAACCGCCACGCCGACACCACGCCGAGCCGGTCGGTGGCGCCGCCGGCCGAAACGCCCAGGCGGATGCCGGAACCGTCATCGCCCTGGGTGCCCAGCGGGAGGCCGCCCCGGTACGCGGGCGCGTGCTCGCGCATCAGCTCGCGGTTCGCCACGAAACCCCCGGCCGCCAGCACGACCCCGCGCCGCGCCTCGACGAACACCGGCCGCGACCACCGCTTCTCCAGCGCCGCGATCCGCCGGTGCAGCCGCCGCGCCAGCGCCGGCACGTACAGGCCCGGCTTCGTCGCGTACCGGTGCAGGACCGCGAGTCGCCGGCGCACCCGCGGCGGCGCGGACGCCAGCGAGCGGCACTCCACCCCGACCACCCGCCCGGCCGCCACGACCAGCCGGGCCGCCGACGTCCACGGCCGCACCCGCGCACCCGCGTCGCGCGCGGCCGACGACAGCGCGTCGAACAGCACCCGGCCGGACGTCCCGCGACCATGCGCCCGATGCCCGCGCGGCGCCGGCGTGGCCAGCGACCGGAACGGCCACGCGTTCTCGCTCCCCGAGTAGTACAGGTAGTAGTCGTCGGGCGGGTACGACGTCTTGAACGGGCACACGCTCGGGTCGAACGGCACCCCCAGCCCGGCCAGCCAGTCGATCATCGCCGGCGAGGAGTCGCAGAACCGGCGCAGCGTCGCCGGGCGCACGACGTCGCCGACCTCGCGCGCGAGGTAGTCGTACATCGCCGAGGAGGAGTCCGGCACGCCGGCGGCCCGCTGCACGGACGTCCCCCCACCCGCGTAGACCACCCCGCCGGACAGCGCCGTCGCGCCACCGCCGGTGAAGCGGTCCAGTACCAGCACGTCCGCCCCACCGCGGGCGGCCTCGATCGCGGCGCACGCGCCCGCGCCGCCGAATCCCACGACGACGACGTCCGCGTGGTCATCCCAGTCAGGGGGCATGTGAAAAACTATAACCTGTTCTAGTATGAGCCCCATGGAGACAGTGGACGTGGTGATCGTCGGCGCCGGCGCGGCCGGCATGACGGCCGCCCTCACCGCCGCGCGCCACGGTCTCGACACCGTGCTCGTGGAGAAGGCCGACCGCTTCGGCGGCTCCACCGCCCGCTCCGGCGGCGGCGTCTGGGTCCCCAACAACGACGTCCTGCTCCGCGCGGGTGTCGCGGACACCCCGGAACAGGCCGAGAGCTACCTCGCGCACATCGTCGGCGACGTCGTCGAACCCGCGCTGCGCAAGGCCTTCCTCGACGCGGGCCCCGACATGGTCCGCTTCGTCCTGGCCAACACCCCGCTGCGCATGCGCTGGGTCCCCGACTACGCCGACTACTACCCCGAGGCCCCCGGCGGCCAGCCCCGCGGCCGGTCGATCGAGCCGCGGCCGATGGACGCCCGCGTGCTCGGCGCCGACCTCGCCACCCTCGCCGAGCCCTACCTGCGCGCGCCCACCGGCATGGCGATCACCCAGGCCGACTACCGCTGGATGAACCTGGTGGCCCGCCACCCGCGCGGCCTCGCGCGAGCCGCCCGGGTCGCCGGCCGCCGGGTCGTCTCGCTCGTGCGCGGTCGACGGCTGCTCACCATGGGCCAAGCGCTCGCCGCCGGGCTCAGGGCGGGCCTCGCCGAGGCGGGGGTCCAGGTCTGGCTCAGCACCCCGATGACGGCCCTGCGCACGGACAACGGCCGGGTCACCGGCGTCGACGTCGAGCGCGACGGGCGGCCCGTGACCGTCCACGCGCGCCGCGGCGTCGTCCTCACCACCGGCGGCTTCGAGCACAACGAGCGCATGCGCAAGGAGTACCAGCGGCCACCCATCGGTACCGAGTGGACGGTGGGCGCGGAGACCAACACCGGCGACGGCATCGACGCCGGCCAGCGCCTCGGCGCCGCCACCGCGCTGATGGACGACGCCTGGTGGGGCCCGTCGATCATGCTGCCCCGCGGCCCCTACTTCTGCCTGGCCGAACGCACGCTGCCCGGCTGCGTCCTGGTCAACCAGGCCGGCGCGCGGTTCGTCAACGAGGCCGCGCCCTACGTCGACGCCGTGCACGCCATGTACGACAACCACACCGACGAGGTGAGCCACATCCCCGCCTGGCTGATCCTCGACCAGCGCTACCGCAACCGCTACATCTTCGCCGGGCTCGGCCCGCGGCAGCCTTTTCCCGGCCGCTGGTACAAGTCCGGCGCCGTGCACCGGGCCGCCACCCTCGAGCGGCTCGCCACGGACATCGACGTCCCGCCGGCGGCACTGCTGGCGACGACCGAGCGGTTCAACTCCTTCGCCCGCACCGGGGTCGACGAGGACTTCCACCGCGGCGAGAGCGCGTACGACCGCTACTACGGCGACCCCCGCAACAAGCCCAACCCGTGCCTCGCGCCGCTGGCCAGGCCGCCGTTCTACGCGATCCGCATCGTGCCCGGCGACCTCGGCACAAAAGGCGGCCTACGCACCGACACCAACGCCCGGGTGCTGCGCGAGGACGGCACCCACATCCCCGGTCTCTACGCGGCCGGCAACGCGAGCGCCCCGGTGATGGGCCGGACCTACGCCGGCCCCGGCGCCACCCTCGGGCCGGCGATGACCTTCGGATACCTGGCGGCCATGGACATTCTGGAGAACCACGATGACCAGTAGCGTGCGCACGATCGACGTCGGGGCCCCGCGGACCCGGTTCGCCCGCGGCTGGCACTGCCTCGGCCTCGCGGACGCCTTCCGGGACGGCCGGCCGCACGCCGTCGAGGCGTTCGGCACCAAGCTCGTCGTGTTCGCCACCGAGGACGGCACGCTCAACGTGCTCGACGCGTACTGCCGGCACATGGGCGGCGACCTGTCCCAGGGCACCGTCAAGGGCGAGGCCATCGCCTGCCCGTTCCACGACTGGCGCTGGGCCGGCAGCGGCAGGTGTGTCGGGATCCCTTACGCCAAGCGCAGTCCGCTGCGGGCCCGCACCCGCTCATGGCGCACCCTCGAGCGCAACAAGCAGCTGTTCGTCTGGCACGACCCGCAGGGCAACCCGCCGCCGGCGGACATCGTGATCCCCGAGGCACGCGGCGCGTCCGGTCCGGAGTGGAGCGACTGGACCTGGGACACCGTGCGGATCGAGGGCTCCAACTGCCGCGAGATCATCGACAACATGGTCGACATGGCCCACTTCTTCTACATCCACTTCGCGTTCCCGACCTACTTCAAGAACGTCTTCGAGGGCCACATCGCCACCCAGTACCTGAACTCCCGCGCCCGCCCCGACATCGCGGCCGGCTCGGGCTACTCGGCCGAGGGCGTGACGCTCAGGTCCGAGGCGTCCTACTACGGGCCGTCCTACATGATCAACGACCTGTGGCAGGACCTCCACGGCACCACCATCGAGACCGTGCTGATCAACTGCCACTACCCGGTCACCGCCGACTCGTTCGTGCTGCAGTGGGGGGTCAGCGTGAAGAAGCTGCCGGGGCTGGCGAAGGAGAAGGCGGACAAGGTCGCGGGCAAGCTGGCCAAGAGCTTCGGCGTCGGGTTCCTGCAGGACGTGGAGATCTGGCGGAACAAGACCCGGATCGACAACCCGTTGCTGTGCGAGGAGGACGGCCCGGTCTACCAGCTGCGCCGCTGGTACGAGCAGTTCTATGTGGACGTCGAGGACGTCACCGAGGAGATGACCAACCGGTTCGAGTTCGAGGTGGACACCACGCGCGCCAACGAGGTGTGGGAGCGGGAGGTCGCGGAGAACCTCGCCCGCCGGGAGGCCGAGGTCACGTGAGTGTTCCCTGGGCGAAGGCACCCGGGCACCGCGACCCGGCCGGCACCCGCGCCGACCAGCGTGAGTTCCTCGAGTCCGGCCTGGTCCCGTTGCGCTGCGGCGCTTGTGGCAGTCAGGTGCGGGTGCGGAAGGCGAGCCGGATGCAGACCAGCGTGCAGTGGTCGGGCGACCCGGCCGCGACCTGCCCGGAGTTCGCCGCCCGGGTGGCGGCCGGCGAGGTGAGCGCGCGGATCGACACCTGCCCCATGCTGCGGGCGAGCATCGAGGACGCGGTGGCCGCCGGCCGGCTGGCGGTCTCCGATGGCTGAGCAGCGGTCCTACCGGCTGCGCGTGGCCGAGGTCGTCCACGAGACCGCCGACGCGTGCTCGCTCGTGTTCGAAGTGGACAGTGCACACCGGGAGCGGTTCGCCTACCGGCCGGGGCAGTTCCTCACCGTGCGCGTCCCGAGCGACCGGTGCGGGTCCGTGGCGCGCTGCTACTCGCTGTCCAGCTCGCCGCACGTCGACGAGCGGCTGCAGGTCACGGTCAAGCGCACGGCCGGCGGGTACGGCTCGAACTGGCTCTGCGACCGGATCGCGGTGGGCGACGAGCTGGAGGCGCTGCCGCCGGCCGGGGTGTTCACGCCGACGACGCTCGACGCCGACCTCCTGCTGTTCGCGGCCGGCAGCGGGATCACCCCGGTCATCTCGATCGTGAAGTCCGCGCTGGCCACGGGAAACGGCCGGGTCGTCCTCGTCTACGCCAACCGGGACGACCGCTCGGTGATCTTCGCCGGGGAGCTGGGCGAGCTGGCGTCCCGGCACCCGCGCCGGCTCGTCGTCGTGCACTGGCTGGAGTCCGTGCAGGGCCTGCCGAGCGCGCCGCGGCTGGCGGCGCTCGCCGAGCCCTACGCCGGGTACGAGGCGTTCGTGTGCGGGCCCAAGCCGTTCATGGCCGCCGCGCGCGAGGCGCTCGCCAGCCTTGACGTGCCGAAGAGCCGGGTGCGCCTCGAGCGGTTCCAGTCGCTCGGCGCCAACCCGTTCGAGCGGGCCACGCCCGCGGCCACGGGCGAGCCGCGTGGCTCGTCCACGGTGGAGGTCACGCTGGACGGCGCCACGCGCCGGTTCGACTGGCCGGCGGAGACGAAGCTGCTGGACCTGTTGCTGGACAACGACGTCGACGCGCCGTACTCGTGCCGCGAGGGGGCGTGCAGCGCGTGTGCCTGCCGGCTGGTGGCCGGCGAGGTGAAGATGTTGAACAATGACGTGCTGGAGGACGAGGACATCGAGGAGGGCATCGTCCTGGCCTGCCAGTCCGTCCCGGTCACCGACGCCGTCGAGATCAGCTACGAGTGAGGTCCGCGATGCCCATCGACCCGGCCGTCGCCATCGGCGCCGACCTCGGTGCGACCGAGTTCACCTGGAACAGCACCGACGTCCTGCTCTACCACCTCGCGCTCGGCGCGGGCGCGCGGTCCACCGACCCGCGCGAGCTGCGCTACGTGCTGGAGGACCGGCTGCACGTGCTGCCGACGTTCGGCGTGGTGGCGCCGGGCTTCCGCACGTTCGAGCCGCCCGCCGTGCGCTTCCCCGGCATCGACATCGACCTGTCGAAGGTGCTGCACGGCACCCAGTCGATCACGGTCAGCGGGCCGATCCCGGCGTCGGGCGCGGCGGTCGCGCGGTCGCGGATCGCGGACGTGTGGGACAAGGAGAAGGCCGCGGTGATCGTGCAGGAGACCACGGTCAGCGATCCCACCGGCGCTCCACTGTGGACGAGCAGCTCGAGCATCTTCGCCCGGGGCGAGGGCAACTTCGGCGGGCACCGTGGCCCGTCCACCGCGGTGACGCTGCCCGACCGCGAGCCGGACCGGGTGGTCGAGGTGCCGACGCTGCCGCAGCAGGCGCTGCTGTACCGGCTGTGCGGCGACCGCAACCCGCTGCACGCCGACCCCGAGTTCGCCGCGCGGGCGGGGTTCGAGCGGCCGATCCTGCACGGGCTGTGCACCTACGGGATGGTGTGCAAGTCCGTCGTGGACACCGTGCTGGACGGCGAGGCCGGCCGGGTGGCGTCGTTCGCGGCGAAGTTCGCCGGTGTGGTCTTCCCCGGCGAGACGCTGCGGGTGCGCATCTGGACCACCGACGAGGGCTACCTGGTCACGACGACCGCCGCCGACCGCGACGACGCGCCCGTCCTGGCCGACACCCTGCTCACGGTCGCCTAGAGCAGCCGCCGGTTGACCTCGCGGACCTCGTCGGCGAGGTCGGGTACCTCGACCACCTCGACGCCTGCCGCCGCGAGCAGCTCGGCGCCCTCGCCGTCGACGAACGTGGGTGGCTCGCGCAGCGCGAACACCACGCGGGTGATGCCCGCGGCGAGGATCAGCTCGGTGCACGTGCGGGGGCGGGACTTGCGCCTGCTGCACGGTTCCAGCGAGCTGTAGATCGTCGCGCCGGGGAGGCGGGGGTCGGCCGGGTCGAGCTTGGCCAGCGCGTTCTCCTCGGCGTGCCCGGTGTCGTCGAGCTCGCGGGAGTAGCCGCGGGAGATCTCCTCGCCCTGCCG
>NZ_DASWSJ010000033.1:0-6289 GCF_036402745.1 Actinophytocola sp. | reverse complement strand
TTTCGAGGGGAACGCGCTGCGCATCACTGGGGGTCCTCAGATGTCCGCGCCCGAAGGATTCCAGGTCCAACAGGCCGACATCCTGGCCGACGCCGTGACCTCGCTCAACGAGCTCGCGCGGAAGTTCAGCGGGTTGATCTCGCAGTTCGAGCAGGACGTGACGCCGCTTCTCGCCAAGTACGCCACATGAGCGCGGCGTTGGTCCTTCGGCGGCTCGTGGTCTGCTGTGCGGCAGTGGGCGCGGTGGCCGCGGTGGCGGGGTGCTCGGCCGAGGAGCCGGCGAAGCCGCAGCCGGAGCGGGAGCGGCCGGCGGTCGACGTGCCTCGGGATCGTGACGAGGGAGCCGTCGTCGACGGGTTGCGGCGGGTTGACCTGTGTGCGGTGCTCGAGGCCGGCGTGGGAGGTGGGCGCCTGTCCGCGGCGCGGCCGTCCGCCTGTTCGGTGACCGCGCGTGGCGGCGGTGTCGAGGTCGAGGTTCACCTCTTGGGCTCGGCGGATCGGCTGCGGCTTCCGACGCGTGATCTCGGTGGGGCGAAGGCGTACGTCGACGCGTCGGTGGGGCAGTGCACGATCTCGCTTCCGGTGAGCTTCGAGCTGGCGATCCAGTTCCGGCAGGACACCTCGTGCGACGCCGTGGAGCCCGTGGTCGCCGACGCCGCGGCCGCCCTCGCCGACCCGGGCCTGGTTGGGGCCGACCCGCGGTGGGAGGCGTGCGAGGTGCTGCGGGCGGTGTCCGGCACCGACGTCGACCACGTCGACACCATGGACAGTTGCGTCGACAAGAAGAGCTTGGCCGTGCTCGAGCTCACGTACGGGGACCCCGGCACCTTCCCTGCCGACGGCTGGCAGCGGACGACCATCGACGGCGTGGAGGTCGCGACGCTGGACGACCGGGACCCCGACGCGCCGAGCTGTACTGCCGAGTGGCGGGTGGGACGCGAGGTCACCACCCACGCCGACGGCGACCTGCGGGCCCAACTGAGGGCGTACGACTGCGACAAGGTGACCTCCCTGCTCGAACCCGTGCTGGCCACCCTGAAGCAACGGCCCGGCGATGGCCGTCCACGGCACCCGCTGCTGTACGCGCCCGACGAGCCGGACCGGCCGTTCGCGGGTGCCTGCGCCTACGCCGACCTGCCCGAGAACGCCGACTGCGCCCCCTACGTCGAGACGGCGCTGCCGGACGATCTCACGGCCGCGGCCGACCCGGACGTCTACTGTGCGGTGGCGCGGGACTCGGTCGCGAAGGAGTTCGGCGCCGGGATGCGCGCGGTCACCGCGCACGACGACTGCTACTTCGTCTCGCCGGAACGGCTGGTGCAGGTGACGGTCGCGCTGTGGGAGGAGCCGGCGCATGGGTTCGTGGCCGGCGATCCGCGTGCGCGGCAGGTCATGATCGGCGGCCACCCCGGCTTCGTCCTGCCCCGGGTCGACGCGCGTCCGTACGAGGTGTGGTTGGCGACGACGACGAGCGTGGACAAGCCCGGCGCGCTTCGCGTCACCCTCGCCCCCGGTCCCGTCGCCGGGGGACGGCTCACCGACGAAGCGGTGGCCCGGGTGGCGCCGGTACTCGCGGACATCGTGCGGGCGCACTTCTCGTGATGCGTGACGGTCAGGGCTTCGGGAGGTCGAAGTAGTTGATCAGGCCGGCCGCGAACGCGATGTCGCCGCGGACCTTGACCTTTCCGCGCATGAAGAGCATCGCCACGTTCACCGTGCCGGTCACGGTGCGGAGGAAGTCCACCGGGGACAGGGTGAGCGTCACGCGGGCGTCGTGGGTCGGGCGGCGGCCGGACGCGCACGTGCCGGACTCGATCAGGGTCTGGAAGCGGTCGTAGCCGCCGTCGCCCGTGCCGCCGGTGAAGCGCCAGTGGACCACCGCGCGCAGGTCGGCGGCGCGGACCGGGTCGAGGTGCTCACTCATCCGCCGGAAGATCTCGCCGAACACCACGTGCCGCAGGTGCGTGTGGGCCATCAGCTGCTCCAGCTGCGGGGTCGACGCGCGCGAGACGAACCAGACGAACGTGTCCGTCCGCATGTTCGCCAGCTCGATGCCCGTGCCGACCCGGCCGAGCATGTCCAGCACGTCGATGAGCTGCACGAACTGCGCCTCGTCGAGCCGTTGGGGGTCGACCGCCCGCGCGAACGCGTCGATGTCCACGCCCGGCGCGACCGCCACCCGGACCGGCGCAGGCTCTGGCTTCCGCCTGAATCGCATGGACAATTGTCTACTCACCGGTAAAGCTACGTGCGAGTAGGTACCCTGGCCTGGGACGTCAGGAGGCTCCAGTGACTGTGGACGAGCGGCGGCGGGTCAAGCGGTTACCCCGCGAGGTGCGTGAGCGCCAGATCCTCGACGCGGCGGTCCGCGTGTTCTCCGCCCAGGGCTACCACAACGCCTCGATGGACGAGATCTCCGACGTCGCCGGCGTCTCCAAGCCGATGATCTACGCCTACCTCGGCTCGAAGGAAGACCTCTTCGCCGCGTGCATCCACCGCGAAGCCACCAACCTCCTCGATGCGATCACCCGCGGCGTGCATGTCGAGCTTCCGCCGGACATGCAGCTCTGGCACGGCCTGCGCGCGTTCTTCGACTTCGTCGGCGAGCAGCGGGAGGGCTGGCAGGTCCTGCACCGCCAGGCCATCTCCCAGGGCGGCCCGTTCAGCGAGGAGCTCCTCGCCATGCGCGACCAGGCCATCAGCATCGTCGACACCCTCCTGGTCCGCGTCGCCACGAAACAGGGCCTCGACGACAACGCCACCGAGGCTCTCGCCGCCGCGCTCGTGGGTGCCGCCGAGTCGCTGGCCGACTGGTGGCTCGACCACCCCGACGTGCCCAGCAAGGTCGTCGCCTCGCGGCTGATGAACCTCGCGTGGATGGGCTTCGGCGACCTGGTCGAGGGCAACACCTGGCACCCGGTGGACTAGCTGATCGTCCCCTCGAGGTGCGGCTTTCCGTTGCGGGCGCCGAACAGCTCGAACCGCCAGCCGTCGTCGGCCGGGAAAGCCGCGAAGCCGGCCTTCGACGGCAGGAGCACCGGCAGCTTGAACCGGACGTCGACCGTGCACGCCCCGGGCAGCCGGCCCTCGAACGCCGCGAGGCAGCGGGCCTTGGTCCACATGCCGTGCGCGATCGCCCGCGGGTAGCCGAACATCTTCGCGGTGAGCTTGTGCAGGTGGATGGGGTTGCGGTCGCCGGAGACCTCGCCGTAGCGGCGGCCGATGTCCTCCGGCACGGACCAGACCGCCGTGGGTGCCGGCGGCTCACGACGCTGCTCAGTGGTCGAGTCGGTGGTCGAGTCGGTGGTCGAGGAGGAACCCGACCCGCCGCCGCGGCGCAGGTACGTCGACACGTCGGTCCACACGACGTCGCCGCCGACCAGCGCCTGGGAGATCATGTCGAACTGCTTGCCACGCGGGTGTTCCCGCAGGTTCGCCACGTGCGCGCGCAGCTCCAGCTCGTCGCCCAGGCGCAGCGGCCGGGTCTGGGTGATCCGGTTGGCCACGTGCACCGAGCCGGCCAGCGGGAACGGGAAGTCGCCGGCCGCCATCAGCTTGATCTGCAAGGGAAAGGTGAGCAGGTGCGGGTAGGTGGCCGGCAGCTCGTCGCCGAGGCGGAACCCGCAGACCCGGTTGTACGCGGCGAGATGCGCGGGATCCACCCGCACGCCGGCCAGCGAATACTCCGTGTCCGGCAGGTCGCCGCCCTTGCGCCGCAGGCCGCTGAGCACCGCCTTCGGGTACAGCGTGGTGAGGCTCGGCGCGGCCGAGAGCTGGGTGATCGCCATGTCAGGCCCCCAGCAGGCTCTGGCCGCAGACCCGCACGACGTTGCCGTTCACCGCGGCCGAGCCCGGACTCGCGTACCAGGCGATGGTCTCCGCGACGTCCACCGGCAGGCCGCCCTGGGACATGCTGTTCATCCGCCGGCCAGCCTCGCGGATGAACAACGGGACCGCGGCGGTCATCTTGGTCTCGATGAACCCCGGCGCCACCGCGTTGATCGTCGCGCCGCGCTCGGCGAGCAGCGGGGCGTAGGAGTCGACCATGCCGATCACGCCGGCCTTGCTGGTGGCGTAGTTGGTCTGACCGACGTTGCCGGCGATGCCCGCGATCGAGGAGACGCCGATGATCCGGCCGTTCTCCCGCAGCGCGCCGGCCTCGAGCAGCGCGTCGTTCACCGCGAGCTGGCTCGCCAGGTTCACGGTCAGCACGGCGTCCCAGGCCGACGACTTCAGCTTGCCCAGCGTCTTGTCCCGGGTGATGCCGGCGTTGTGCACGACGATGTCGACCCCGCCGTGCCGCTCGCTCAGGTGCCGCACGATCCGCGCGGGCGCGTCCGCCGCGGTGATGTCGAGCTGCAGCGTGGTGCCGTGGACCCGGTTGGCCACGGCGGACAGCTCGTCGCCCTGGGCGGGGATGTCGAGCGCGACGACATGCGCGCCGTCGCGGGCAAGCACGTCCGCGATCGACGCGCCGATGCCCCGGGACGCACCCGTGACCAGTGCGACCTTGCCGGCCAGCGGGCGGTCCCAGTCGGCCGGCTCGACCGCCGGCGAGCCGTGCGTGCCGACCCGGATCACCTGGGCGTCGACGTAGGCGGACCTGGCGGACAGCAGGAAGCGCAGCGTCGACTCGACCGCCGCCTCGGCGCCCGGTTCGACGTAGACGAGCTGGACGGTGGCGCCGCGCTTGAGCTCCTTGCCGACCGAGCGGGTGAAGCCCTCGAGTGCGCGCTGGGCGATCGTCGCGCGCGGGTCGCCGGCCGACTCCGGCGGTGTGCCGAGCACGACGACCCGCCCGCAGGTGCCGACCGAGCGGATCACCGGCTGGAAGAACTCGTACAGCTCACGCAGCCGCTGCGGCGTGGTGATGCCGGTGGCGTCGAACACCAGCGCCGCGTGCCGGGCCTGCGCACCTTCGGCCGCGGCGAGCGGCTCGGTGAGGGCCTCGATCCCGGCCGACTTGAGCACGGTGTGCACGGTGTCGAGCAGGCGGCCGCCCCGCGCGGCGCCGACCAGCGCCGGACCGTTGAGCGCGGGGTCGCCGGGGCGGTACCGGCGCAGCGGGGTGGGGTTGGGCAGGCCGAGCCGGCGAACGATCTGCCGGCCGACGCCGGACCGGGCAAACTGCTGATAGCGGTCGGTCATGATGCTCCGCTTTCCGTGGTCGGGGCCTCATTCGACGCCGAGCCTACTCGCGAGTAGGTTAGAATTGCCAGCCGGGACGATGTCGAGCACGGGGATGTGACAGATGGCTGAGGTGCGCAAGGTCGCGATCGTCGGCGGCAACCGGCTCCCGTTCGCCAGGTCCAACGGCCGCTACGCCACCGCCTCCAACCAGGACATGTTCACCGCCGCCCTCGACGGTCTGGTGAGCCGGTTCGGCCTGCAGGACGAGCGGCTCGGCGAGGTCGCCGCCGGCGCGGTCCTCAAGCACAGCCGGGACTTCAACCTCACCCGGGAGAGCGTGCTCGGCTCGAAGCTGTCACCCGAGACGCCGGCCTACGACGTCCAGCAGGCGTGCGGCACCGGGCTGCAGGCGGTGCTCCAGGTGGCCAACAAGATCGCGCTCGGCCAGCTCGAGTCCGCGGTGGCCGGCGGGGTGGACACCACGAGCGACGCGCCGCTGGGGATCAACGAGGACCTGCGGCAGATCTTCCTCGAGCTCAACCGCGCACGCAGCGTCGGCGCGCGGCTCAAGGCGCTCACCAAGCTGCGGCCCACGCAGGTCGTGCCGGACATCCCGCGCAACGCCGAGCCGCGGACGGGCCTGTCGATGGGCCAGCACGCGGCGATCACCGCGAAGGAGTGGGGTGTCAGCCGGGAGGCGCAGGACGAGCTCGCGGCCGCCAGCCACCAGAAGCTCGCCGCCGCCTACGAGCGCGGCTTCTTCGGCGACCTGCTCACGCCCTACCTCGGCGTCACCAGGGACGCGAACCTGCGACCGGACTCGTCGGCGGACAAGCTCGCCAAGCTCGAGCCGGTCTTCGGCGGCCCGGACGGCACGATGACCGCGGGCAACTCGACGCCGCTGACCGACGGCGCGTCGACCGTGCTGCTGGCGTCGCAGGAGTGGGCGGCCGCCCGCAGCCTGCCGGTGCTCGCGTATCTCACGTACTCGGAGACCGCGGCGGTCGACTACGTCCATGGCCGGGAGGGCCTGCTGATGGCGCCGGCCTACGCGGTGCCCCGGATGCTCGCCAGGGCCGGGCTGTCCTTGCAGGACTTCGACTTCTACGAGCTGCACGAGGCGTTCGCCTCGCAGGTGCTCGCGACGCTGGCCGCGTGG
>NZ_DASWSJ010000032.1:0-3599 GCF_036402745.1 Actinophytocola sp. | reverse complement strand
CGCGACGGAGTCGTGGTGGGCGGTGAGGAAGAGCCGGCCGGTCGGGGCACTGCCGGGCAGCACCGCCACGACGTTGCGGACCCGCGCCATGTGCGCCTCGCCGGGCCCGTGGCCGCGGGCCCCGACGGCGTTCTGCACCCGCGTGTCCAGACCCAGGCCGGTGAGCGTGCCGACGAGATCGTCGACGGCCTGATCGCCGGCCGCGCCGCCCATGGGAGGGGTCCGGTCGGCGATTCGCTGCACGTGCTCGAACGCGCGGGCGGCGCTGAACTCGTCGGCCGGCGCGTCCGCCGGAGCCGCATCCGGAGGCTGCAGGGACCAGATGCTGAACGCCGCCAGGCCGCACAGCAGCAGCACGAGCACCACCCCGGCGAGCCGCGAGCTCGAACGGCGGACAGTCGGCACGCGCGCACCCTAGGTGACCAGACGGGCCATACCGACGTCGGTCAGAGCGTGTTCAACCAGTTGGTCAGCAGCTGGGCTCCGGCGTCCCCGCTCTTCTCCGGGTGGAACTGGGTCGCCGACAGCGGCCCGTTCTCGACCCCGGCGACGAACCGGTCGCCGTGCTCGGCCCAGGTGACCAGCGGCTTGGGCAGCGGGCTCGGCGAGCTGTCGGCGGCGAGGGGGAAGTCCCGGACGCCGTAGGAGTGCACGAAGTAGAAGCGCTCGTCGGCCAGACCGTCGAAGAGCACGCTGCGCTCGGGCACGGAGACGGTGTTCCAGCCCATGTGCGGCAGGATCGGCGCGGCCAGCTGCTCGACGACCCCGGGCCACTCGCCGCAGCCTTCGGCGTCGTGGCCGTGCTCGACGCCGCGCTCGAAGAGGATCTGCATGCCGACGCAGATACCGAGCACCGGGCGCCCCCCGGCCAGCCGGCGACCGATGATCTTCGGTCCGTCGACAGCGCGCAGCCCCTCCATGCAGGCGGCGAACGCCCCGACCCCCGGAACGACGAGCCCGTCGGCCCCCAGCGCGGCCTCCGGATCGGCCGTCACCGTGACCTGGGCACCGACCCGTTCGAGGGCCCGCTCGGCCGAACGCAGGTTGCCAGAGCCATAGTCGAGGACGACGACGTTCTTCTTCACAGGTCCCACGCTACGTCCCAGCACGATCGGGGCCGACGGTGTTCCCAGGGGCCTGTCGTCCTGTCATACCAGGCGGAGGACACCTGCCGCGCTGGCCAGCAGGGCCGCGGCCAGCAGGATGACGGCGAAGGCCACCTGCGGGCCGCCCCGCTCCGGACTGTCCTCGTCGGTGCGCCACACGCTCCACGCACCGCCGAGCAGGAAGCCGCCGAGGATCATCAGGACCAGGCCGAAGTTCACGGCTTAGAGCGCGCCCTTGGTCGAGGGGATGTCGGTGACGCGCGGATCGATGGCGACGGCCGTCCGCAGCGCACGGGCCAGCGCCTTGAACTGCCCCTCGACGATGTGGTGGGCGTCGCGGCCGGCGTAGAGCACCCGCACGTGCAGGCTGATCTTCGCGTTGAAGGCGAAGGACTCCAGCACGTGCTTGGTCAGGCTCGTCGGATAGTCCGGCCCGATCATGGGCGTCATGTTCTCGGGCTCGGAGTGCACGAAGTACGGGCGCCCGGAGAGGTCGACCGCCGCCTGGGCGAGCACCTCGTCCATCGGGATCGTGGCGTCGCCGTAGCGGGTGATGCCGCGCTTGTCGCCCAGCGCCTCCGCGAACGCCTGGCCGAGGGCGATCGCGACGTCCTCGACGGTGTGGTGGGCGTCGATGTGCAGGTCACCGTCGGCCTGGACGGTCAGGTCGATGCCGCTGTGCTTGGACAGTGCGGTGAGCATGTGGTCGTAGAACCCGACGCCCGTGCTGATCGAGCTGGTGCCCGTGCCGTCGAGGTCCAGCTCCACGACCAGCTTCGTCTCGCTGGTGGCGCGCTCGACGCGTGCAATGCGACTCATGCGGTCAGTCTCCCAGAGAGGTGCGGTCGTCCGGCGCGATCTCACCTGTAGTGATGGAACGCAACGCCGTGAGGAAGGCGTCGGTCTCCACCGGCGTCCCCGCGGTGACCCGCAGCCAGCCCGGCAGGCCGACGTCGCGCACGAGCACGCCTCGGTCCAGCAGCGCCTGCCACGCGGCGGGCGCATCGGCGAAGTTGCCGAAGAGCACGAAGTTCGCGTCGCTGGGCACGCTGGTCAGGCCCATGGCCGGCAGCGCCGCGACGATGCGGTCGCGCTGGGTCTTGACCGCCTCCACGGTGGCCAGCAGCGCGTCGGTGTGGGCGAGGGCGGTGCGAGCTGCGGCCTGGGTGAGCGAGCTCAGGTGGTACGGCAACCGCACCAGCTGCAGGGCGTCGACGACCGCCGGGTCCGCGGCCAGGTAGCCCAGCCGGAGCCCGGCCATGCCGAAGGCCTTGCTCATGGTCCGGCTGACGATGAGCCGCGGCCGGCCAGGAAGCAGCGTGAGCGCCGACCTCGTCCCCGTCCGGGCGAACTCGGTGTAGGCCTCGTCGACCACGACCACGCCCTCGGTGGCGGCGTAGATCTCGGCGATCGTGTCCAGGGCGACCGCCGTGCCGGTCGGGTTGTTCGGACTGGTCACGAAGACCACGTCCGGGCGGACCTCGCGCACCTGCGCGGCGGCCGCGGCGGCGTCGATGGTGAAGTCGACCCGGCGGTGGCCGTCGACCCATCCCGTTCCGGTGCCTGCGGAGATGATCGGGTGCATCGAGTAGGACGGCGTGAAGCCCAGCGCCGTCCGGCCGGCGCCACCGAAGGCCTGCAGGACCTGCTGGAGCACCTCGTTGGAACCGTTCGCCGCCCACACCTGCGGCGTATCGACGGTCTCCCCACTGGTGCGGGAGAGGTACGCGGCCAGGGCGGTGCGCAGCGCGACGGCGTCGCGGTCGGGGTAGCGGTTGAGCTCCAGTGCGGCGGAGCCCAGGGCCGCGCCGAGGTCGGCGAGCAGCTCGGCAGGCAGCGGGTACGGGTTCTCGTTGGTGTTGAGCCGGTAGGCGGCGGGCACCTGCGGGGCGCCGTAGGGCGAGCGGCCCCGCAGCTCCGGCCGCAGCGGAAGCGCGTCGATGCCGGTCATCGCCCCTGCCGGATCCGGACCGCGGCGGAGTGGGCGGGCAGGTCCTCGGCACCGGCGAGGGCGTCGATGTGCCCCGCGACGCCGGCCAGCGCCTGCTCGTCGTACTCGATCACGTGGATACCGCGCAGGAACGACTGCACCGACAGCCCGCTGGAGAACCGCGCGCACCCTCCGGTGGGCAGCACGTGGTTGGACCCGGCGCAGTAGTCGCCCAGGGACACCGGTGACCAGGCGCCCACGAAGATCGCGCCGGCGTTGCGCACGCGGGCGGCCACCTCGCGCGGGTTGCGGGTCTGGATCTCCAGGTGCTCGGCGGCGTAGGCGTCGACCACCCGCAGCCCGGCCTCGAGGTCGTCGACGAGGACGACGCCGGACTGGCTGCCGTTGAGAGCGGTGGTGATGCGGTCGGAGTGCTTGGTGGCCGCGATCTGACCGGGCACCAGCGCGAGGACCGCGTCGGCGAGCTCCACGCTGGGGGTGACGAGCACCGCGCCGGCGAGCGGGTCGTGCTCGGCCTGGCTGATCAGGTCGGCGGCGACGTG
>NZ_DASWSJ010000031.1:0-31058 GCF_036402745.1 Actinophytocola sp. | reverse complement strand
CGCACTCAGGACGACGATCTCCGTGTCCGCGTACTCGGGCACCCGCTCCAGCTCGAACTGGCGGCGCATCGCCGTGTCGCCGTCCGCAAAGGACTCCTGCAACAGGAGCTCCCCTGTCTCGCGGCGGTAGACAAGCACGACGTGGATCACATTGGTTCTCATCTCTCTCACCAGATCCCGACTGCATCGATCCTTTCCGCGGTCACACCAAGGGCTCCCACGAAACGCCTGGCGTCTGGTGTCAGGTGCTGCGGCTCGCCATAGCGAGGCCCCGCCAGGTCGCGGATCAAGGACCTGGCGGTAGTTGGTTTCGACTGATCGGCTGAGACACGGTTGGACCATATGGCCCAGCACCGACAATTCTCGCCGCGGTTTCAGTCGTTCGCGTGGAGGGCGGCGTTCAGCTCGACGCCTGCGCCTGTCCGCTCCACCACCTCGACCGCCCCCGTCGCCGAGTTGCGGCGGAACAGGAGCCCCGGCCGGCCGGACAGTTCGCGCGCCTTCACGAGCCGGCCGTCGGGCAGCGCGACCTTCGTGCCCGCGGTGACGTACAGGCCCGCCTCCACGACGCAGTCGTCGCCGAGGGAGATGCCTACGCCCGCGTTCGCGCCCACGAGGCAGCCGGTGCCGATCGCGATGGTCTCCGTGCCGCCGCCCGACAGGGTGCCCATGATCGACGCGCCGCCGCCCACGTCGGAGCCGTCGCCGACCACGACGCCGGCGGAGATGCGGCCCTCGACCATCGACGCGCCCAGCGTGCCCGCGTTGAAGTTGACGAAGCCCTCGTGCATCACGGTGGTCCCGGTGGCCAGGTGCGCGCCCAGCCGCACCCGGTCCGCGTCGCCGATCCGGACGCCGGCCGGCACCACGTAGTCGACCATCCGCGGGAACTTGTCCACGCCGTACACGGTGACCGCGCCGCGGGCCCGCAGCCGCAACCGCGTCGCCTGGAAGCCCTCGACCTTGCACGGCCCGTGGTTGGTCCACACGACGTTGGCGAGCACCCCGAACAGCCCGTCCAGGTTGAGCCCGTGCGGCCGCACCAGCCGGGTCGACAGCAGGTGCAGCCGCAGGTAGGCGTCGTAGGCATCCGCCGGCGGCGAGGCCAGCGACAGGATTCCGGTGCGCACCGCCACGACCTCGACCGCCCGGTCGTCGTCCGGGCCGAGCAGCGCGGACACCCCGGCGCCGAGCTCGTCGACCACCTCCTGCTCCGACAGCTGCTTCGTGCCCGGGATCCGCCCGTCGTCGAGCTTCGGATGCGGGAACCAGGTGTCGAGCACGGTGCCGTCGTCGGTCACGGTGGCCAGGCCAACGCCCTGGGCACCGGTGGTCTCCGGGTTCACGTCCGCACTACTCACGCCCGAAAGGTTAGTCGAGGTGGAACCTCGCGTCGGCGGCCAGCTGGGCCAGCCGCGCGGCGGTCAGCGGCAGCTGCGCCAACGCCGGCCGCCCGGACCCCTCGTAGCTCAGGGACTGCGCGACGTGCACCAGCGTGCCGTCGGGGTAGCGGTAGGTGGCCCACTGCTCGTACCGCGCCCCCGGCCCGCCTGCGCCGGTGTCGGCGGGGGCGGCGGAGAACACGCCGACCTTCTTGCCACCCACCAGCACCTCGGCGCAGGTGCCCCGCTCCCCCCAGAACGTGCTGGACACGCCGCACCCCTCACCGGTGGCGCCGTTGTTCGGCCCCGTCACGACGGCCGTGACCACGCCGACGCCGTTCTGCTTGGTCACCGGCATGGTGGCGGTGTACTCCCACACCTCGGTCCCGCCGATCGTGTCGACGTACTGCGACTGGCTGAACCGCAGCGGACCGCCGGAGTAGGCCGGGTCGTCGTAGCTGAGGTCGGTGGGGGCGCCGAACCCCGCGGGCACCACCTCGGTCAGCCGGCCGAGCAGCGTCTCGCCCTTGTCGAACCGGGGACCCGACCTCGCCGTCCGGTCGGTCTGGCCGTTCGGCCACGACGTCTCGGTGTCGCTGGTCGCGCCGCCGCCGGGCGAGGCGTTGGCCGTCGGGACGGCGCCCTGGGGCGGGTGAGCGCCGGGCTGGACGGTGCCGCTCCTGTCCGAGTTGGTCACGAGCACCACCGCGGCCACCGCGATGACGGCCACCGCCGCTGCGCTGCCCGCACCCGCCCGGCGGGCCCGCCGGCGGCGCTGCGCCCGCCGCGCGGCGTCCAGCACGGGCGTCTCGCGCATCGGTGGCGGCGGCGAGACCGTGGTCATGGTCGCCTGCAGCGCCTGCCGGAGGTCCTGCTCGTTCATGGCTCTCCTAGCTGATGAAGGTCGTGGTGGCGACGTACTCGCGCAGCGCGTCGAGGCCGCGCGCGGTCTGGCTCTTCACGGTTCCCGCGGTGCAGCCCATGGCCCGCGCGGTGTCCTCGACGGACATGTCCTCCCAGAAGCGCAGCACCAGCACGGCCCGCTGCCGGGGCGGGACCTTCGTGAGGGCGCGCAGCAGCACCAGCCGGTCCTCGGAGCTGCCGACCGGCGGCGCGGTCCGGTCGGCCTGGTCGGCGGTGGGCTTCTCGCGGTAGAAGAAGCCGCGGCGGTTCTCGTCCAGGTAGGTGCGGACGAGGATCTGGCGGGTGTAGGCGTCGAGCGTCTCGTGCGCGGCGATCCGGTGCCACGCGCGGTACAGCTTCACGAACGCGTTCTGGACCAGGTCCTCGGCCCGGTGCCAGTCCCCGCACAGCAGGTACGCGGTGCCGCGCATGGCGCCCGACTTGCTGGCGAAGTAGTCGGTGAACCCCTGCTCGCGATCATTCATCGAACCTCCCGTTGCGATGCCCGGACGCACCTAGTCACGCGGGGTGCGGGCCCCCGGGTTGCATGGGTAGCGTGGCCGACCGTGACCCCGAAGCTGGACCTCGCGGCCGATCCCGTCGACCTGACCGCCGCGCTGGCCGACATCCCCAGCGTCTCCGGCGAGGAGGCGGAGCTCGCGACCGCCGTCGAAGTGGCGCTGGGTGAGCAGGCGGGTCACCTGTCCGTGGTCCGGTCCGGCAACGCGGTGCTGGCCCACACGACCCTCGGCCGGCCGTCCCGGGTCGTGCTCGCCGGGCACCTGGACACCGTGCCGGTCAACGACAACCTGCCCGTCCGGCGCACCGGGGAGCACCTGCACGGGCTCGGCACGTGCGACATGAAGGGTGGCGACGCGGTGATGCTGCACGTGGCCGCCACCGTCACCGAGCCGAGGCACGACCTCACCTTCGTGTTCTACGACTGCGAGGAGATCGAGGCCGCGCGCAACGGGCTCGGCCGCGTCGAGCGCGAGCTGCCGGACTGGCTGGCCGGCGACCTCGCCATCGTGTGCGAGCCGTCGAACGCGGTCGTCGAGGCGGGCTGCCAGGGCACGATGCGGGTGGAGCTGCGCACGACCGGCGCGCGGGCGCACACCGCGCGGGCCTGGATGGGCGTCAACGCGATCCACGCGCTCGGCGACGCGCTGCGCCGGCTGGAGAAGTACGAGGCGCGGACCGTGGAGCTCGACGGCTGCACCTACCGCGAGGGCCTGCAAGCGGTGCGGGTCGCCGGCGGGGTCAGCGGCAACGTCGTGCCGGACGAGGCCGTGCTCACCGTGAACCACCGCTTCGCCCCGGACCGCTCCCCGGCCGACGCGGAGGCCCACCTGCGCGACGTGTTCGCCGGCTACGAGCTGACCGTGACCGACGTGGCCGCCGGCGCCCTGCCGGGACTGGCCGCGCCGGCGGCCGCCGAGCTGGTCGAGGCGGCCGGCGGCGACCCGGTGGCCAAGCTCGGCTGGACCGACGTGGCCCGCTTCGCCGCCCTCGGCATGCCGGCGGTCAACTTCGGCCCCGGCGACCCCACGCTGGCCCACACCCAGCAGGAGCACGTGCCGATCGCGCAGATCACCCGCTGCGCCGAGGTGCTCGGCCGCTTCCTCAGCGCCTGAGCGCCTCCACCCGCGCCCCGTGCACCGCGGCGAGCATGAGCGCGCCGAGCAGCGCCAGCCACCGCCCCGGCCCGCTCCCGTAGCCCTCCGGCGGCACGACCCCGACGAGGAGCGCCGCCAACGCGGTCAGCAGCGACACCCACACGAGCACGAGGTGCCCGACCCGGCCCGGCGACTCGGTGAGGAAGAGCCCGATGGTGGCGACGAGCAGCTCGCCCACGGTCCTGATCCGCTCGACCTCGAGCTCACCCATCCGCCGGCGCAACGCCCGCGGCGATTCCCGCACGTCAGCGGGTTCGGTCATCGCTCACGCCTCAACGGTTTGCTTCGGGCACCGGCACGACCGCACGCCACAGGTGCAGCGTGCCGAGCCCGAGCACACCCGCGAGCCCGATCCACTTTCCCTCGGCCGCCTCCAGCGCGCCCGGCAGCGGCCCGTAGTCCGCCTTGAGCAGCGCGCCCGCGACGACGATCCCGAGGCAGAGCACGTAGACGTGCGCCACCCGCGAGTGCTCCCGCCGCCCGAACACGGCGACCGACACGGCCACGAGCGCGAGGACGAGCAGCAGGACGGCGAGCGCGCCGCCGTCCTCGGCCGCCGCCTGCCACAGCGTGTGGGCACGCGGCTCACCGGACGTCGACCGGGTCCAGGGCAGCACGGTGACCACGAGCAGCACCGCGGCGAGGCCAGCGGCGGGCGTGAGCCACGTGAGCCACGTGAGCCTGGCCTCGAGCGCGTCGACCCGCGCCCGCAACTCCTCCGTATCGGACATGCCCGCTTCGACGGGGCCGCAACGGGCCGGGTTCCGCGCCTCTAGACTCCCGACTGTGACGATCCAGCAACCGATGGACCCCGCCGAGGACGAGGAGCACCCCACCGAGAAGCAGCGCGGTCCAGTGGTGCTGCGCCGGTCCCGAAAGGACGAGGCGACCACCACCGACCAGCGGTTGCTCGACTCCCGCGGCCCGGCGGACTGGGTGCACACCGACCCGTGGCGGGTGCTGCGCATCCAGGCGGAGTTCGTCGAGGGGTTCGGCGCGCTGGCCGAGGTCCCGCGCGCGGTCACCGTGTTCGGCTCGGCGCGTACCAAGCGGGACGACGATCAGTACCAGCTCGGCATGGACATCGGCGCGGCGCTGGCCCGGGCCGGCTACGCGGCGATCACCGGCGGCGGCCCCGGCTCGATGGAGGCGGTCAACCGCGGCTGCTCCGAGGCCGGCGGGCTGTCCATCGGCCTGGGCATCGAGCTGCCGTTCGAGCAGGGCCTCAACCCGTGGGTCGACCTCGGCGTCAACTTCCGCTACTTCTTCGCCCGCAAGACCATGTTCGTCAAGTACGCCCAGGCGTTCATCTGCCTGCCCGGCGGCTTCGGCACCCTCGACGAGCTCTTCGAGGCGCTCACCCTCGTGCAGACCAAGAAGGTCACCAAGTTCCCGGTCGTCCTGTTTGGACGGTCCTATTGGGGCGGTCTGTACGACTGGGTGCACGACACGGTCTACAAGGAGGGCAAGATCGGCGAGAAGGACCTGGCGCTGCTGCACCTCACCGACGACGTCGACGACGCCATCCGGGTCGTCGAGGAGGCATACCAGGCCTGGGTCGAGATCCACTAGAAGTTTCCCCGGTGTCACCAATTGTGACCTCGATGTATCGCGGGGGTGTTTCGGCCTGACGCCGTGGCACCATCGAATCCGTGGGAACTCTTCGTTTCGGCGACCGGGCGGTGGCGCAGGACCGTGCCCTGGTGATGGGGATCGTCAACCGCACCAGGGACTCCTTCTACGACCGCGGTGCCACCTATGCCGAGCAGGCCGCGCTGACCGCGGTCGACCGGCTCGTCGCCGAAGGCGCGGACATCGTCGACATCGGCGGGGTCCGGGCCGGCGCGCACGGTGAGCACGTCGACGTCGACGAGGAGCTGCGCCGGGTGGTGCCGCTGGTCGAACAGGTCCGGGAACGCCATCCCGACCTCGTGATCAGCGTGGACACCTGGCGCCACCAGGTCGGCCGGGCCGCCTGCGTGGCCGGCGCCGACCTGCTCAACGACACCTGGGCCGGCGCCGATCCCGGGCTCGCCGAGGTCGCCGCCGAGTTCGGCGTCGGCATGGTGTGCTCGCACACCGGCGGCGCGGCGCCGCGCACCGATCCCCACCGGGTGCGCTACCTGGACGTCGTCGCCGAGGTCACCGCCGAGCTGGTGGCCCGCGCGGAGCGGCTGGTGTCGCTCGGCGTTCCCGCGGAAGGCGTGCTGATCGACCCGACGCACGACTTCGGCAAGAACACCTGGCACGGGCTGGCCCTGCTGCGCCGGCTCGACGAGCTGGTGGGCACCGGCTGGCCGGTGCTGATGGCCTTGTCCAACAAGGACTTCGTCGGGGAGACCCTTGGTGTGGGTCTGGAAGATCGAGTGGACGGAACTCTTGCGGCGACCTCGGTGGCGGCCCATGCCGGCGCCAAGGTGTTCCGCGCGCACGAGGTTGGCCGAACCAGGAAGGTGGTCGAGATGGTGGCGAGTATCACCGGGACCCGGCAGCCGGCGCGCTGCCTGCGAGCGTTGGCCTGATGGACCCGGCCGCGCGCACGTGGTTCGCCGAGCGAACCTGGCAGAGTGTCGAGTGGACGGTTGAGGATCTGGTGCGGGCCAAGGGTTCCCGCACGGTCAGCGTCGTGTTGCCCGCGTTGAACGAGGAGGCGACGGTCGGCGACGTGGTCGCCTCGGTCCGGCCGCTCCTCGGGACGCTCGTGGACGAGCTGGTCGTGGTCGACTCCGGCTCGACGGACCGCACGGTCGAGGTGGCCGCCGCGGCCGGCGCGCGGGTCGTGCACCGCACCGAGGTGCTCACCGAGCTGGAACCGTTGCCAGGCAAGGGCGAGGTGCTGTGGCGCTCGCTCGCCGCGACCACCGGCGACCTGCTGGCGTTCGTCGACTCGGACCTCATCGACCCGGACCCCATGTTCGTGCCGACGCTGCTCGGCCCGCTGCTGCTGGAGCCGGATGTCGCGCTGGTCAAGGGTTTCTACCGGCGTCCACTGTCCAGTGAGGACTCTCAGACGAGTTCCGGGGGCGGCCGGGTCACCGAGCTGATGGCCCGCCCGCTGCTCTCGGCCCTGCGCCCGGAGCTGTCGGGCATCATCCAGCCGCTGTCCGGCGAGTACGCAGGCACCCGCGCGCTGCTGGAGGCGGTGCCGTTCGCGTCGGGCTACGGCGTGGAGATCGGCCTGCTGCTCGACGCGCACGCGATCGTCGGGCTGCCGGGGATCGCGCAGGTCAACCTGGGGGTGCGGCGGCATCGCAACCAGCCGCTGGCCGCGCTCGGGCTGATGGCCCGGCAGATCCTCGGCACGGCGCTCGCCCGCTGCGGCATGCTGCCGGCCGAGGCCGGCGAGCTCACCCAGTTCGTCCAGGTGGCGGGCGAGTGGCTGCCGGACACCGCGGGTGTCGAGGTCGCCGACCGGCCGCCGATGCGCGAGCTGCTCGTGCGGTGACTTCCTGTCGGTGGCGTGTGACACGATCCCTGTCGTGACCACCGCTCTGATCTACCTGGTCGTCATGGTCCTCGTGGCGGCCGTGGTGTTCCTGCTGGCCTCGGTCGTGTTCGGCCGGGGCGAGGAGCTGCCGGCACTGCCGCCGGGCGCCTCGCCCACGCGGCTGCCGTCGTCCGGGATCACCGCCGAGGATGTCCGCGACGTCCGGTTCCAGCTGGTCGTGCGCGGGTACAAGATGTCCGAGGTCGACTGGGTGCTGCGCCGGGTCGGCGGCGAGCTCGACGAGCTGCGGGCCGAGGTGGCCGAGTTACGCGAGCGCCTCGACCTCAGCGGCGCCGAGTCGGAGTCCCGGTCGTGAGCAGTGCCACGCCGGGCGCCGACGGCCGGGCGCGTTGTCCCTGGGGCAACTCGGCGGAGGACTACGTCGCCTACCACGACGACGAGTGGGGCGTGCCGCTGCGCGGTGAGCAGGCCCTCTACGAGCGGCTCACGCTGGAGGCGTTCCAGTCGGGCCTGTCGTGGCTCACCATCCTGCGCAAGCGCGCGGGCTTCCGGCAGGCGTTCGCGGGCTTCGAGCCCAAGCTGGTGGCCGAGTTCGGCGACAAGGACGTCGCCCGCCTGATGGCCGACACGGCCATCGTGCGCAACCGCGCCAAGATCGACGCGGCCATCCGCAACGCCCGCGCCATCGCCTCGCTCGACGTGCCGCTGGACGAGCTGCTGTGGTCCTTCGCGCCCGACCCTGCCACCCGCCCCCGGCCGAAGACGCTGTCCGAGGTCCCCGCCATCACCCCCGAGTCGAAGGCGATGGCCAAGGACCTCAAGAAGCGCGGCTTCGCCTTCGTCGGCCCCACCACGGCCTACGCGCTGATGCAGGCCACCGGCATGGTCGACGACCACGTCGTGGGCTGCTGGCGGGCCACCTAGACGGCCAGCGGCTCGGCGTTCTGGACAGCCTTGGCCAGCTGCTCGAACTCGCCCTGCGCCGCGCTGCCGGTCAGCAGCGTCACCACGCCGTCGAGCGTCGTCACCCACGCCACCTCGTCGCGCCGGGACGGGTAGGTCTCCCACGTCACGCCGGCCACCGCGACCGTGCCGGTGCGCGTGCCGGACTCGCCGGTCTCGGTCTGCAGCACGTCGGGCACCGTGCCGCCGGACTGGCTCAGCTGCAGGTACCGCCCGGAGGACGTGAGCCAGCCGACCCGGACCACCACGTCGGCGGCGGCCCCCGAACCGACCCCGGCGGTGGAGGACGAGTTGGCCTTCCAGCCCTTCGGGACCGCCGGCTGACGCACGGGGAAGGTCACCGAGGCGGCCGCCTCGCGCAGCTTGGCGGACGCGTCGACGCTGGGCGCGGTGTCCGGGTTGGCCGACGGCGCGCCGGGGTCGAACGAGCACCCCCGGGTCACCGCCACCAGAACGCCGACGATCACCAGCAGCACGACCATCGCCCCGATCATGTCGCGCATGCCGAGTCCTGCCCGCCCTGGCGGGCGCCCGCTGTCCGTCACGCGCCCATACTCGCAGGCCGTCGAGATCATGCTCACTCGTACCGGCATCCCGAAATCTGGGAGGATCGAAGGGTTCGTTTGCGGACAACCCCGGGGAGGGCGGCATGACCCAGTCCACCGACCAGACGTCGCGGCGGCGCGAGGCACCCGACCGCAACCTGGCCCTGGAGCTGGTCAGGGTCACGGAGGCGGCGGCGATGGCGGCGGGCCGCTGGGTGGGCCGTGGCGACAAGATCGGCGGCGACGGCGCGGCGGTCGACGCCATGCGCAAGCTCATCGGCACCGTCTCGATGCGGGGCGTCGTCGTCATCGGCGAGGGTGAGAAGGACCAGGCGCCGATGCTCTACAACGGCGAGGAGGTCGGCAACGGCGACGGCCCCGAGTGCGACGTCGCGGTCGACCCGATCGACGGGACCACGTTGATGGCCAAGGGAATGCCCAACGCCATCGCGGTGCTCGCGGCCACCGAGAAGGGCGCGATGTTCGACCCGTCCGCGGTGTTCTACATGGAGAAGCTCGCGGTCGGCCCGGAGGCGGCCGACGTCGTCGACCTCACCGCGCCGGTCGGCGAGAACATCCGCCGGGTGGCCAAGGCCAAGCACACCGACGTGTCCGACGTGACCGTCTGCATCCTCGACCGGGCCCGGCACGCCGACCTCGTGCGCGCGGTCCGCGACGCGGGCGCGCGGATCCACTTCATCACCGACGGCGACGTCGCGGGCGCCATCTCCGCGGCCCGGCCGAACACCGGCGTCGACATGCTGATCGGCATCGGCGGCACGCCGGAGGGCATCATCGCCGCGTGCGCGCTCAAGTGCATGGGCGGCGGGATTCAGGCCCGGCTGTGGCCCAAGGACGACGCCGAGCGCGAGAAGGCCATCGGCGCCGGCCACGACCTCGACCGCGTGCTGCTCACCGACGACCTGGTCAGCGGCGACAACGCGTTCTTCTGCGCCACCGGCATCACCGACGGCGACCTGCTGCGCGGCGTGCACTACCGCAGCGGCGGCTGCACCACCCAGTCGATCGTGATGCGCTCGAAGTCCGGCACGGTCCGCATGATCGACGGCTTCCACCGGCTGACGAAGCTCCGCGAGTACTCGAGCGTCGACTTCGACCGAATCGACAAGGCCATCGAGGAGAAGCCGCTCCCGCCCCTCCCGTGACCACGGCACCTGACCGACGATCGTCGGTCGGGCTTCCTACTTTCGCGGGTGTCACTCATTCGTGACCGACGGCTACCTTCCGCTACATGTCCAGCCAGGACATGGGGCATGGAAGGAGAGACACGTGAAGAAGCGTTCTCTGGTCGTGGGCCTTCTCGCCGGCGCAACCGCTCTCGCGGCGGTCGTGGTTGGGCCGTCCGCGTTCGCGGACGACGAGCCGGGTGTCACGCCGATGATCGTGGGCGGCGGGGACGCCGACCAGACGTACTCGTTCATGGTGTCGTTGCAGGAAGGCGGCCAGCACTTCTGTGGTGGCTCGCTGATCAGCCCGGAGTGGGTCGTCACCGCCGCGCACTGCGTCCAGGGCAGCTCGCCGGCGAGTGTCTCGATGCGCATCGGCAGCAACGAGTACCAGACCGGCGGCGAGCAGGCGCAGGCCGCGCAGATCGTCGTGCACCCGGGCTACGACGGTGCCTCGGCCGGCAACGACATCGCGCTGGTCAAGCTGTCCGCGCCGGCCACGTCGGCGCCGATCACCGTGGCGGCCGACGCCCCGGTCGGGTCCGCGTCCCGGCTGCTCGGCTGGGGCCAGACGTGCCCGCAGCCGGGGGCCTGTGGCGCGCCGGACTTCCTGCAGCAGCTCGACGTCGAGGTCCTCGACGCGAGCGCCTGCACGGGCATCGACGGCTCGCTCGAGCTGTGCACCAGCAACCCCGGCGGCAACGCCGGTGCGTGCTACGGCGACTCCGGCGGCCCGCAGATCGTGGGTGCCGGCAGCGGCTGGTCGCTGGTCGGCGTCACCAGCCGCAGCGGCAACAACGACTCCACGTGTGCGACCGGCCCGTCGATCTACACCGACGCGACGTCGTACGTGGACTGGATCGGTCAGACAACCGGGGCCTGACCGGCCACCTCCGGATGCCGCCCGCACGACACTGAGTCCCGCGGGCGGCATCCGGCTTCGGGTAACGGTTTGCGCACGCCTCCTGGTGAATTGACAACGTCCGGCTACCCTGACGCGTCTTTCTGGGCAAAGGCTGGAAGGAGCCGACGGATGCGCGTGCGCACGATGATGGCGGCACTGGTCATGGCCGGAGCCGGACTTCTCACGGCATGCGCGACGGCCGACAGCGCGGCGCCACCGCCCGCGCCCACCGCCCCGGCGCCGACGGGCCCGGAGTCGAGCGCCACGTCACCCAAGCCCCCGGGCCCGACGAAGATGCCCCCGCTGCCGAAGGTCGTCGAGGCCGACGCGACGATCACGAAGGCCGCCCCGCCGCCGCCACCCCCGCCGCCGACCGGCGTGCCGTGTGGTGCCGGCGTGGACGCGTGCGTCGACCTGTCGGCGAACCAGTCGTGGCTGCTCGCCGGCGGCAGGGTCGTGCTCGGCCCGGTGCCGATCACCCACGGCCGGCCCGGCCACCTCACCCCGCCCGGCACCTTCCATGTCGGCTGGAAGGACATCGACCACCTCAGCAGCGAGTTCGACGACGCGCCGATGCCGTACTCGGTGTTCTTCAACGGCGGCATCGCGTTCCACCAGGGCAGCCTGAGCGCCCTGTCGCACGGCTGCATCCACCTGTCCCGCTCGGCCGCGCAGACGTTCTACGAGGGGCTGCAGGTCGGCGACACCGTCCAGGTCGTGCCCTAGGCAACCCAACCTCCCGCCGTCGCGTGAGTTACTGGTGACAAGCGGGAGGTTTCCATGGCGCGCGTGCGCATCGCCGTTCTGGCAGGGCTGCTGGGCCTGACCGCCGCGGCGTGCACGGCCCAGGCCGAGCCGGCCGCCGCCCCGCCACCGGTCACGACGACCACGACGCCGCCGCCCACCACGGCGACCACGACCACGACCACCGCGCCACCCCCACCGCCGTGCGCGCCGACGGTCCGGGCCTGCGTGAGCCTGTCGGCGAAGCGGGCCTGGCTGGTCAAGGGCGGCGTCGCCGACTACGGCCCGGTCCCGATCTCGCACGGCAGCCCCACGGAGCCGACCCCGACGGGCACGTACCCGGTGTCGTGGAAGGACCAGGACAACACGAGCAGCGTCTACGGCACCCCGATGCCGTACTCGGTGTTCTTCGCCCCGGGCGGCATCGCCTTCCACGGCGGCGACACCAGGACCGACTCACACGGCTGCGTCCACCTGACGATCGCTGCCGCGCAGGTGTTCTTCGCGCGCCTGCGACCGGGCGAGATCGTGCAGGTCCTGCCGTAGCGTCAGCTGACGTCGCTGGAGTGGCCCGGGAACAGGTGGGCCTCCGGGTTGAGGGCCACCGCGATGTTGTTCACCGCCGTGGCGGCCTCGCCGAAGCCCGTCGCGATCAGCTTGACCTTTCCGGGGTACGCGGCGATGTCGCCGGCCGCGTAGATCCGGTCGCGCGCCGTTCGCATCGTCGTGTCCACGGCCACCGCGCGGCGGGTGATCTCCAGGCCCCACGACTCGATCGGCCCCAGGTCCGCGGTGAAGCCCAGCGCGGCCACCACCGTCTGCGCCGGCAGCACCACCGTCTCCTGCCCCGAGTCGGCCTTGACCTCGAGCTCGACCTCGGCCAGCGTGCCGTCGGCGTCGCCACGCAGCTCGATCACCTGGGCGTCGGTGATGATCGGCACACCGAGCTCGCGGACCTGCCGCACGGTCGCGGCGAACGCGCGGAACTTGTTGCGCCGGTGGACCAGCGTGACGCTGCGCGCGACCGGGTGCAGCGACAGCGCCCAGTCGAACGCCGAGTCGCCGCCGCCGACGATGACCACGTCCTGGTCGCGCAGCGCTTCCAGCTCCGGCACGAAGTTGACGACGCCGCGGCCGAGCCAGCCATCACCCGCCGGCAGCGGACGCGGGGTGAACTCACCCATGCCCGCGGTGATGAGGATGGCGCCGGTCCGCACCACGGTGCCGTCCTCGAGTCCCATGTCGAACTTACCGTCCACTTCGGACAGCGTGCGGGCGCGGCGGCCCAGGAGATAGGTCGGCTTGAACTGGTCGGCCTGCTCGACCAGCGCCGCGACCAGATCGCGACCGAGAATCGAGGGAAAGCCGGCCACGTCGAAGATCTGCTTCTCCGGGTACATCGCGGTGACCTGCCCGCCCGCCTCCGGCAAGGAGTCCACCACTGCGGTGTTCAGCTCGCGGAAACCGGCGTAGTACGCGCCGAACAGGCCGGTGGGCCCGGCGCCGACGATCAGGAGGTCAACCTCGGACGGTGTCTCGGCGGAGCTCATGCACACCTACCTAGTGGATAGTGGCCAGCACCACCACAAACTACCCGGGCGAGGCCCGTCACGGCAGGCCACACTGAATACGTGAGCGAGAATCAGTTCAGGGTCGAGCACGACACGATGGGCGAGGTCCAAGTTCCCGCCGATGCGCTGTGGCGGGCCCAGACCCAGCGCGCGGTCGAGAATTTCCCCATCTCCGGTCGAGGCCTCGAGCGCACGCAGATCCGCGCGCTCGGCCTGCTGAAGGCCGCCGCAGCCCGGGTCAACCAACGCCTCGGCGTGCTGGACGACGACGTCGCCGAGGCCATCGCCGCCGCCGCCGAGGAGGTGGCCGGCGGGCGCTACGACGCCGAGTTCCCGATCGACGTCTTCCAGACCGGCTCGGGCACCTCGTCGAACATGAACGCCAACGAGGTCATCGCCACGCTCGCCGCGCGCTCGCTCGACCGTGACGTGCACCCGAACGACGTGCACCCGAACGATCACGTCAACGCGTCCCAGTCCTCGAACGACACCTTCCCCACCACCATCCACATCGCGGCCACCGAGGCCCTGGTCCGCGACGTGCTGCCGGCGCTGGACCACCTCGCGAGCGTCATCGAGCGGCGGGCCGGCGAGTGGTCGGACGTGGTGAAGTCCGGCCGCACACACCTGATGGACGCGGTCCCGGTGACGCTCGGCCAGGAGGCCGGCGCGTGGGCGGCCCAGGTGCGGTACGGCATCGAGCGGCTGCGGGACTGCCTGCCCCGCCTGGGTGAGCTGCCCATCGGTGGCACAGCGGTGGGCAGCGGTCTCAACGCGCCGGACGGCTTCGGCGCGGCGGTCGCCGCCGAGCTCGCCGCGCTCACCGGTCTGCCACTGACCGAGGCACGCGACCACTTCGAGGCGCAGGCCGCGCAGGACAGCGTGGTCGAGGCGTCCGGCCAGCTGCGCACGGTCGCCGTCTCGCTCTACAAGATCGCGAACGACGTGCGGTGGCTGGGTTCCGGGCCGCGCACCGGGTTCGCCGAGCTGGCGCTGCCGGACCTGCAGCCGGGGTCGTCGATCATGCCGGGCAAGGTGAACCCGGTGATCTGCGAGGCCACGATGATGGTGGTGGCGCAGGTGATGGGCAACGACGCGGCGGTGGCCTTCGCCGGCAGCCAGGGCAACTTCCAGCTCAACGTGATGCTGCCGGTGATCGCGCGCAACGTCCTGGAGTCCGCCCGCCTCATCGCGGCGGTCGCGAACCTGCTGGCGGACAAGGTCTTCGCCGGCGTCGAGGCCGATGTGGACCGTCAGCGGGAGTACGCGGAGTCCTCGCCGTCGATCGTCACGCCGCTCAACCGCTACCTCGGTTACGAGGAGGCCGCGTCCATCGCCAAGCAGTCGCTGAAGGAGCGCAGGACGATCCGCGAGGTGGTGCTCGAACGCGGCCACGTCGAGTCGGGCAAGCTCACCGAAGCGCAGCTGGACGAGGCTCTGGACGTGCTGCGGATGGCACGCGGCGGGTGAGCCCGAGCACGCACCCGGCCGCCACCACGAGCGCCCCGCCGCAGGCGACGGCGGTGAGCTCCTGGCGCCCCAGCAGCACGGACGCGGCGAGCCCCGCCACGGGCATCAACCCGATCAGCACGCCCGCCCGGTCCGCGCCGAGCACCGCCACCCCGGTGTACCAGAACCCGAACGCCACCGCGGTGACCACGGACCCGAGCACGACCATCGCCAGCACCTCGGTCCCGGTCGGCACCGGCCACGCGGCGTCGCCCCGCACGGCGCTCGACAGCACCGCCCCGCCGACCGCGGCGCCCACACAGGACCAGAAGGAAGCGCCGACGGCACCGAGCCGGGCGACCACCCCGACGCCGCCCAGCGTGAACAGCACCTCGCAGCCGACGACGAGCACGGCGAGCGCGAGCCCCGGCCCGTGCCACGCCCCGCCGCCGGACAGGACGACCACCCCCGCCGTGACGAGCCCCGCGCCCGCGATGGCGGCCGGCGCAGGCCGGCGACCCCGCAGCGCCGGCGCGGCGACCGCGAGCAGGAGCGGGCTGGCGCCGAGCATCGCCGCGACGAACCCCGGCGTCGCGTAGCGCTGGGCCAGCAGGATCGCGGCGTTGAACCCGAGCATGCCCGCGCCGACCATGACCGTGAGGCCCGCGAGGTCGCGCCGGGTAGGCCGGGCGACCCGGCCGCGCAGCCAGGCGAGGAGCAGCACCGCGCCGATGGCGTAGCGGATGGCCTGCCCGGAGAGCACGGGGTAGCCGTCGAGCAGCCCGGTGACGGGCACGGAGGCGCCGACGAAGGCGGCGGCGAGCGCCGCCATCCCGGTGGCCCGTCTGGTCGAGGTCAGCATGCGTCGAGCATCGCCGCGTAGGTGGCCTAGATGTAAGCTCCACTTCGATGTCAGAGAACTGGGCCACCTTGCGCGAGCTCCTCCTGCCCGTCAGCGGCCGGCGCGGGCGGCAGGTGGAGTCGGCGCTGCGGGCGGCCATCCGCGACGGGCGGCTCGCGCCCGGGGTCCGGCTGCCGTCGAGCCGGGACCTCGCCACGCAGCTCGGGGTCGCGCGAGGGACCGTCACCGCGGCGTACGGCCAGCTCGTCGCCGAGGGGTACCTGGTCAGCCGGCGCGGGGCGGGCACGTCGGTCGCGGCCTCGGTCGGTCCCGTCGACGCGCCGGGTGCCGACGCCGCGCCGGGGCCGCCGGCCTGGCGGTTCGACCTGCGGCCCGGCCTTCCCGCGCTGGCCGCGTTCCCGCGCGCGGAGTGGGTGTCCGCGACCCGCGCCGCGCTCGCCGGCCTGCCCGACGAGGCGCTCGGCTACCCCGACCCCGGCGGCCTCGCCGAGCTGCGCGCGGAGCTCGCCGGGTACCTCGGCCGGGTCCGCGCGGTCACCGCGACACCGGACGACGTCGTCATCACCCACGGCGGCGCCGAGGCCCTGTCGGTGCTCGCGCCGGTCCTGCTGGCCCGCGGTCTCCCCGACATCGCCGTCGAAGAGCCCGGCCATCCCGGGCAGGCGGACCTGTTGCGTGCCAACGGCCTGCGCCCGGTACCGGTCCAAGTGGACAGTGCGGGCATCGTCGTCGACGCCCTGGCGGCCACTCCGTGCCGGGCGGTCGTCGTGACGGCGGCACACCAGTTCCCGCTCGGCGTCGCCCTGCGTCCCGACCGCCGGCACGCGCTGCTGGCCTGGGCCCGCGAACGCGACGCGGTGATCATCGAGGACGACTACGACGCCGAGCACCGCTACGACCGCCCGGCGCTGCGCGCGATGCAGGCGATGGCGCCGGCACACGTCGCGTACCTGGGCAGCGTCAGCAAGACGCTCGCGCCGGCGCTGCGCCTGGGCTGGCTGGTCCTGCCGCCGGCGCTGCGCGCGGACACCGTGGAACGCAAGCGCCTGACCGACCTCGGCTGCTCGCCCCTGCCTCAGGCGGCGTTCGCGCGGCTGCTGCGCACCGGCGGCTACGACCGCCACCTCCGCCGCACGAGGACGATGTACCGCCACCGCCGCGACGCCCTGCTGGCCGCGGTGGCGTCGTCCTTGCCGACCTGGCAACCGGTCGGCGTGGCCGCGGGCCTGCACGTGGTCCTGCGCCTGCCCGCGGGAACCGACGACGCGGCCGTCCAGCGCCGGCTGGCCGGGCGGGGCATCAACACCCCGGCCCTGTCGACCTATACGAGAGGCGGCACGGGCGCCCCGTACCCCGGCCTGGTCCTGGGCTACGCGGCGACGACCCCGGACCGCCTGCGCGCCGCCGTCGCCGAGATCGCCGCCGCACTCACCGCTTGACCCGGGCCCGCACCGCCAGCACGGCCAACGCCAGCAACACGGGCCCCAGGAACCGCGCGACGAGAACGGTCCACGCGCCGGCCTCGGTCAGGTCCGTGCCGTCGTCGCGGAACACGACCGCACCGACCGCGAGCCGCGCGGCCGACCCGAACGGCTGCCCCCACGTCAGCAGTAACACGGTCACCGTCGCGATCAGCACGAGCAGGGCGACGAGCGCGCGCCCGCCCCGCTGCCCGTAGCCGGACAGCAGCCAGTAGAGACCGAGGATCCGCCGCTCGGCCCACCGGGTGGTGGACGAGTGGCGGCGCGCATCCATCTCCCCGTAGTAGAAATCGCCCGCGCCGGCCTCGTTCTTGCTGTCCTCCAACGCTTTGCGCAGCGACCGGTACAGCGCCGCCAGCCGCTCGGGACTCAGCCGGTTCAGGTCCCTCCGGGTCCCGGCGTCCCACCCGCGCCACGGGTACTCCTCGGCGAGCGTCTGCCGCTGGGTCCACCGCCAGGACCTCGGCGGCGTGTTGAACGGGCAGCGGCCCGCGAACCGGAGCTGGTCCAACCGGTGCGCCCCGGAGAACTCGCACCAGCGCAGGTCGACGTCGGCGAGCTCGAGGTTGCTGACATCGGTGGCCTGCAACGACACCAGCTGTGGCATCCAGTTCCCGCGTGGGGTGTCGGACAGGATATGGACCCCTTCCGACCCGACGATCGTCGACGCCGCGCCGAAGGTGGTCTGCGCGGCGTCGACGAACGAGCCGCAGCAGCGCAGGTTCGCGCCACCCTCGAACCGGGTCAGCTGGCACCGCACGATCTCCGCCTCGACCGCCACCTCGGCCGTCGCCTCGAACCTGGCCCGGTCCAACCGCAGGTCCGTCGTCCGCAGCGGCCCCAGCCAGGCCCGCTTCTCGAACCGTGCGTTGACGAAGTGGAGCTCGCCCTCGGACACGGCGTCCCGGAAGAGCGCCGGCCGGCCGAACCGGGCCTGGTCGAAGCCCGCGTCCTGGCCGAAGCTCGCCCCGTCGAACAGCGCGTAGCCGTCGAACTGGGCGTGGGTGAACGTGACGTCGTGGGTGAATGCCACGTTCTGGAACCTGGCATCGCCGGTGAACCAGACGTGGTCGAACCGCGCGAACCCCAGGACCGGATGACCGGGCGCGTCCGAGACGGCGGCGAGCAGCCGGTCGAGGAGCTCCCCGGAGATCGTGGTGCCCCGGACGTCGACGACCGCACCGGGTCCGATCCGGTCGACGTACCGCTCGAGGTCCGTACCGAGATGGGCCAGGCATCTGGTGAACCCGCTGAACACCGCACCGCGGCACTCGGTACAGGTCAGCCAGACCGGGGCGAAGTCGGCGCGGGGATCGTCGGGCATGGCTCTTCGTAGCGCAGATTGTCGGTGGGCGGGGGCATGATGGCCTCGTGTTGCTCGCTGATGTTGTGCGTACCTCCGCGGCCGTCTCGGCCACGCGGTCGCGGCTCGCCAAGGTCGAGGCGCTCTCGGGGCTCCTCCGGCGGGCCGGCGACCACGTGCGGACCGTCGTCGGGTTCCTCGCGGGCACGCCGCGGCAGGGGCGGATCGGGGCCGGCTGGCGCACGCTGGTCGAGCTCGACGTCAAGCCCGCCGACACGCCGTCGCTCACCGTGGAGCGGGTCGACCAGGTCTTCGACGAGGTGGCGCGCACCAGCGGCAAGGGCTCGGCCCAGCGGCGCACCGAGTTACTCGGCACGCTGTTCGGCGCGGCCACCGTGGCCGAGCAGCGGTTCCTCATGCATCTGCTCACCGGCGAGCTCAGGCAGGGGGCGCTCGAGGGCGTCATGCTCGACGCCGTCGCCGCGGCGGCCGAGGTCGACAAGGAGGCCGTGCGCCGCGCGTTCATGCTCTCCGGCCGGCTCGCGGCCACCGCCGAGGCCGCGCTCCACGGCGGCACCGAGGCGCTGGCGCGGTTCGGCCTCGAGATCGGCCGGCCGATCCGCCCGATGCTCGCCTCGCCCGGCGACACGCTCGACGAGGCGCTCACCGGGTCGGTGGTGGTCGAGTACAAGCTCGACGGCGCCCGCATCCAGGTGCACAAGGACGGCCCGGACGTGCACATCTTCACCCGCACCCTCCGCGAGATCACCAAGTCCGTCCCCGAGCTCGTCGAGCTCGTCCGCAACCTCCCGGCCGAGCGGACCGTGCTCGACGGCGAGACCCTGGCGCTCAACGACGACGGCCGCCCGCGACCGTTCCAGGAGACGATGAGCCGCTTCGGCGCCACCAGCGAGCGCGAGCTGCTGCTCCACCCGTACTTCTTCGACTGCGTGCACCTCGACGGCCAGGACCTCGTCGACGCCCCGCTGCGCGAGCGCAACGCCGCCCTGCACAAGGCCGTCGGCGACGCGCTGGTCATCCCCGGCGCCCTCGAGCCCACCCGCGAGGAGGCCGAGGCCGTGCTGGCCAGGGCGCTCGACCAGGGGCACGAGGGCGTGGTGGTCAAGGAGCTCGACTCCACCTACCAGGCCGGCCGCAGGGGCAAGGCGTGGCGCAAGATCAAGCCCGTCCACACCCTCGACCTCGTGGTCCTCGCCGCCGAGTGGGGGCACGGCCGGCGCACCGGCTACCTGTCCAACCTCCACCTCGGCGCCCGCGACCCCGACGGCGGCCCGCCGATCATGGTCGGCAAGACCTTCAAGGGCCTCACCGACGAGCTCCTCGCCTGGCAGACCCAGGAGTTCCCCAAGTACGAGGACCACCGCAGCGACTGGGCCGTGCACCTGCGCCCGCACCTCGTCGTCGAGATCGCCCTCGACGGGGTCCAGGTCAGCTCCCGCTACCCCGGCGGCGTCGCGCTGCGCTTCGCCCGCGTGGTCCGCTACCGGCCGGACAAGGAGCCGCCCGAGGCCGACACCATCGACACCGTGCGCGCGATGCTCCCCACGCCCACCGCTTAGGCTCGACCGCGTGCGCTTCCTCAACGACACGTCGCCGGGCTACGACCTCACCTACGACGACGTCTTCCTGGTCCCCGGCCGCTCCTCGGTCGAGTCCCGGTTCGACGTCGATCTGTCCACATCGGACGGAACGGGGGCCACGATTCCCGTGGTGGTGGCCAACATGACCGCGGTCGCCGGCCGGCGGATGGCCGAGACCGTGGCCCGCCGCGGCGGGCTGGTCGTGCTGCCCCAGGACGTCGACCCCGAGGTGGTGGCCGACATCGTCGCCTGGGTCAAGTCGCGGCACACCGTCTGGGACACCCCGCTCGTGGTCACCCCGGGCGACGCCGTCGCCGACGTGCTCAACCTCCTGCCCAAGCGCGCGCACGGCGCCGTCGTCGTGGTCGACGAGGACGCCCGGCCGGTGGGCGTGGTCGACGAGGCCGCCTGCCTCGGCGTCGACCGCTTCACCCGGGTCGCCGACGTGGCCGACCCCGACCTGCTGACCATGCCCCTGAACACGCCACCCCGCGAGGTGTTCGACCGGCTCCACGGCCGCACGGCCCGCATCGCGCTCGGCGTCGACGAGCAGGGCCGGCTCGCGGGCGTCCTCACCGAGGTGGCCGCCCTGCGCGCGGAGCTGTACCGGCCCGCCGTCGACGACCGCGGCCGGCTCCGGGTGGCCGCCGCCACCGGCGTCAACGGCGACGTCGCCGCCAAGGCCAAGGCCCTGCTCGAGGCCGAGATCGACACGCTCGTCGTCGACACCGCGCACGGCCACCAGGAGAAGATGCTCACCGCGCTCAAGGCCGTCCGCGACACCGGCCCCACGGTGCCCGTCGTGGCCGGCAACGTGGTCACCGCCGAGGGGGTCCGCGACCTCGTCGAGGCCGGTGCCGACGTGGTCAAGGTCGGCGTCGGGCCGGGCGCGATGTGCACCACCCGGATGATGACCGGCGTCGGCCGCCCGCAGTTCTCCGCCGTCCTCGAGTGCGCCCGCCAGGCCCGCGAGCTCGGCAAGAGCGTGTGGGCCGACGGCGGGGTGCGGCACCCGCGTGACGTCGCGCTCGCCCTCGCCGCCGGCGCGTCCAGCGTCATGGTCGGCTCCTGGTTCGCCGGCACCTACGAGTCCCCCGGCGACCTGCAGCGCGACGAGCACGGCCAGCCGTACAAGGAGTCCTTCGGCATGGCGTCCAAGCGCGCGGTCAGCGCCCGCACCCGCGCGGACGGCGCGTTCGACCGGTCGCGCAAGGCGCTGTTCGAGGAGGGCATCTCCACCTCGCGCATGCGCCTGGACCCGGCCGCCCCGAGCGTCGAGGACCTGCTGGACTCGATCTGCTCGGGTGTCCGCTCCGCCTGCACCTACGCCGGCGCGACGACCCTGGAGTCCTTCCACACGAAGGCGATCGTCGGCACCCAGTCCGCCTCCGGCTTCGCCGAGGGCGCCCCCCTGCCCCGCGGCTGGTGACCCCGGGCTAGCGGACGCGCTGGGCCGGGACGGTCACCGCGGCGACCGCGGCCGGCGCCCGGAAGCGCAGCGGCAGCAGCACGACCTGGGCCAGCAGCGTCAGCTCGAGCACGAACAGCACCCGCTGGAACAGCCCGTTCAGCTCCCGCAACAGCTCCGGCATCGCGCCGAAGTGGCTCGTCATGAACAGCGTCAGCACCACCGACGTGACGATCACGTTGGTGTACAACCACTTCCGGTACCCCGCGAGGTACCCGACGCCGGTCAGCTGGCGGGCCACCAGGAACGTCGCGATCGGGACGCAGAAGAACACCACGCCCGCGGCGTAGCGGTGGATCTGCGCCGAGGTCGACAGCGACTCGCCGAGGTCGGTCGGGAAGATCGCGGCCAGCAGCGAGCCGAGCGCGGCCAGCCCGAGGGCCAGGCGCAGCACCGTGCCGTCCAGCAGGCGGATCCGGGCCAGGCCGAGGATCACGCCGATGCCGGCCACGGACATGCACAGCACCGCCGCACCGAACATCCAGCCGATGCCGGGCACGAAGACGTAGTCGGACATCGTCGTGTCCAGCACGCTCATCCGGTCCCACGCGGCGACCGTCAGCTGCGTCATGAACAACGCCGACAGCACGATGCCCGCGAGGCCGAGGCGGACGGCGAAGACGGAGGGCCGCGGGGCGGCGGTGCGGACCCGGTGCGGCGCCCGCTCCTGGGTCGGCTCGAGGTAGGTGGTCACGAGATAAACGCTCTCGTGTCCGCCTTCCCCGAACCATCCGGGAAACTCCCGACTTCACCCGGGGGCTACCCCTACCAGGGACGGGCGCCGCGGTGGCTCAGCTCGCGTGGTCCTCCAGCATCTCGGTCACCAGCGCCGCGATCGGCGAGCGCTCCGACCGGGTCAGCGTGACGTGCGCGAACAGCGGGTGGCCCTTGAGCTTCTCGATGACCGCCGCGATGCCGTCGTGCCGGCCGACGCGCAGGTTGTCCCGCTGCGCCACGTCGTGGGTGAGGACCACCCGCGACCCGGTGCCCAGCCGGGACAGCACGGTCAGCAGCACGTTGCGCTCCAGCGACTGCGCCTCGTCGACGATGACGAAGGAGTCGTGCAGCGAGCGGCCGCGGATGTGGGTCAGCGGCAGCACCTCGAGCATGCGGCGGTCGAGCACCTCGTCGATCACGGCCTTGCTGACCAGCGCGCCGAGGGTGTCGAACACCGCCTGCGCCCAGGGCTGCATCTTCTCCGTCTCCGAGCCGGGCAGGTAGCCGAGCTCCTGGCCGCCGACCGCGTACACCGGCCGGAACACCACGACCTTGCGGTGCAGCCCGCGCTCCATGACCGCCTCGAGGCCGGCGCACAGCGCGAGCGCCGACTTGCCGGTGCCGGCGCGGCCGCCGAGCGAGACGATGCCGACCTCCTGGTCGAGCAGCAGGTCGAGCGCGATCCGCTGCTCGGCGGAACGGCCGTGCAGGCCGAACGCCTCCCGGTCGCCGCGGACGAGCTGGACCTGCTTGTCCTTGGTGACCCGGCCGAGCGCGCTCGCCGACGCGGCGATGAGCCGCAGGCCGGTGTTGGTCGGGTACTCCCCGCCGGAGGCGATGCCGTAGGCGGCGAGGTCGATCTCGCCGTCCTTGAACAACGCGTCCAGCGCCTCCGCGGGTACCTCGACGTCGGCCATCCCGGTCCAGCCGGACGGGGTGACCTCCTGCGCGCGGTACTCGTCGGCCTCCAGCCCGACCGCGGCTGCCTTGACCCGCAGCGGGATGTCCTTCGTGACGAGGGCCACCCCGGAGGTCTCGGCGGCCAGGTTCAGCGCGCAGGCCAGGATCCGGGCGTCGTTGGAGTCGGCCCGGAAGCCGGGTGGCAGGACGCCGGGGTCGGAGTGGTTGAGCTCTACGTGGAGAGTGCCGCCGTCGGTGCCGATCGGGATCGGGTTGTCCAGCCGGCCGTGGCGTTGCCGCAGGTCATCGAGCAGTCTGAGTGCCTCTCTGGCGAACCAGCCGAGCTCCGGGTGGTGTCGCTTGCCCTCGAGCTCGCCGATCACGACGAGGGGCAGGACGACGGCGTGCTCGGCGAACCTGGTCACCGCCCACGGGTCGGAGAGCAGCACGGACGTATCGAGAACATAAGTACGGCGGTGGTCACCCGGGCCTCCTGAGGAACGCGAAGCGGTCACGGCAACTCCCACGCGAACGCGACACCCACGCTCGCTCCTCGTAGGGCCAGGCACCCACCCAGGCTGGGCGATCAGGTCAGCGTCTCGAGCCTCCTCGACGCCGACCGCGTCGCCCACGAGGGCCGGGTGCCGGCCCTCTCGATCGTCACCATCACGACCTGGGCCTCCCGGAACGGGCCGCGTGGGCGCGACCCGCTACTTCGGACGCTACCCGGGGTTGCGGCTACTCGACAGGCAGCCACGCAGGTGATTTTCGTTTCGTGACCGCACGTGCGGACGCATCCATCGATTACACGCAGTGATCATGACCGCTGACCTGGGGTATCCGCCGTCCGGGCGACCCCCGGTCGCTCACGAGGCCGCCGACAGGCCGCTGACCAGGCACAGCACGCTGCCAAGCGCTTACGCGTTGATCACGCAGGTGTATCGATTAACCCCCTCGGAAACCCAGAAATGGTGAACATGCCGAAATCTGTAACACGATGGAGTATCTGGCGACGCGCGGCCATTCGTTTCCGAGTAAATTGATCGCGACGGAGTGCAAAGAACGGACCCCGTGAAGTTTCCCGAAACCCCCATTGTTGAAGGAGATGGAAACGTGCTGAAGAAGGTTGGCGTTGTCGCCGCTGCCGCAGTCGGACTGTCGATGATCGCCACCCCGGCGTTCGCGAGTGCCAGCCCGGCCGACCAGCGGGACCTGCCGGGCCTGGTGGAGCCGGGTACCTACCCGACGTTCGGGGACGCGTACAACACGTTCATCCTCGGTGGTGGCGCCCTGGGCTACGGTGCCGCCTCGCTGGTGGCCGGTGCCTACACGGGTATCGCCACCACCCCGGCGCTGATCGCCCACTCGTTCGCGGGCTGATTTTCGCAGAACAAATAACGCGAGGGCCCGGGAATCCAATTCCCGGGCCCTCGCGTTGTGCCGTTCTCAGGAACCGAACCGGCGGTGCCGGATCGCGTAGTCGCGCAGCGCCCGCAGGAAGTCGGTGCGCCGGAAGTCCGGCCAGTAGGCCTCACAGAACCAGAACTCGGAATGCGCGGACTGCCACAGCAGGAATCCGGACAGCCGTTGTTCACCGGATGTTCGGATGACGAGGTCCGGATCGGGCTGGCCCGAGGTATAGAGATGCTCGGCGATGTGGTCGACGTCGAGGACCTCGACCAGCTCCTCGATCGTCGTGCCTTCCTCGGCGTGCTGCTGGAGCAGCTTGCGCACCGCGTCGGCGATCTCCCGGCGGCCGCCGTAACCGACCGCGATGTTGACCTCCATACCGGTGCGGCCCTCGGTGCGCCGGGCGGCCGTGACCAGGCGGGTGGCGGTCTCCTGGGGCAGCACGTCCAGCGCGCCGATGATCCGCAGCCGCCAGGGGTTGCCCTCCTCGGAGAGCTCCTCGACGACGTCGCCGATGACCTCGAGCAGCGTCGCCACCTCCTGCGCCGACCGGTTGACGTTGTCGGTCGACAGCAGCCAGAGCGTCACGAGCTCGACGTCGGCCTCGCGGCACCAGGTCAGCAGCTCGGCGATGCGCGTGGCGCCGACCCGGTGGCCGTCGTTGACGTCGGTGAACCCGGCCTCGCGCGCCCAGCGTCTGTTGCCGTCCAGCACGACGCCGACATGGCGCGGATGACGGCCGGCCGCCTGCTGGATGAGCCGCTTGTCGTAGAGGCCGTAGACGAACTTGGCAGCTTTCCTGCGGAACCTCCGCCAGCTTGCACTCACGTTCCCGCAGGGTACGCCGCCGGCCTGTGGGCGGCGCACCGCGCGCTGGATGAGGGCACAATCGGGGTATGCAGCGAACCGAGATCGACCCGCGATGGCAGGACCTCGCGGTGATCGAGCGCCTGGTCCGGGAGTCGCGGACGATCGCGGTCGTGGGGCTTTCCGACAGCTCCGGGCGGCCGAGCTTCGGGGTGGCGCGGTACCTGCTCGGGGCCGGCCTGCGGATCTTCCCGGTGAACCCCTTCCTGTCGACGTGGGAGGGCCTGCCGGTGTACGCGTCGCTCGGTGACGTGCCGGAGCACGTGGACATCGTGGACGTCTTCCGCCGCCCCGAGCACGTCCCGGCGATCGCCCGCGAGGCGGTCGAGATCGGCGCGGGGGCGTTGTGGCTGCAGCTGGGCGTGATCAGCGAGGAAGGCGCGTCGGCAGCGGCGGCCGGCGGGCTGGACGTCGTGATGGACCGCTGCCTGGCCGTGGAGCACCGCGAGGTGGTCGGCTGGTCGTGAGCGAGCTCGCGAGGGGCCGTCGTGAGTGAGTTCACAGCCGTTCCGGCCACAACCTACGGTCCCGTAACCTGGGGCACGTGCCTGCCGCGACGTTGAACTCACCGCCTGCCCAGCACACGAAGCCGCGCATGCGCGGGGTGATCCACTACTGGTCGTTCCTGGTGTCCGTGGCCACGGGCGCCACCCTGATCGCCGTGTCCGCGGCCACCGTCTCGGCCACCGCCGGCTGGGCCACGGCCGTCTACGGCGCCACGGTGCTGGGCCTGTTCGGGGTCAGCGCGCTGTACCACCGTCGGTGGTGGGTGAGCCTGCGCGTGCGCGCGTGGATGAAGCGCCTCGACCACTCGATGATCTTCCTGTTCATCGCCGGGACCTACACCCCGTTCTCCCTGCTGGCCATGCCGAAGCCGACGGGCTACGTCGTCCTGGCCGTGGTGTGGGGCGGCGCGGTGCTCGGCGTGGCGCTGAAGCTGCTGTGGCCGCACGCCCCCCGCTGGCTCGGCACGCCGATCTACATCGCGCTGGGCTGGGTGGCCGTGTTCGTGCTGCCGGACCTGCTCCACTACGCGGGCGTGGCCGCGTTCGTGCTGCTCCTGGTGGGCGGCCTGTTCTACACGCTGGGTGCGGTGTTCTACGCGACCCGCTGGCCCAACCCGTGGCCCCAGGTGTTCGGCCACCACGAGTTCTTCCACGCGGCCACCGTCCTGGCCGCGATCTCCCACTACATCGCGATCTGGCTCGCCATGTATCCCTAGCTGCGGTTTTGCGGATCCGGCGCCCTCCCAGGCCGTCTCCAGGCCGTCTCAGGCAGCCCGCCGCCGCTCGGCCAGGAAGCCGTCGATCGCCCGCCGCGTCCTCTCGTGGCTCGTCGGCATCAGGTGGGTGTAGACACGCAGCGTGAAGCCCGGGTCGCTGTGACCGAGGTACTGAGCAAGCGCCTTGATCGACTCCCCGCGTCGAGCAGGACCGAGGCGTACAGGTGCCGCAACGCGTGCATGCCGTGGTCCCGGATCGGGCCGATCACGCCGGCCTTGATGAGCGCGGGCCGCCAGACCTGCGAGTTGAACGCCCCTCGGCGCAGCGGCCGGCCGTCATAGTCGACCAGGTAGACCCGCACCGTGGTCGGCGTCCCGCCCGGATGCAGCCACGGCAAGGTGAGCTTGACCGGCTCGAACCGCTTCGCGTACTCGTCCAGCTCGCGCGCCACCCGCGACGGCAACGTGGCGTTCGTGCCACGCCAACCACACCCGCGCCGAGTCCTCCGGCCCGGGCGGCAACTGATCCAGCAACTCCAACTCGTCGCACGGCTCGATGTCGACACCGGGCGGCATCCACCGCTCCGTTGTCATGACTCGTCCCCCTGCCATCCGGGTCGGACCACCAGCCGCATCAGCGACGACACCAACCCGGACCTCGGCGGCTTCCGACTTGCCGGTGCCGCCTTCCGGGTCGATCTCGGCGGCGAGCTTGGTCGCCTCACGGGCCAGCTCCCGGCAGAACCGGGCGAGCACCAAGTCACCACCGGGGAAGGGCGGTAGCTGGATCGCCATGTTCACCAGGTCCAGGTAGATCACCAGCGCCGGGAGGTGCTCGGTGACCCGGATGTAGCCGGCCGCCGCATCCTTGCCGGGTGAGCAGGTGACGTTGAATCCATCGCTCAGCCCCCGGGTTCTGCCGCTGCGTACGCGGCGCTGTAGTTGCTCATGCCGCCGACTTCCCCGGCTCGTTCGCCTTCGCCGAGCCACGGGCGGGTGCCTGCACCGCGCGGAGACCGGTCGCCCGGACCACCCAGGTGATCCACTTCGCCTGACCGGAGATCTCGGCGCGCGGCTGGACGGTCAGGCCCTCCAGCACGACCGGACGAAACGGCAGGTTGCCCACGGCCTCGGGCGGCACGGGCTGCACGTCGGCCGCGATCTCCACGGCTATCGACTTGTCGCGCTCCTTCTCGGCGGACGGGTCCGCGATCGTGGCGCGGTAGAGCCGGCGGCCGGTCTGCTCGTCGATGCGCGGGCGGACGGGGTGGTTGCGGGCTTTGTCCTCTTGGGACTGGTACTCGGTCAGCGGCTGGATGTCGCCCATGAGGTAGGCGCCCTGCGGGAACATGTCGTCGAACGAGATCTCGAATCGCATGCCGTGTGTGGAACAGCCATGATCACTCCTTGGTCGTGTTCTTGGGGAGACCTGTCCAGGTCGGGTGGTTGTCGTCGTAGCTGCGGTTGCGGTTCTGGTCGTCGCACCATTCGGCGAACTCGCCGGCCGCGATGGACAGCGCCCGCGCGAACCGGGCGGTGTCGGCCAGGCCGCCGATGCGGGCCGGGACCTGGATGGTGATGCCCTCCTGGTCACGTCCCGCGACGAGCTGCCGGACCCCCGGCAACGGCTCGATGACCTCGGCGCCGAACCCGGCCGCCGGTTGGATGACTACGTGCACACTCATTCGCCTTCCGCCGTCCCTTGGAGCACCCAGACGGGTGCGGTAGTCAAAGGAAACCGGCGGAACGGCGTTGGGACCCGGACAAATTGTCCGGGTAACTACCTGCTCTGTGCAGCGGAAACGATGGCGTCCATGATCGACGCCCAGGGCAGCTCGCGGCCCGGGGCGGAGCGCGGCTCATGCAGGGGCCATGTCACCAGGTGCACGCCGGCCCGCTCCAGCGCGGCAATGTGGCTGTCCCACGACGGCTGGCGTGCGTGAGCGGCGTTGATGCGCGGGAACACGACGATGGGCACGGAGCCGAGCCCTATTGCCTCGCAGACCTGCGTGAGGGCGTGGTTGTCGGCCAGGCCGAGCGCGAGCTTGCCGACCGTGTTCGACGTGGCCGGGACCACGGCGTAGCAAGTCCACGGCCGGGTACGAGCTGTCCTCGCTGGGCAACCGCGGCTTCGAGCGGACCGGGTAGCCGGTGACCTGCTCGATCTTCTCGATGTCACCGGCCGCGTCGAGCCACATGGCAGCGGTCGGCGTCAGGATCACGGCGACCGACCAGCCGCGCTCCTGCATGGGCTCGATGAGCTTCGGGACGAGCAGCTCGACACCGCCGGCCGCGCACCCGACGAGCCCCAGCACGGGCGCGGCCATCAGCTCTCGCTCACCGCGCGGCACTGTTCGGCCAGCGCCAGGAGCAACGAAGACTTGCGCCCGGCCGTGACCGGCGCCCGCCGGTACATGGTCCGCACGACCTCCCGCGCGATCGCGGAGTGCCGCACGAGCTGCGCCGACTTGTCCTCGGCAGACAGCAGGACCTGCAGCGCGTCGTCGTCGCGAGCAAGCAGGCTCAACGTGCGGGCGTAGTCGATGAGGTGCATGACCTGCCGCTCGACCGGCAACTCGGAGGCGTCCACCTGGCCCTGATCGACGATGTAGGAGATGTCCCCAAGGTCGAGGCCGGCCGAGGCCCGGTGCAGGGCGACGTTTGTCGGCCCGAACCCGGTCTGCCAGTGATTGCCGTCTTCGCCGAGCGACTGGGCGGCGTTCTCGGCCTTGCTGAGCAGCTCGTTCGCCGTGCCCCGGTCCTGGTGCCGGGCGGCAGCCGTGGCGGAGCGGAGATGCAGCATCCCGTAGAGGCTCAGCGCGCCGGCGTCGCCGTCCTTCATTCGGGGCGTGAGCCACTTTGCGGCGGCGTCGCCGAGCTGCAGCGCGTCCTCGAAGCGTCCGACCGCGAGCAACGCATGTGTGCCGGACCGGGCAGCCGAGGCGAGCACGAGCGGATCATCGGCGGTGTCAGCGGCTTGCATGGCTCGCTCAGCCGCGATCCAGGCGAGATCGGCCTCCCCGACCTTGCTCAACGTGGTCGCAGCGAGGTGATGAATCCGGGCTGACACAGCCGCGCACCTGCGCTTATACGACCCGTCCCCGCTGGCCGACTCCATCTGCTGAGCGGTCTTGATCAGCCGCGGAAGCGCTGCGACGACCTTCCCGATCCGCCCGCCCTGGTAGTCCGACCAGGCATCCTCGGCCCACCGAGCAACCGGCTTGGGGTCGACGTACTCAGGCTCGGCTCCACCGCCGAACAGCGTCTTGGAGAGCCGCTGCGGAGCCATGAGCGCATCACGCACGGCCGGGACGTCATCGTTCTTCTGGTCGTCCTCCATCAGGACGGGCTCACCGAGCAGATCACCCAGCGTCACCCGCAAGGCCCGCGCGACCTCGACCAAGACGTCGAGCCGGCGGATCTCCCGCTCGCCCCGCTCGATCTTGCTCAACCAGTCCTCAGACCGCCCGACGAGGCCAGCCAAGGTGGCCTGAGCAAGCCCCCGCCGACGCCGGTAGAACGCAACACGATCCCCGATCGTCAACGGATCGCCGGCCCCACGCACACATTTAAAACTACCAGCACAAGGATCACGGATCATACGGCGTGTTGAAAAATTCCTTCAACTTCTCTACGTCCTGAATTGTCACCGCTGATTTTGTGAAGTCCTTTTTCTGCTGCATAAAACGACGGAGAGACCCGTTATTTGTGCGACTTGCACAAGGTGGACACGCGCACTTTCCAGTCGCGAAGTCTGGAGTCATGTGTATCATGCCGTGCATGTCTTTGTTGACGTGATCGAACACTTTCCACAGGTTGGCGATGTATCGCTCGTCCGGTTTCTCTAGACCATAGTATCTCCAGACCGAATAGGCGAAGAGATCAGCCGCTTGAAGCAACCTACTGGCCCTCGAGTCCGCGAAAAGGGGGACTTCTGCAAAGTTCCTCAGTCGACCGATCTTCCCGGCAGCCTTCCGCCAGGAGTCAGTCCAAGATTGAAGATTCTTCTCTGCGACGACGCGCTCGTCATGGATTACCAGACCAGTCTGACGTTCACCGGACTCGATATATATTCGCCTGAGCATAGCATCGAACTTGTTTAGAATGAGTTCGTATGCCAACTGCTCCCTATCTATCGGCACATTATATCGACGCTTATCCACAATTACAGCAAAAGCTGACAGTGGGAGCCCCGCATTACTTGGATGGAAGTTCGCGAGAATCTTATACGCGTCATCTAAGATGCGGCGCCGAAGCTTGTAATCGACCTGATTCCATGGACTAAATTTACTCTTCTTCTTGGAATCCGGATTCTTGATTTCGTTTGCGTGCAATTCGAAATTGCTAGCTTGCAAGCCGACTGAGGATAGGCGTACCTCTAATAGTCCACTGAGCGCACGTTGAAGATGATGCGCGTCCAACTCATGGATCGCGAAGCCGGCGAGGATCAAGCAA
>NZ_DASWSJ010000030.1:0-41202 GCF_036402745.1 Actinophytocola sp. | reverse complement strand
ACCCGCTGGGCGTGGAGCCCGTGAACGGGCGCGACATCCTCACCCGCATCTACGCGGGCTCCTGGATCTCCCTGCTGATCGCGGTCTCGGCCACCCTCCTGTCGGTCACCATCGGCACCGTCATGGGCGTCGTCGCCGGCTTCTTCGGCGGCTGGGTGGACACGATCATCAGCCGCGCTATGGACGTCTTCCTCGCCTTCCCGATCCTGGTGTTCGCCATCGCGCTCGCCGGCGTGGTGCCAGACCAGGCGTTCGGGCTCCAGGGTGACGGCCTGCGGATCGTCCTGCTGATCTTCGTCATCGGCTTCTTCAACTGGCCCTACATCGGCCGGATCGTGCGTGGCCAGACCCTGTCCCTGCGAGAGCGCGAGTTCGTCGACGCCGCGCGCAGCCTCGGTGGCCGCGGCCCCTACATCCTGTTCCGCGAGCTGCTGCCGAACCTGGTGGCGCCGATCCTGGTCTACTCGACGATGCTGATCCCCACGAACATCCTGTTCGAGGCGGCGCTGTCGTTCCTCGGCGTCGGTATTCGGCCGCCGACCGCGACCTGGGGCGGGATGCTCTCCGACGCCGTGCGGTTCTACACGTTGCCGCACTTCATGCTCTGGCCCGGCTTGGCGATCTTCATTACCGTGCTCGCGTTCAACCTGTTCGGGGACGGGCTGCGCGACGCTCTCGACCCGCGATCGCGATGAGGTTCCCAACTAGAAGGGGTGCACCCGCAAGATGAAACGAAAGCGCCTGTATTCCGCGATCGCCGCAGCCACGGCGATCGCGTTGGCCGCGTCCGCCTGCGGCGGCTCGGAGAGTGGTGGCGGCAGCGGCGGCGGCAGCGGTCCGGCGACCACCACCGAGCCGGCGTTCAACGCGGCCGTCGACAAGATCTTCAACCCTTCTGAGAAGAAGGGCGGCACGATCAAGCTCGCCAACAACGGCGACTGGGACTCGCTCGACACCGCCGACACGTACTACGGCTACTCCTGGAACTTCGCGCGGCTCTACGGACGCTCGCTGCTGATGTTCAAGCCGGTGCCGGGCGCGGAGGGCAACACGCTGGTGCCCGACCTCGCCGAGGACCTCGGCACGCCGAGCTCGGACCAGAAGACCTGGACGTACAAGATCAAGAAGGGCGTCAAGTACGAGAACGGCACCGAGGTCAAGGCCGCGGACGTCAAGTACGGCGTCCTGCGCTCGATCGACAAGGTCACGTTCCCGGACGGCCCGACCTACTTCAACGACTTCCTGAACCTGCCCGACGGCTATGCGGGTCCGTACAAGTCGCCGAACGTCGACACCAACCAGGCGATCGAGACCCCGGACAACTACACGATCGTCTTCCACCTGAAGAACCCGCTGTCGAGCTTCGACTACTTCGCCCAGCTGGTCTCGACCATGCCGGTGCCGGCCGACGAGGGTGGCAACAAGGGCGCGAAGTACCAGGACCACATCATCTCCTCCGGGCCGTACAAGTTCGAGAACAACCAGCCCGGCAAGAGCTTCGCCCTGGTCCGCAACGACCAGTGGTCCGCGTCGACCGACCAGTACCGCAAGGCGCTGCCGGACCGGTACGAGGTCACGCTCAACATGAACGCCGACTCGCTGGACCAGGCGCTCATGGACGGCTCGATCAACGTCGACGTCGTCGGTGACGGCGTGGAGCCGGCCGCGCAGGGCACGATCCTGCCCGACCCGGCGCTCAAGGCCCAGGCGGACAACGCGAAGCTCGCGCGGCTCTGGTACACCTCGATCAACCCGACGGTGGCGCCGTTCGACAACAAGGAGTGCCGCCTCGCCGTCGAGTACGCGGCCGACCTGACCGGCTACCAGACCGCTTACGGCGGCCCGTTCTCCGGTGGTGACGTCGCGACGACCCTCATGCCGCCGCTGATCCCGGGCTACAAGAAGTTCGACCTCTACAACACCCCGGACCACAAAGGTGACGTCGACAAGGCCAAGCAGCACCTGCAGGCGTGCGGCCAGCCCAACGGCTTCGAGACCAACATCTCCTACCGCAACGAGCGGCCGAAGGAGAAGGCCGCCGCGGAGTCGCTGCAGCAGTCGCTCGGCAAGGTCGGCATCAAGCTGACCCTCAAGGGCTACGCGCAGGGTGACTACTTCTCCCAGTTCGCCGGCAACCCGCCGTTCGTGGTCGCCAACAAGCTGGGCCTGGTCATCAACGGCTGGGGTGCGGACTGGAACGACGGCTTCGGCTTCCTGTCCCAGATCGTCGACAGCCGGGTCATCCGGGAGACCGGTGGCTCGTCCAACACCAGTGTGCGGATCCCCGAGGTCGACCAGCTGCTCGACGCGGCCGTCAACGAGCAGGACACCGCCAAGCGCGAGGGCCTGTGGGGCGACATCGACAAGCGGGTCATGGAAGAGGCCGTGATCCTGCCCGGTGTGTACGCCAAGAGCCTGCTGTTCCGTGGCAAGGGCCTGACGAACGTGTTCATCAGCCCGGCGTTCAGCATGTACGACTACCTGGCGCTCGGCGTCGCGTGACAGCCGGGATCCGGTAAAAGCACGATGTGGGGTGGCCGGTCCGGACCGGGCCGGCCACCTCCACAACGAGAACGTTCTCGCATTGGATGACAACCGTTGATTACTTACATCATTAGGCGGCTGATCGCCGCCGTGGTGCTGCTGTTCATCGTCAGCGCGGTAACGTTCTCGATCTTCTTCCTGGTACCCCGGCTCACCGGGGCGACCCCGGAGACCCTCGCCACCCGGTACGTCGGCCGCACCGCGACCGAGGAGACCGTCAAGGCGATCGCGGACAAGCTGGGTTTCTACGACTCGGTGTTCGCGCAGTACGGCCGGTGGGCCAAGGGTGTCGTCGCCGGCGACGACTACGACCTCGGCGCCGGTGTCGAGCACTGCCCCGCGCCGTGCCTCGGCTACTCGTTCCTCACCAGCCGGCCGGTGTGGCCGGAGCTGATCGACCGAATACCCGTGACGCTGTCGTTGGCGGTCGGCGCCGCGCTCATCTGGGTGGTCGCCGGCGTCTCGATCGGCGTCCTGTCGGCACTGCGAAGAGGCACGGTCTTCGACCGTGGCGCGATGGGCATCGCGCTGGCCGGCGTGTCACTGCCGATCTTCTACACCGGTCTGATGGCGCTGACGATCTTCAGCTACGGCCTGGACTGGACGGCGAAGGCCGGCCGGTTCGTGCCGTTCGAACAGAACCCCGCCGACTGGGCGTGGTCGCTGCTGCTGCCGTGGATCTCGCTCGCGTTCCTGTTCTCCGCCCAGTACGCCCGGCTCACCAGGGCGGGCATGCTGGAGACGATGAACGAGGACTTCATCAGGACGGCGCGCGCGAAGGGCCTGCGAGAACGCAAGGTCGTGGTCAAACACGGCCTGCGCGGGGCACTCACGCCGATCCTGACCATCTTCGGTCTCGACGTCGGCCTGCTGCTCGGCGGCGCGGTGCTGACCGAGCAGGCGTTCTCGCTCAAGGGGCTGGGCCAGTACGCGGTGCAGGCGATCAACGACAACGACCTGCCGAAGGTGATGGGCGTGACCATGCTCGCCGCCGTCTTCATCGTGCTGGCGAACCTGATCGTCGACCTTCTCTACGCAGTCGTCGACCCGAGGGTGCGGACCGCATGAGCCAAGAGGACATCTACGCCGAGCCCTCCGACGTCGTGGCCGAGCCGGAGCCCGTCGCGTCCGGCGCGTTCCTCGACGTGCGCGACCTGCGGGTGCACTTCCCGACCGACGACGGTGTCGTCAAGTCGGTCGACGGGCTGAACTTCCAGCTCGACCGCGGCAAGACGCTCGGCATCGTCGGCGAGTCCGGGTCGGGCAAGAGCGTCACGAGCCTGTCGATCATGGGGCTGCACAAGGAGGGCACGGCCGAGATCTCCGGCGAGATCCTGTTCAACGGGCAGAACCTCGTCGGGCTGGGCAAGGAGTCCAGGCGCCGCCTGCGCGGCAAGGACATGGCGATGATCTTCCAGGACCCGCTGTCGGCCATGCACCCGTACTACACGGTGGGCAACCAGATCGTCGAGGCGTACCGGGTCCACCACGACGTCAGCAAGGCGGTGGCACGCAAGCACGCCATCGAGATGCTGGACCGGGTCGGGATCCCGAACCCGCGGTCCCGGGTGGACGACTACCCGCACCAGTTCTCCGGCGGCATGCGCCAGCGCGCCATGATCGCGATGGCGCTGTCGTGCGACCCGGAGCTGCTGATCGCGGACGAGCCGACCACCGCGCTCGACGTGACCGTGCAGGCGCAGATCCTGGACCTGATCCGGGACCTGCAGGAGGAGTTCAACTCCGCGGTCATCATCATCACCCACGACCTCGGCGTCGTGGCCGAGCTCGCGGACGACATCCTCGTGATGTACGCGGGCCGGGCCGCGGAGTACGGCTCGGCGGACGACATCTTCACCGAGCCGCAGCACCCGTACACGTGGGGCCTGCTGGGCTCGATGCCGCGGCTGGACCGCGAGCGTTCCGAGCGGCTGCTGCCCATTCCGGGCACGCCGCCGAGCCTCATCAACGTGCCGCCGGGTTGTCCGTTCCACCCGCGGTGTGCCTATGACGAGCTGAACAACGGGCTGAGTGAGACGGAGGTGCCGGAGCTGCGGGACGTGGGCAACGGGCACCACATCGCGTGTCACCTGTCCGCGGAGAACCGGCTGCGGCTCTGGAACAACGAGATCAAGCCGAAGCTGTGAACGGGGAGAATGTGACTGCTGAAGCTGAGGCCTCGTCGCCGGCCGGCTCGGGCCCCACCTCGGGCTCGGGCGAGGAGCTGTTGTCCGTCTCCGGGCTCCAGAAGCACTTCCCGGTCCGGCGCGGCCTGCTGCAACGCAAGGTGGCCGCCGTCCAGGCCGTCGACGGGCTCGACTTCACCGTGACGAAGGGCGAGACCCTGTCGCTGGTGGGCGAGTCCGGCTGCGGCAAGACGACGACGGGCCGGCTGATCACCCGCCTCCTGGAGCCGACCGCGGGCAAGATCGTCTTCGAGGGCCGCGACATCAGCCACATCTCGGCCGGCAAGATGCGCCCCCTGCGCCGCGACGTGCAGATGATCTTCCAGGACCCGTACTCGTCGCTGAACCCGCGGCACACGGTCGGCACCATCGTCGGGGCGCCGTTCAAGCTGCAGAAGGTCAAGACCGAGCACGGCATCAAGCGGGCGGTCCAGGACCTGCTCGAGCTGGTCGGCCTCTCGCCGGAGCACTACAACCGCTACCCGCACGAGTTCTCCGGCGGTCAGCGGCAGCGAATCGGTATCGCGCGCACCCTGGCGCTGCGCCCGAAGCTGATCGTGGCGGACGAGCCGGTGTCCGCGCTCGACGTGTCCATCCAGGCCCAGGTGGTGAACCTGCTGGAGGACCTGCAGAACGAGCTGGACCTCACCTACGTGATGATCGCCCATGACTTGTCGGTGGTCCGCCACGTGTCGGACCGGGTCGCCGTGATGTACCTGGGCAAGATCGTCGAGCTGGCGAACCGCACGGATCTGTACGAGCGCCCGATGCACCCGTACACGGTGGCGCTGCTGTCGGCCGTGCCCATCCCCGACACGGCGCGCCGACGCCGCCGCGAGCGAATCCGCCTGACGGGCGATGTGCCGAGCCCGATCAACCCGCCGCCGGCGTGCCGCTTCCACACGAGGTGCTGGAAGGCCCAGGAGATCTGCTCGACGGAGGAGCCCCCGCTGGCCGAGCTGGCGCCGGGGCACCGGGTGGCCTGCCACTTCCCGGAGAACCTGGACAAGCCGCCGGTGGACCCCACGACGAACGAGCCCCCCGCGGCCGCCGCCGAGGCTCCGTAGCCCGGCTCGCCCTCCCCGCGGTTGTCCACAGGCCGCGCTGAGCTGCGCCTTTCTGTCGGTCCCGCCGGTAGGCTGGGTTCGGGGGCCGGCGGCCACACCCCGCCCCAAATCCTGTGTGGACGGTTGGCTGCGCGGTGCGCTCCGGCCGGCCTCCGGATGATCTCTTGGTCACACTTGCGTGGTTCTCGAGCAGATCTCGAGTGGGCGGTCAGAACCTGGTCACCGTCGGTAGCTAACCCGATCTGCACAGAGAGGGGGTGCGTTCAGATGGTCGAGATCGAGGTCGTGGAGACCGAGGAGGTGGTCGCCACCGTGTGGGTGGCCACCTGATGTCCGGCGGGCTGGGGCGCGTCCCGCGACGGGGCGGGCCCCGGCCAGACCGGGAAGAAGAGGGAGAGACCAAGGAGAAGAGGGAGAACAGTGCGACTTTCGCTTACGGCCGAGACACGCGTCGGCCTTGCCGATGAGCTTCGTTTCGAGGACCGGGGGTCGCACACGCTCGTGGTGTCGCCCGGGACCGGCGGGTGGACGGTCACCGCCGACCAGTCCGAAGTGGACGTTCTGCGGGCGCTCGAGACGGGACAGCTGAAGGACATCCGGCTCGAGCCCGAGCGGGTGGCCGAGCTGTTCCAGCGCGGGCTCGTCACCCTCGACGGCATGGGGTACGGCACGTCCTCCAGCCGGGTCGAGGGCCTCCAGCTGCTCGCGCCCAAGAGCACCCACAACTCCTACCCCGTGCTCGGCGTCTTCCACGTGCACAACTGGTGCAACCTCGCCTGCACCTACTGCTACACCATCGAGGACGGCGTCCCCCGCAAGCAGCTCAAGCTCGAGCTCATGCTGAAGGCGGTCGACGAGCTCGTCGCGCTGCCCACCCCGCTCACCAGCCTCGAGTTCCACGGCGGCGAGCCGACCATGGCCCTCAAGGACATCCGCCAGGTCGTCGCCTACGCCAAGGAGGTCTACGCGAAGGCCGGCAAGAAAGTCGTCTTCTCCATCCAGACCAACGGCTACAACCTCAGCCCCGCCGCCTGCGACTTCCTGGCCGACAACAACTTCTCTGTCCGTGTCTCCCTCGACGGCACTCCGGAGATGCACGACGAGTTCCGCGTCGACCACCGCGGCAAGGGCTCCTACAAGGGCGTGGTCAAGGGCATCAAGCGCCTGCAGGACAAGGGCATCGCCGTGCACGCGGTCTGCGTCGTGCACGCGGGCAACACCGACCGCATCGTCGAGATGTACGACTCCATGGCCGCGCTCGACGTCGCCAGCATCCGCTTCCTCCCGGTGTTCCAGTCCGGCAACGCCGGCGACGAGGACTGGCTCAGCGGCGACCGCTACTTCGAGTCCTACTTCACGGTCGTGCGGCACGTCGCCGCGCGGGCCCGGGCGGGCGAGAAGCTCGTGCCCCTCGCCAACCTCCTGGCCGGCGAGCTCGGGTCGCTGCGCTCGTTCCGCCGCGAGTACATGTGCATGCGAAACCCCTGCGGCGCCGGCGTCAACATGATCACCATCGACACCAACGGCGACCTCTACCCGTGCGAGGAGATGGTCGGCAAGCCGGAGTTCGTCATCGGCAACCTCGCCGAGACCGACATCCGCACCGCCGTCGACACCAGCCCGGTCGTCGAGAGGCTCCGCGAGCGGCACGTCGAGGAGATCGACGAGTGCTCCTCCTGCACGTGGAAGCAGTTCTGCCACGGCGGTTGCGTGCACAAGAGCTACACCCACTTCAAGCGCCTCGACCGCGAGTCCGAGCACTGCTCGTACTACAAGCGGATCTACCAGGAGCTGATCTGGCTCGACGTCGAGGAGCCGGGCACCTGGGAGCTCCTGTCCCCGACCGGGCGGTGAGCACGATGCGCAGGCCGTGGCCCGACCACCTCCGCAAGGTGCTGGTGGCCCGGTTGCTGCTGGGCAGCTACTTCTTCGTGCCCTACCTCGTGCTCTACGCGTCCTCAATGGACATATCGCTCTCCCTGCTCCTGGTCATCGAGGCGTTCTTCGCGCTGCTCATCGTCGTGTTCGACCTGCCGGCCGGGCACCTGGCCGACCGGATCGGGCCGCGGCAGGCGCTGGTTCTCGGCGCGTCGCTGCAGGGCGGCGCCGCGCTGCTGCTGGGCACGGTGCCCGACGCGGCCGCGTTCTGGGCCGCGCAACCGCTGTTCGCCGCGGCCACCGCGCTGACCATGGGCGCCGACGCGGCGCTCGCGGCCGGCGTGCTGCGCCGGGCCGGGCGGCCGGGCGAGTTCGAGGCGGGGGAGCGGCTGTTCCAGTCGCTGAACCTGGCGGTGACCGCGGTGGTGCTGGTGTCGGCGAGCGCCTTGTCGTTCGCCGGCATGCGGTGGACGTTCGTCGCCACCGCCGCGGCGCAGCTCGCGGCGGTCGGCATCCTCACCACGGTCGCCGACGTGCGCTCGGAGTCCGATGTGGACAGGGTGCCGCTCGGCCGGCGGCTGCGCGGGCTGGTGCGGGGGGTGCGCCGGGCGCCCGGGCTGCCGCTGGACCTGCTCGCCATGATCCTGATCGGCACCGCGTTCTCGGTGCTGCTCTACCTGACGCCGGTGTACTACGTGCGCGCCGGGCTGAGCGAGCACCTGGTCGGGGTGGCCGCGGCCGGCGTCGCGTTGGGCGCGTCGGCCGCGGCCTTCGGCCTGCCCGACCGCTGGCCGCTGCGGGTCAGTGTGGTGCTGGCCGCGCTGGCGTCGGCCGCGCTCGGCCTCGAGTCGGTGGCGGTGGTGCTGGTGGCGGCGGTCGTGGTGCAGACCGCGCAGGCCCGGCTCGTGCCGCGGTTCCGCGCGCGCGTGCTCGACGACCTGCGCGAGCACGGCGAGGCCACGGCCATGAGCATCATGACGACCAGCCGCAACCTCGGCTTCGCCGTGCTCACCCCGTTCGTCGGCGTGCTCACCGCGTGGTCCGGCCCGGGTGGGCCGGCCGCGCTGTGCGCGGTGCTGTTCGCCCTGGCCGGGCTCGCGATGTCCGTGCGCATGTCCGCGCCACGACACCTGGAGGCAGTGTGACTCCCCATCCCTGGTCACTCGCCGGCCGCACGGTGCTGCTGACCGGCGCCGCGGGCGCGGTCGGCAAGGCCGCGGCGGCGGCGTTCACCGAGGCCGGCGCGAAGGTGGTCGGCGTCGACCGCAACAAGGACGCGCTGGTCTCGCTGATCGCGACGGGCGCGCTCGCCGACGGCCTGGCCGGCGACCTGACCGACGCCGAGTTCGTGGCGCAGATCGTGGCCGACCAGCCCGAGGTGGACGTGCTGGTGAACAACGTCGGCGCCGGCACGTCGCTGATCCTGGCCGACACCACCGACGACGTGCTCGACCACATGGTGGAGATCAACCTGCGGACCGCGTTCCGCCTGTGCCGCGCCTACGCGCCCGGCATGGCGGAACGGCGGCGCGGCAAGGTGATCAACCTGTCGTCCGTGCTCGGCATGCACCCCGTCCCGACGGTGGCCGCGTACGCGGCGGCGAAGGCGTCGCTGATCGGCTTCACGAAGTCGATCGCGCTCGAGTACGCCGGCCGCGGCGTGCAGTGCAACGTGCTGGCGCCGGGCTACCTCGCCGGGCCGAAGAACGCGGAATACTTCGACTCGGACGTGGGGCAGCAGTTCGTGAAGCGCTTCATGCCCACCGGCCGGGTGGGACCGGAGGACGCGCTGAACGGCCCGCTGCTGTTCCTGGCGTCGGGCATGTCGGACCACATGACGGGTCAGGTGTTGGTGGTGGATGGTGGCTACAGCATCTGGTGAGGTCCTCGCTTCCTACTCATGGCCGAGCGCCGACGCGATCGACGTGTCCGAGTTCGGTTCCGACGGCCCGCTGATCGCCGTCGGGCTGCTGCCGCACGCCAACGAGCCGCTGGGCTCGGCCTTCGCCGCCACCGTGCCGCTGACCGGCGCGCCGGGCCGGATCGCGCTCGTGGGCCCGATCGACCCGCCGCCGCCCGAGCACCGCTTCGCGCTGCCCACGGACCCGGTGGGGTACGTGGCCGGCGGCTACCTGCAACCGCTGCCGGAGCAGGCCGAGTTCGCCCACTGTGCGAACCCGCGGACCCCCGCCCAGAACCGAGCCGCCGAGCTGCGGTCGCGCCTGGCGCAGCTGCGCCCCGACGCGGTGTTGTTGCTGCACAACGACGTCGGCGCGGCCGCTCCCTACCTGTACGCGAACCGCTCGTGGCCGGGCGCGAGCCACCGCCTGCGCACGGACCTGGCCGGCGCGTTCGCCCGCTGGCCGACGCTGGCCGCCACCTGGACGACAACCCTCGACGACCACACGTACGCGTACTTCCCCGCCGAACGCATCGGCATCGACGGCACCGAGTGCGCGGGCCTGTACATCGAGCGCGAGCTCGGCATCCCCACGCTGACGGTGGAGCTGCCGATGTTCGGCTGGGGAACCGCCGACCACACCCGCGTGACGGTGGCCGAGGCCGTGGGCAACTGGATAGCCCGAGGCGCCGCCCATGGCGGCGACACCGATCGCCTGGTGTGCGAGGTGCTGGCCGCGGTGGGCACGCGGCAGGTGCCGATGGTGAGCGCCGCGATCAGCGCGCGCGTGGTGTGGGCGGTGCTCGCCGGGCTTCGGGAAGACCTGAGCGCCCGCCACCCACGCGGACGGCGGCTGGTGGCTGCGAGACCGAGCTGACCTGGTGTTCGTCCATGCCCGGCACGGTAGCGCGCAGCACCGACAAAACTACGGCGCGTCATCCGAGGAAGGCGCGTAGTCGTACTACGCGGGCTCTTTGTCCCAGGCCTACCGCAGGTACCCCCACGCCGTCCCCCACTCAGCGATGCGCGCGGTTGATCGCCGACACCACCGCCCGCAGCGACGCGGTCACGATCGAGCTGTGGACGCCCACGCCCCACAGGACCCGGTCGCCGATCGTGCACTCGACATAGGCGGCCGCCCGCGCGTCGTCGCCGGCAGTGAGCGCGTGCTCGGTGTAGTCCAGGACCCGCACGTCGTAGCCCACCGATGCCAGCGCGTCGACGAAGGCCGCGATCGGGCCGTTGCCGGCGCCGGAGATCTCGTGCCGGTCACCCTCGACCTCGACCACCGCCGCGATCTCGTCGTGCCCCTGGCCGTCGTCGCTGATCCGGTGCTCGCGCAGCACCACCGGCGACCGCGGCGACAGGTACTCGGAGTCGAACGTGGACCACATGAGGGCGGGCGAGACCTCGCCACCCTCGCTGTCGGTGTACCGCTGGATCGCCTGCGAGAACTCGATCTGCAGCCGCCGCGGCAGGTCCAGCTGGTGCTCGGTCTTCATCACGTAGGCCACGCCGCCCTTGCCGGACTGCGAGTTCACCCGGATGACGGCCTCGTAGGTCCGGCCGACGTCCTTCGGGTCGATCGGCAGGTAGGGAACCTCCCACTCGTGGTCCTCGACCGGCCGGCCCGCCCGCGAAGCCTGGTCACGCATCGCGTCGAAGCCCTTGTTGATCGCGTCCTGGTGCGAGCCCGAGAACGCGGTGAACACCAGGTCCCCGCCCCACGGGTGCCGCTCGCCGACGGGCAGCTGGTTGCAGTACTCGACGGTCCGCCGGATCTCGTCGATGTCGGAGAAGTCGATCTGCGGGTCGATGCCCTGGCTGAACAGGTTCATCCCCAGCGTGACCAGGCAGACGTTGCCCGTCCGCTCGCCGTTGCCGAACAGGCACCCCTCGATCCGGTCCGCACCGGCCTTGTAGCCCAGCTCGGCGGCAGCCACCGCGGTGCCGCGGTCGTTGTGCGGGTGCAGCGACAGCACGACCGAGTCGCGGCGCTCCAGGTTGCGGTGCATCCACTCGATCGAGTCGGCGTACACGTTCGGGGTCGCCATCTCCACCGTCGCCGGCAGGTTGATGATCACCGGACGGTCCACAGTGGGCTGCCAGATCTCGGTGATCGCGTTGCACACCTCCACCGCGTAGGACAGCTCGGTCCCGGTGTAGGACTCCGGCGAGTACTCGAACCGGAAGTCCGTATCGGTGTACTTGCCGGCGTACTCGAGCACCATCTCCGCCGCCGACGTGGCGATCTTCTTGATCCCCTCGCGCTCCTCGCGGAACACGACCCGCCGCTGCAGGATCGACGTCGAGTTGTAGATGTGCACGATCGCCTTGTGCGCGCCCTGCAGCGACTCGAACGTCCGCTCGATCAGCTCCGGCCGGCACTGCGACAGCACCTGGATCGACACGTCGTCGGGTACCGCCCCGTCGGCGATGATCTCTCGGACGAAGTCGAAGTCCGTCTGGGACGCGGCCGGGAAGCCGACCTCGATCTCCTTGTAGCCCATGCGTACGAGCAGGTCGAACATCTTGCGCTTGCGGGCCGGCGACATCGGGTCGATCAGCGCCTGGTTGCCGTCCCGCAGGTCGACCGCGCACCATTGCGGCGCGCGCGTGATGGGCCGGTCCGGCCAGGCGCGGTCGGGCAGCGTCACGGGCTCGACGAGCTGGGCGAACGGCTTGTACCGGTGGGTCGGCATGGCCGACCCGCGCTGGGTGTTCCAGGCCGGCTGCTCGGCCGGCGCGGGGCGCGAAGGCATGCGCAGCTTGCTGTTCGCGGCGCGCTGAGTGTCCGGAATGGTCATGTGAAGGTCTCCTGGCCGGGTTCGATGAAGGAAGACCGGCAAGGCTTCGCCCCGCGGCGGGGAGCCGGTCTGGTCAGGCCCCGTCGCGGCAGCGAAGGAGGAGAACACGCGCCACGGCCGTCAGCGTAGTCACCGGGACCGGCCGTGGGGAAACCCGGGTTCCACATAGTGGGCCGAACGGCGTAGCGGATTGCTCTGGGCCGGGCGTTTCGTCACAGGGCGGTGCGGGCATCCACCGTGCATGACTACTCGTAGATGGGCCATCAGCAGCGGGCGCGGCACCGCCGCGCGAGTCATTACCGGCATTGGCGCTCTGTTCGCCGTGATCGAGGTCGTCTACATCCTCATGATCTTGTTCAGCGCGAACCCGGCGAACTCGTTCTTCCTTTTCGTCAAGTCGCTGGCCGTGCCGCTCGCGTTGTTCTTCCCGGGCCTGTTCAAGCTCGCGAACGTCAACCTCGAGGTACTCGTCAACTACGGTCTCGCCGCCGTGTTCTGGGTCGTGGTGGCCAGTTTCATCGCCCGGCTGGTCTCCCGCTGACCGGTGCCGGCGCAGCCGCCTACCCGCCGGTAGCCAGGCGGGTACCGGACGTGCCAGACTTCCACCATGGCCGCGCACAGTGAGCGCCCTGAGGACGTCGCGCAGGAGCGACGGCGAACCCCTGCCGAAGTCCGCGCGTCCGTGGTGGGAGTGCTGGCAGGTCTGGTCCGCTGGGTCGGGCTGATCTTCGCGTTGGTGCTGGTGGTGCACGTCGTGCTCACCGTCGGCAGCGCCAACCCCGACAACAGCATCACCGTCTTCTTCGCCGACGCCGCCGAGCCGCTGGCGCTGGCCTTCCGGAACCTCTTCACGCCCGAGAACGCGGAGCTGCGCGTCCTGGTCAACTACGGCTTGGCGGCGCTGTTCTGGCTGATCGTCTCCTCGGTCGTCTCCCGGCTCATCCGCCGGCTGGCCTGAGCGGGATCGCCCGGGTCATCACCTGCTCCACCGCGTTGCCGTCCGCGTCGGACGCGTGCGCACGCAGGGAGATGTCCGCCGCGTCCGCCGGGGGAGTCACGGTCGTCGTCCACCCGGCCCGGGCCGGCCGGACCGTCGCCGGGCGCCAGGTCTTCCCCGCGTCGAAGGACAGGTCCACCGTCACGGCCCGCGCGTCGCCGCCGGCCACCTCGATCGGCAGGGTCAGCGGCCGGCCCGCCACGGCGTGGTTCTCGTTGTCCAGCTTGGGAGTGAACCGCACGTTCAGCGTCGGCAGCATCCCCTCGCCGATCGGCGCGTACCCGGACTCGAACGTCCACGCCGCGTGGAACGAGCCCGGCAGCAGCGTCGCCATCGAGCCGTCGAACTCCATCCGGTACCGCGCGGGCTCCGCGGGCAGGTCGTCGAACCCGGGCTGGTCCAGGGAAGTCTCGCCGACCTTGACGCCGTCGCGGTAGAGCGTGAACCGGCCGTCGACGATGTCACCCTCGTCCAGGCCCAGGTGACCGGACTGGTCGGCGAGCCCCGCGATGATCCGGATCCGGTTGTCCAACCGCTCGATGAACCGTGCGGCCGGCAGGTACGGCCCGTAGTTCCACCGCGACGCGGGCTTGCCGGACAGGCACGACTGACCCGCGGTGAGGTCGGGCGCGAAGCACACCCGTGCGTTCCACGCCACGCCCTTGGTGAAGAACTCGGTTCGCTTGTGCGGCAACGTGATCGGCACGCCGATCGAGCGGTCGACGCCGCCGCCGACGTCGAACGCCCCGGTGTAGGCGTCGAACTTGCCGTCCAGCGTGGCGTAGTCGGCCCGCACCGTGTCCAGGTCGGCCGCGCGCACCTCCTCCCGCAGGCCTGTCCACATGCGACCTTCCTGCGCCCACTGGAGCGTGTAGTGGTACGGGCTCGCGCGGAAGTCGCCGGCCGCGTCCGGCTCGGCGAGGTTGACCTTGATGCGGCTGTGGACGCCCGCGACCGGCTCCGCCGAACCCAGCTGCGCGCTCGAGACCCGCGGGGCCTCGGCCGTGCTCACCGAGGCGATGGCCCCGCGTGCCTCGCCGTCGATGGTGTAGTCGATGTTCGAGATGATCACCGCCGCGGCGACGCGCGCGGACCTGTGCGGCACCCGTACCTCGACCGGCCGCGCCAGCCGCGCGTCCAGGGCGAGCGTGGCCGGCCCGCTCACCTCCAGCCGTGGCCAGAGCAGCAGGCTCGCCTCGGACCGTCCCGTGTAGACGATCGAGTACAGGATGTACCGGCCGGGGGTCGCGGGGATCGTGGCGGTGCCGCCGGCGCTGTCGGTGCTCAGGTGGTCGCCGGTGTCGAGGTTGATCAGGGTCGCCTCGGCGCGGGCCGCCGGCGCCCCGGCGCGGTCGGTGAACGCCAAGGTCAGCTCGGGTTCGGCCGCGGCGGCGAGGTGCCCGGGCAGGAGCGCGAGCGCCACCGCGAGGGCGATCGTTCGAAATGTCATGACAAGCAGTACGCCGATGCCACCCCCGACGTTGCGACCCAGTTTCTAGAACGTGTTCTAGTATTGGCGGGTGGACACCATCCCGGCCGCACTCGCCGCCGCCTCGGCGCGCTTCGGCGACGCCCAGGCTCTCGTCGACGGAACCGTCCGGCTGTCCTGGCGTCAGCTGCGCGAGCACGTCCGCACGGTCGCCCGTGCGCTGCTGGCCGAGGGCATCGGCCCGGGCGACCGGGTGGCCCTGTGCTCGCCGAACACGCATCACTGGGTGATCGCCGCGCTGGCCACCACCTACGCGGGCGCGACGCTGGTCCCGATCAACACCCGCTTCACCGCGGCCGAGACGGCCGACCTGCTGACCCGGACGAAGGCGGCCGCGCTGGTGGTGGCGGGTGAGTTCCTCGGCCGCGACCGGCTGGCCGAGCTGCGGGCCGGCCAGCACCCGGTGCCGGACACGGTCGTGCACATCCCGCTCGACGCGGGCGCGGCACCGGAGGGCGTCATCGCCTGGGCCGACCTCGCGGCCCGTGCCGCCGGGGTGCCCGACGCCGACCCGCGGGCGGCCGAGGTCGGCCCGGACGACGTCAGCGACATCCTGTTCACCTCCGGCACCACCGGCCGCAGCAAGGGCGCGATGAGCGCGCACCGCCAGGCCCTCGGCGTGGCCCGCGCGTGGGCCGAGCTCGGCGAGCTGACCAGCGCCGACCGTTACCTGGTGATCAACCCGTTCTTCCACAGCTTCGGCTACAAGGCCGGCATCCTCGCCTGTCTGCTGACCGGCGCGACGATCGTGCCGCAGCGCGTGTTCGACGTCGTCGAGGCGATGCGGCTGGTCGCGGCCGAGCGGATCACCGTGCTGCCCGGCCCGCCCACGATCTACCAGACGATGCTCGACCACCCCGACCGCGACGACGTCGACCTGTCCAGCCTGCGCCTCGCGGTGACCGGCGCGGCGACCGTGCCCGTGGTCCTCGTCGAGCGGATGCAGAACGAGCTCGAGCTCGACGCCGTGCTCACCGCGTACGGGCTCACCGAGGCGGTCGTCGCGACGATGTGCCGGACCGACGACGACGCGTCGACCGTCGCGCACACCTGCGGCCGCCCGGCCGCGGGCTTCGAGCTGCGCATCGACCCGGCGGCCGGCGAGGTCCTGCTGCGCGGCCCGAACGTGATGCTGGGCTACCTCGACGACCCGGCCGCGACCGCGGCCGCCGTCGACGCCGGCGGCTGGCTGCACACGGGCGACGTGGGCGAGGTCGACGACCGCGGCTACCTCACGATCACCGACCGGCTGAAGGACATGTACATCTGCGGTGGCTTCAACGTCTACCCCGCCGAGGTCGAGCAGGCGCTCGCCCGGCTGCCCGGCGTGGCCGAGTCGGCGGTGGTGGGCGTGCCGGACAAGCGGCTGGGCGAGGTGGGCAAGGCCTACGTGATCCGCCGGGACCCGGCCCTGTCGGTCGAGGACGTCCGGGGCCACTGCCTGCGCGAGCTGGCCAACTACAAGGTGCCCCGGGAGATCGAGTTCCGGCCGGACCTGCCGAGGAACCCGTCCGGCAAGGTGCTCAAGCGTCTCCTCCGGGACTGACCCGGTCCTGCTCCTTGTGCTGCCACAGCACGAGCGCCGCGCCGGTGGGGTCGTCCAGCACCGCCAGCGAGCCCTGCGCCAGCTCGACCCGCTCCCGGACCACGGTCGCGCCGAGCTCCTTCGCCCGGGCCGTGGCCGCGTCGAGGTCGTCCACCGGGACGTACGGAACCCACTGCGGGCGCCGCTCGTCGTCCGGTGCGAGCTGGGTGAAACCCGCCCACGGGTCGTGACCGTCGGTCAGCATCGGGATGGTCCGGTCGCCGGCCGGCACGTCGGCGATGGGCCAGTCGAACAGCTCGCCGTAGAAGCGCCGGGCGGTCGGCACGTCGGAAGTACGCAGGTCGAAGAACATGAACGGCAACGCCATGGTGGAGCTCCCCGTGAGTTAGGACAACTGTACTGAAAGTTAGGCCACGTGTCCTAGCGCTGGCAAGTGGCCTACCCTGACCACGTGGCGCTCAACACCTCGGCGGCGGGCGATCGCCTCTCGCCCAACCAGCTCGACAAGCAGCGGCAGATCATCGAGGCGGCCCGCGACGTGCTGGCCCGCGACGGGCTGGCCGGCTGCACCGCCCGGGCGGTCGCCGACGCGAGCCCGCTCACCAAGAGCGCCATCCACTACTACTTCGCCGACATGGACGACCTCGTCGAGGCGGCCATGGCCGGCCACATCGAGGCCACCGTCGAGCACCTGCGGGCCGCCGCGGCCGCGCACGACGACCCGCTCGAGCGGTTCTGGGCGGCCGTCACCCGTTACCTCGAGCTCTTCCAGGCCAAGCCGAACGCGGCCGTGCTGTGGTTCGACTACTGGGTCGACGCGGTGCGCCGCGACCGGCTCGACGCGGTGCGGCGCCTGCACCGCGACTGCGTGTGGATCTTCGCCGAGCTGCTCGCGGCCATCCCGGTCGGCGAGCCGCGCAAGCGCGCCCAGGCGTTGTTCCGCTACCTGGTCGGCGCGGTCGTCCAGCAGACCGTGGATCCGTTGCCGGTCAAGGAGGTCCGGTCACACGTCGCGGACCTCTGCGGGCTGGGCTGACCATATCGTCGGCATGCCCAGGGTGACCGGGGCGGCGTCATCCTTCTGGCACGCGTCGTGGCAGGTGGCGTCGAGCGTGCAGCACAGCGAGCAGATCGCGCCGTCCTGCTTGGTGCAGTCGGCGACGTCGGGCAGCTCGTAGGCCACCCCGCAGACCGTGCAGTCGTAGGTGGCCCGCAGGTCGGCCGGCTCGACGTCCGGGCCGCCGACGGTGTTCGGCCGGGCGAGGTAGTACCTGCCCTTGGTGACCAGCGCGAGCACCGGCACCAGCACGACCGCGATCACCAGCGCCAGCAGCGGGCTGAACGCGGCCAGGAAGTCGCCGAACGCGCCGAAGTACGCGGCGATCGAGATGGCCGAGCCGGTCACCATCGCGCCGAAGCCGACCGGGTTGATCTTGTGGAGGTACGCGCGCTTGAACTCGACGTAGCGTGGCGAGAGGCCGAGCGGCTTGGCGATCACCAGGTCCGCGCACACCGCGCCGATCCACGCGATGGCCACGTTGGAGTAGAAGCCGAGGATCTTGTTCAGCAGCGCGAACGCGCCGAACTCCATGAGCGCCAGCGCGATCCCGCAGTTGACCAGCACGTACCAGACCCGGCCGGGATGGCGGTGCAGCACGCGGGAGAAGAAGTTGGCGAACGAGAGCGAGCCGGAGTACGCGTTCGTCGTGTTGATCTTGATCTGGGACACGACCACGAAGATCGCCGCGAACGTGAGCGCGACCGGGCCGAGCGCCGGGCGGACCGCCTCCAGGTAAGGCGCGATCGGCTCCAGCGCGTGGGTCTCGCCGACCGCACCCAGCGCCAGGAACGCGAGCAGCGCGCCGCCGATCTGCTTGGCCGCACCGAGAATCACCCAGCCGGGCCCGGCCGCGATCACCGCCGTCCACCACGCCCGCTTGTTCGCCGCGGTCTTCTCCGGCATGAACCGCAGGTAGTCGGCCTGCTCGCCGATCTGGCCGATCAACGACAACGCGACTCCCATGCCGAGCCCGAACCCGATCGCGGAGAACGTGCCGCCGCTCCCGTCGAGCCCCGCGAACGCCGCGAAGTCGCCCAGCCGGGCGGGCTCGCGGATCGCGACCACGACGAACGGCAGGATCAGCCCGGCGATCCACAGCGGCTGGGTCCAGGTCTGCATCTTCGCCACCGCGCCCATCCCGTACAGCGCGAACGGCAGCACGATGAGCGTGGCCAGCAGGTACCCGATCGGGAGCGGCAGGCCGATCGCGAGGTCGAAGGCCTGGGCCATGATCGAGCCCTCGAGCGAGAAGAAGATCACCGTGAAGCTGGCGTACACCAACGAGGTCAGCGTCGAGCCGAAGTAGCCGAAGCCGGCGCCGCGGGTCAGCAGGTCCATGTCGACGCCGTACCTGGCGCACGCGGACGCGATCGGGATGCCGGTCAGGAAGATGATCACGGCGGCGGCGAGGATCGCGAGCACGCCGGAGGTGAACCCGTAGGTGAGGACGATGCTGGCGCCGATCGCGAAGTCGGCCAGGTAGGCGATGCCGCCGAGCGCGGTGCCGGCGACGACGAACGGGGACCACCTGCGGAACGAGTGCGCCGCGAACCGCAGCGAGTAGTCCTCGCGGTTCTCGTTCGCGGCGAGCGGGGCGTACTGGCGTTGCGGGGTTGTGTCGGCGTCCAGGGTGTCGGTCATGAAACCTGCCTCCGGGGGCCGGGACGAGAGGTCGGCCCGACGCTAGGGAGGCAAGTTTTCGGTCGTGTGCCGTCAGGTAATCACCGGGTTACGCGATGTGTCGCGCGCGCGAACGGCGCCTCCCGGCTGGGGAGGCGCCGTATCCCACCCGGCCGGGTGACCGCCGCGTCAGCCCAGCCACGCTCGGTGTTTGCGCGCCTCGAGCTTGGCCCAGGTCTTGCCGAACCGGGCCGCGGCCTCGTCGGCGCGCCGCTGCGCCCGCTCGTGCAGCAACCCGAACGTGAAGCCGTTCTCGCCGGCCAGGTGCGCCTGCACCCCCAGCCCCCGCAGCACCGGCCGGACCACCACGCTGTCGTGGTGCTCGCCGAGCACCCGGGTGACCTCCTTCGCGCGCTTGCGGGTCCGGTCGGCCGGCTTGCCCACCACCGGCACGGCGACCTCGGCCGCGTACCGCAACCGCTTGGCCGCCTTCCGCACGCCGTGCAGGGCCTCGTCGGAGCCGTCGAGCGAGCGCACCCGGCGCGCGGTCCGGCGGTAGGTGTCGCGCACGTGCTTCGGCAGCTCCTTCTTCGCCGGCCTGGCGGCCCGGCCGGTGAACGGCGGGTCCGCCACGAGCCGGTCCAGCTGGTCGAGTACCCGCAGGTACCGGTCGGCGCCCAGGGTCTGCTGCACGGTCTGCCGCGCCTCGGCCCGAGCGGGCGAGAAGTGACGGGTCAGCCGGGCCGCGACCGGGCCCAGGACGAGGTCGTCCGGCAGCTCGGCGACGGCGCGCTCGAGATCGGCCTCCATCACCTCGAGGTCGCGGGCCGGTCCGAGCTGCCCGCCGAGCCACTTGAGCTCGAAGCGCAGCCGGTCGACCCGCTCGCGGTCGAGCAGCGTGCGGTAGGCGCGCAGGACACTGCGCAGCCGGCGCGTCGCCACCCGCATCTGATGCACGGCGTCCGGCGTGTCGCGCCGGGCCAGCAGGTCGTGCCGCACCAACGCGTCGACCTGCGCGGACAGGTACGCGCCGAGCTGCTCGCCGGCCGCGCGGCCCGGCCGGCCCTCCCGGGCGGGGCGCAGCACGCGGGCCAGCTTCGAGCCGTACTTCGCCGGCCGCAGTCCCGCCTTGAGCAGTTCGCGCTCGGCGCGGTCGAGGAGGGCGTCGTCGGCGTCGTCGGCCAGCTCGACCTCGAGCTCGCGCCACTTGTCCTTTGTGGACGAACTGAGGTTCTCGGCCTCGACGCGGTCGTCGGTGAGCTCGGCGAGCACCGCGCCGGAGTTGTCGACCAGCTGCCAGGTGGCCCGGTGGGTGACGATGCGGGCGACCGGCTCCAGCGGCACACCCCGGGTGTATCCCTTGGTGAGCTCGACCAGCTCGGCCGGCGGCATGTTGGAGTCGCCGAGCGGGAAGTGGAGCTCCTCGCGCGTGTCGGCGCCCTTCGGGATCTTGAGGTGCCAGCCCGCGTCCTTGCCGCCGGTGCGCTTGCGCAGCGTGAGGCCGGCGCGGATGAGGCGCAGGTCCACGGTGTCGTAGTACACGGCCTCGAGCGTCTCGTCGCGCGGCCCGACCGACGTGGCGAGCTCGGCGAGGGAGGGGAGTTGGCTGTCCGGGGGAAGCTCGTACTTCCGCTCGCGTTCGGTGTGGGTGCGCATGGGAGATGCCTACCCGATCCGGTGACCCGACAAACGGCGACGGGGCCGGCGGCACCGGCCCCGTCACGTGCGGTCGTCTCCTTACGGCACGACCGTCACGACGTTGCCCGGCTCCAGGGTGTGGAAGAACTTCCTGGCGGCCGCGGGGGAGAGGTGGACGCAGCCGTGCGACGGCACCGACAGGCTCCCCTCGTGGAACGCGATGCCGCTGTCGGTGAAGAACACCGAGTACGGCATCGGGCCGTTGTAGGCCTGGCTCCAGTGATCGACGTCCTCCCAGATCACCCGGAACGAGCCGGCCGGCGTCTCGTAGCCCGGGCGCCCGGAGGTGATCGGCACGGCCCCGTACGTGACGTGGCCGTTCTTGTCCATGATCCAGGCCTGGTTCGCGCTCAGATCGATGCACGCCGCCGTCTCACCACCACACGGTGCCGGTGACGCCTGCGCCGTGGCCGGTGCCGCGAACAATGCCGCCGCACCCGTCGCCACCGCGGCGGCGGCGACTCCCGCGATCTTCCGCGGCTTTCCCATGTCGGCCCTCCCATCCGCCCGCTCGTGCGGGCTCGTGTTCGGTGCTGCTGACCGAGGGTTACCCCACGGTGACGCGGTTCAATCACCCACGGTGAGGCCGTCGAGGATCAGCGCGAGGTACTGGCCGGCGAGCTCGTCGGCCGACATGCGACCGTCCTGGCGGAACCAGCGCACGGTCACCCAGACGGAGTCGCGCAGAAACCGGTAGGTGACAAGGGGATCCAGGTCGGGGCGGAACTCGCCCGCCTCGACCCCGTCGCGCAGGACGGTGATCCAGATCCGGCGGACCTCCTCCTCGGCCTTGGTCAGGTAGGCGAAGCGGGGGAGCGTGCGGAGGTAGTTGCGCTCGTTCTGGAGGACGGTGATGGCCGCCCGGTGTTCGGACAGTGACCGGAACGAGGCAAGGGTGAGCTCACGCAGCGTGGTCCTCGGCGAGGCGTCGGCCGCGACGATGGCGCGGTAGGTGTTGAGCAGCTCCTCGAGGTAGCTCGACAGGAGCTCGTCGAGGATCGTCTCCTTGGAGTCGAAGTGGTGGTAGAGGCTGCCGGACAGGACGCCGGCGGCGTCGCCGATGTGCCGGACCGTGGTGGCCCGGTAGCCCTGCTCGGCGAACAGCTCGGCGGCGATCTGCACCAGCGCGTCGCGCCGCTGCGAGGGCTTCTTGGTCGCTGTCATGTTCCCTCTCCACACCCAAGCGCTAGCTTGGTAGCCTACCAGCGTGGCTGACGCGTACCTCGTCGACGCGGTTCGCACGCCGGTCGGCCGGCGCGGCGGTGGTCTCGCCGCGGTCCACCCGGCGGACCTCGGCGCGCACGTGCTGCGGGCGCTGTTCTCCCGGGTCTCGCTGGACCCGGCCGTCGTCGACGACGTGATCTTCGGGTGCGTGGACACGATCGGGCCGCAGGCCGGGGACGTCGCGCGCACGTGCTGGCTCGCCGCCGGGCTGCCCTCGGAGGTGCCCGGGGTGACCGTCGACCGGCAGTGCGGGTCCTCGCAGCAGGCGGTGCACTTTGCGGCGCAGGCGGTGATGTCGGGGACGGCCGACGTGGTGGTGGCCGGTGGGGTGCAGAACATGAGCGCGATCCCGATCTCGGCGGCCATGCTCGCCGGGCAGGCGTACGGCTTCCCGGACCCGTTCACGACGTCGTCGGGGTGGCTCGCCCGGTACGGCGACCAGGAGATCTCGCAGTTCCGCGGGGCGGAGCTGATCGCCGCCAAGTGGGGGATCTCGCGGCTGGAGATGGAGGAGTTCGCGCTGCGGAGCCATTCCCTGGCCGCGGCCGCGTCGTTCGCGCGCGAGCTCACGCCGGTCGGCCCGGTCGAGGCCGACGAGTGCCCGCGTTCGACGTCGCTGGAGAAGATGGCCGCGCTGGCGCCGTTGCTGCCGGACGGCCGGCTCACCGCGGCGCTGGCGAGCCAGATCTCCGACGGGGCGGCGGCGTTGCTGGTGGTGTCGTCGCGGGCGTTGCGCCGCTACGGGCTCACGCCGCGGGCGCGGGTGCACCACCTCAGCGCGCGCGGGGGCGACCCGGTGATCATGCTGGACGCGCCGATCGCGGCGACGTCCCACGCGCTGCGGCGGTGCGGGCTGTCCATCGCGGACCTCGACCTCGTGGAGATCAACGAGGCGTTCGCGAGCGTGGTGCTGGCGTGGGAGCGGGAGACCGGCGTCGACCCGGCGCGGGTGAACGTGTCGGGCGGGGCGATCGCGCTGGGCCACCCGCTGGGTGCGACGGGCGCGCGGCTGATGACGACGTTGCTGAACAACCTCGAGCGGACCGGCGGCCGGTACGGCCTGCAGACGATGTGCGAGGGCGGCGGCCAGGCCAACGTGACCATCTTGGAGCGCCTGTGAGCGGGAGCGACAGAGCGTCCGCCGCCATGACGCGGAGTGGAGCGACCCCATGAACACCGTGAGCTTCGCTGGTCAGGTTGTGCTCGTGACCGGTGGGTCGCGCGGTGTCGGACTCGGCATCGTGCGGGGCTTTCTCGCCGCCGGGGCCTCCGTGGTGACCTGCGGCCGGGCCGAGACCGCCGACGTTCCCGCGCGGTACCTCCGCGCCGACGTCCGCGATGTGTCCCAAGTGGACGTTCTGGTGTCCACGGTGGTCGCCGAGTTCGGGCGGCTCGACGTGGTGGTCAACAACGCCGGTGGGGCGCCGCCCGCCGAGGCCGCCACGGCGTCGCCGCGGTTGCACGAGAAGATCGTCGCGCTCAACCTTCTCGCGCCGCTGCACGTGTCCCAGCGGGCGAACGCCGTGATGCAGCAACAGGACCCGGGCGGCGTGATCGTGATGATCGGCAGCGTCTCCGGCACCCGCCCGTCGCCGGGGACCGCGGCCTACGGCGCGGCGAAGGCGGGCCTGGCGAACCTCGCGACGAGCCTGGCCGTGGAGTGGGCGCCGAAGGTCCGGGTGAACACGGTGGTCGTCGGGCCGGTCGACACGGAGTTGTCCCACCTGCACTACGGCGACGCCGACGGGGTGGCCGCGGTCGGCGCGACGATCCCGGCCGGCCGCATGGCGACGCCGGCCGACGTGGCGCAGGCGTGCCTGTTCCTGGCGTCGCCGGCGGCGGAGTTCGTCAGCGGCAGCACGCTCACCGTCCACGGCGGCGGCGAACGGCCCGCGTTCCTGGCCGCCTCGAACGCGGCGCAGCCTCGATGAGCTGCGCGGGCCGCGTGGTGGCGGTGACCGGCGCCGGGCAGGGCATCGGCCGGGCGCACGCGCTGGAGTTCGCCCGCCAGGGTGCCCGCGTGGTGGTCAACGACCTGGCCGAGGCGTCGTCGGTGGCCGCGGAGATCGGCGCCGCGGCCGTGGCCCACGCCGCCGACGTGTCCACATGGGACGGTGCGGCCTCGCTCGTCGAGACGGCGGTGTCCACGTTCGGCCGGCTGGACGTGCTGGTGAACAACGCCGGCATCGTGCGCGACCGCATGCTGGTCTCGACGTCCGAGGCCGAGTGGGACGACGTGGTGCGGGTGCACCTGAAGGCCCACTTCCTGACCCTGCGCCACGCCGCCGCCCACTGGCGAGCCGCCGCGAAGTCCGGCGAGCCGGTCGACGCCCGGGTGATCAACACGAGCTCCGGCGCGGGCCTGTGGGGCAGCGTGGGCCAGGCCAACTACGCGGCGGCGAAGGCCGGCATCCTCGGCCTGACCCTCGTGGCCGCGGCGGAGCTGTCCCGCTACGGCGTGACGGTCAACGCGATCGCCCCGTCGGCCCGCACCCGCATGACCGAGGACCTGTTCCCCGACCTGCCCGGACCGCAGGACGTGGCCCCGCTGGTGGTGTGGCTGGGCAGCCCCGGGTCCCGCCACGTGACCGGCCGGCTCTTCGAGGTCGAGGGCGGCAGGCTCACGGTCGTCACCGGCCACACCCGGGGCCCCACGACGGACAACGGCACCCGCTGGGACCCCGCCGACGTGGGCAAGGCCGTCGACGACCTGCTGGCGAAGACCCCGGACCCGACCCCGGTCTACGGCGCCTAGAACGCGGAGTTGCCCCACTCGCCGGTGAAGGCGATCTCGGCCAGCGGCTTGCGGCGGCGCGGTGCGAGCTCGCGCTCGCGGCGGTCGTCGTCGAGCAGGTCCGGTGAGCCGAGGGTGCCCACGGCCACCACCACCAGCGGCTCCACGTTCGCGGGCAGGGAGAAGACGAGCTTCGCGCCTTCCTTGTCGAACCCGCCCATCTGGTGGGCCACGACGCCCTCGGCCACGGCCTGGAGGACGAGGTTCTCCGTCGCCAGGCCCGCGCCGTACGCCGGCATCGGCAGCGCGCCCTTCTCGTTCGTGGTGACCATGCAGCACAGCATCAGCACCGCCGCCGGCCAGGCCCAGCCCTTGTTGCGCTGGGAGAGCAGCCCGAAGATCCGCGGGTAGGTCTCGTCCCCGCGCCGGCCGACCAGGTACCGCGCCGGCTGGGTGTTGCCGTTGGACGGCGCCCACCGCGCGGCCTCGAGCATCGCCCGCAACGCGACGTCGCTGACCTGGCCGTTCGGGTCCAGCGCCCGGGGGCTCCAGCGCGCGGCGATGATCGGGTGGACCGCCACGCTGGTCTCGGCGTCCTTCGACAGATCGTTGGTCATCAGATCGCGTATCCCCACGAGGTGATCGAGTAGGCGCCGAACCAGGAGCTGGCCACGACGAGCCCGCACAGCGCCAGCACCGCCGTCGACGGCTTCCGTCTGGCCAGGGCCAACGCTATCGGGATGAGCAGCGTGAACGCGGGGATCATCAGCCGCGCCTTGGAGTTCATCAGGCCGTTCGCGCACAGGTCCATCGCCAGCACGCCGGCGGCGAACACCAGCAGCGGCCACTCGACCCGCCGCACCAAGCCGACGACCAGCAGCACCACCGCGACGACGATCAGGCCGACCGTGGTGACCTCCAGCACCGACCGCGCGTCGGCCAGCGCCTCGAGGCTGAACCTCACCGTGGCCGCGCCGCCGTCGAAGCCCGTGCCCCACCCGCGTTCCTGCAGCGCGAACCAGCCGTCCCACGCACCGGTCTGCGCGCCGACCCACGCGAGGTAGCCGACGAGCCCGACCGGCGCGATGACCCCGCCGACCCACGGCCGCCAGCCGTCCCGCCGCCTGACGATGGCCACCAGCACCGCGAGCCCGACCGCGAGGATCAGCGCCGCGCCGGTCGAGCGCACGAGCCCCGCGGCCGCGCAGCACACGCCGGCGAGGAGCCACCGCCTCTCCAGCACGCCGACCAGCGACCACGCCGCGAGCGCGCAGAACATCGCCTCCGAGTAGGCCATCGACAGGACGATCGACATCGGCGTGGCGGCGAACAGGGCGACGAGGATCAGCCCGGTCCGCGTCGAGCCGCCGCGGATGTGCCGGCCGAGCCGCGCGAGCGCGTAGGAACACGCGACCCCGGCGACGATCGTCACCGTGAAGGCGGCGGTGACCAGGCCGATCCCGCCGCCCCCGTCGAACCCGGCGACCCACCGCACGACGGTCGGGTAGCCGGGGAAGAACGCGAGCGGCGTCTCGGCGTCGCGCTGCCCGAACGCGTCGACCAGGCTCGCCGGCACCCCGGCGTACCCGCCCTCGGCGATGGCGAGGAACCACTGCCCGTCCCAGGACCGCAGAGCCTCGGTGACCGACCGCCCGGTGGCGGCCGCCATCCAGGTGAGGACGAGCAGCCCGAACTCCCGGATCCCGAGAAAGATCAGCGCGGGCGCGAGCAACTCCCCGGCCCACCGCACGGTCCACCTCGGCGCCGCAGGCGGCTCGCCCGGCTCGGCAGGTGGCTCGGCGCGCTCGGCAGGTGGTTCGGCGGGCGCGCCGGACGACTCGGCCGGCGAGGTGGGTGGCTCGCCCGGTGCTGTGGCCGGCTCGGCCGGCGAGGCGGGCTCGGCCGTGGTTGAGGGGTCAGCTGAGAAGCTGGCCTCGGCCGTGGGTTCGGCGGCGGACTCCTCCTCGGAGTCGGCGCGGGTGACGTCCGTCGCAGACACCCCGATCCTTTCCCTGCTCCTCTGCTCGGTCGTTACAGACTAGGGCGCGCATCCGCGCACGTGGCGGCGGCCACACGCGTGACGGAATCAACTGGCCAACTCCGTTAGGCTCGCCTTGGTCGGTCTGAGGAGGGTTCGGACAAGTGGCGCTCGTGGTCCAGAAGTACGGCGGTTCCTCGCTGGAGAACGCGGACCGGATCAAGCGGGTGGCCGAGCGGATCGTCAAGACTCGCAAGGCCGGCAACGACGTGGTCGTGGTGTGCTCGGCGATGGGCGACACCACCGACGAGCTGCTCGACCTGGCGCAGCGGGTCAACCCGGTGCCGCCGGAGCGCGAGATGGACATGCTGCTCACCGCCGGCGAGCGGATCTCCAACTCGCTGGTGGCGATGGCCATCAGCGCTCTCGGCGCGGAGGCCCTGTCGTTCACCGGCTCGCAGGCCGGCGTCATCACCGACTCCACGCACGGCAAGGCACGCATCATCGACGTCACGCCCAGCCGCGTGCAGCAGGCGCTCGACGACGGGTTCATCTGCCTCGTCGCCGGCTTCCAGGGCGTGAGCCAGGACACGAAGGACATCACGACCCTCGGCCGGGGCGGCTCCGACACCACCGCCGTCGCGCTGGCCGCGGCGCTCAACGCGGACGTGTGCGAGATCTACACGGACGTGGACGGCGTCTACACCGCGGACCCACGGATCGTGACCAACGCCAGACGCCTCGACCGGGTGCCCTACGAGGAGATGCTCGAGATGGCCGCGTCCGGCGCCAAGGTGCTGATGCTGCGCTGCGTCGAGTACGCCCGCCGCTACGGCGTCCCGATCCACGTCCGCTCGTCGTACACCAACAAGCCGGGCACGATCGTGTCCGGCTCAGTGGAGGACATTCCCGTGGAACAGGCGATGATCACCGGCGTCGCGCACGATCGGTCCGAGGCCAAGGTCACCGTGACCGGCGTGCCCGACCAGGCCGGCGTCGCGGCGCGCATCTTCCGGGTCGTGGCCGACGCCGAGATCGACATCGACATGGTGCTGCAGAACGTGTCGAGCACGGTGTCCGGCCGTACGGACATCACGTTCACGCTGTCGAAGGACAACGGCCCCACCGCCGTGGGCGCGCTCGAGAAGATCAAGGAAGAGCTCGGCTTCACCGCGGTGCTCTACGACGACCACGTGGGCAAGGTCTCGCTCGTCGGCGCCGGCATGCGCTCGCACCCCGGTGTCACGGCCACGTTCTGCGAGGCGCTGGCCAAGGCGGGGGTCAACATCGAGATCATCAACACCTCCGAGATCCGGATCTCCGTGCTGATCCGCGACACCGAGCTCGACGAGGCCGTGCGCGCGATCCACGAGGCGTTCGACCTCGGCGGCGACGAGGTGGCCACCGTGTACGCGGGGAGTGGTCGCTGATGGCCGCGGCCGAGCGCAAGCCCTGCCTCGCGCTCGTCGGCGCCACCGGAGCGGTCGGCTCGGTGATGATCGAGATCCTGAACGAGCGGCCGGAGTGGCCGTGGGGCGAGGTGCGGCTCGTCGCGTCGCCGCGCTCGGCCGGTCGCCGGCTGACCGTGCGCGGCGCCGAGGTCACCGTGCTCGCGCTGGCGCCGGAGGTGTTCGACGGCGTCGACGTCGCCATGTTCGACGTGCCGGACGAGGTCTCCGCCGAGTGGGCGCCGGTCGCGGCGGCACGCGGGGCGGTCGTCGTGGACAACTCCGGCGCGTTCCGCATGGACGACGACGTGCCGCTGGTGGTGCCCGAGGTCAACCTCGACATGGCGTCGACGCGGCCGCGCGGGATCATCGCCAACCCGAACTGCACGACGCTGTCGATGATGGCCGCGCTGGGCGCGCTGCACCACCGGTTCGGCCTGCGCGAGCTGGTGGTGGCGTCCTACCAGGCGGTGTCGGGCGCCGGGGTGGCCGGCGTCGAGCGCCTGTACGCGGAGATCGCCGCGGTGGCGGGCAAGCAGGTCGGCGTGCGCGCCGGCGACGTGCGCGAGGCTGTCGAGGCGGCCGGACTGTCCATTGCGGACTCCCCGTTCCCGGCGCCGCTGGCGTTGAACGTCGTGCCGTCCGCGGGCTCGTACAAGGGCGACGGCTGGTTCTCCGAGGAGCTGAAGGTCCGCAACGAGTCGCGGAAGATCCTGGGCATCCCGGACCTGCGGGTGTCGGCGACGTGCGTCCGGGTCCCGGTGGTCACCACCCACTCGCTGGCCGTCCACGCCACGTTCGCCTCGCCCGTGTCGGTCGCCGCGGCGCACGAGGTGTTCGCCGCCCAGCCGTCGGTGGTGCTGGTCGACGACCCGGCGGCGGGCGAGTTCCCGATGCCGGCCGACGTGGTCGGCAACGACCCGACGTACGTGGGCCGGATCCGCCAGGCGCTGGACTTCCCGAACACGCTGGACTTCTTCGTGTGCGGGGACAACCTGCGCAAGGGCGCGGCGCTGAACACCTACGAGATCGCCGAGGCGCTGGCCGCCCAGGTCTGACCGGCTCAAGCGCGGGCCGGCCGCTCCCGGCTCTGCGCCGCGGAGCCGGGCAGGAGCACGCGGAAGCCCAGGAGCTGTACGACATCCATTACGCCGACAGCCAGATCTGGTCCGCGCGATAGTCACTTGCCGGGCCGGCAAGCGGTGCGCGGCGCGCTGGCCGGGGCGGGAGGGCGCGGGCATACTTGTGCTCTCTCGCACCGACCGGAGCTGTTGTGCACGTTCAGCGACGACCGCTCGTCGTCCGGCCGGCGCACTGGGCGCTGCGGGGCGCGCCGCGTGGCGTCGTGCCGTACTACCTCGGCACCGAACTGGTCGCCGTCCTCCTCCTGGCGCTCACGTTTCCCGTGACCACCACCGCGGCCGACTGGGCGCGGTTCGGCGCGCTGCTCGTCGTCGGGGTGGTGCAGGCGGAGATGTCGCTCGGCACCGAGCGGGTGCGGCTGTACCTGTCGACCATGCCGCACATCAACATGACGTCGGTGTGGATCTTCAGCGGCGCCGTCGTGCTGCCGCCGGAGCTGGCCGTGCTGCTGACCGTGCTCATCTACGGGCACCTGTGGCTGCGCGTGTGGCGGCCGATCCAGAACCGCCCGGCGTACCGGATCCCGTTCTCGACGGCGACGATCATCCTGTCGTGCCTGATGGTGTCGGCGGTGCCGAGCTGGTTCGGCATGACCGGCGCGCGCCCCGCGGACTGGGAGAACGCGCGGGCACTGCTCGCGATCGGCGTCGCCGCGTTGCTGTACACCACTGTCAACGGCGTGCTGATCGCGATCGGGGTGAAGCTGCACAGCCCGGCGCGGCCGTTCGTCACGTTGTTCGGCACGCGGTCGGAGAACGCGCTCGAGTTCGGCACGCTGAGCCTGGGCGGCGCGACCGCGGCAGTGGTGGTGATGCATCCGCTGCTGGTGGCGCTGATGCTGTTGCCGGTGGTGGTGCTGCACCGGTGCGTGCTGATGCGCCAGCTGGAGGAGATGGCCGCGCAGGACTCGAAGACCGGCCTGCTGACCGACCTCGAGTGGAAGAACCGGCTGACCACCGAGCTCGCGCGCACCGAGCGGACGCGGGACCCGTTCGGCGTGCTGATCATCGACCTGGACAACTTCAAGCGCGTCAACGACACCTACGGCCACATCGCCGGCGACGCCGTCCTGCGCGCGGTGGCCGACGCCATCCGCGGCGAGCTGCGGGCCTACGACGCGGTGGGCCGGTGGGGCGGCGAGGAGTTCGCGGTGCTGCTGCCCGAGATCACCGAGCAGGGCTCCCGCGACGTTGCCGAACGCATCCGCGGCGCCGTGGCCCGGCTGAGCCTGACGGTGGCGATCGACGAGCAGCAGACGGTGATCTCCGGCCTGTCGGGGTCGGTCGGCGTGGCCGCCTACCCATCGGCCGGCTCCTCGGTGGAACGCCTGGTGCACGCCGCCGACACGGCGATGTACCAGGCCAAACGCAACGGCCGCAACGCGGTCGTGAGCTACGCCGACCTCACCGCCACCAGCTGACTCTGCCGGTGCCGATGCCGAGGCCGCGAACGCGACCTGTGGACAGTGTGGATCCCGCCTGTGGACAACCCCCTCAGACCGGCGTGGTGACCAGCGCGGTGCGCCGCTGGCGGGCGATGAGCACGGCCGCCACCCCCGCGACAACGACCCCGCCCACGCCGGCCAGCGCGAAGCCCCACCCCGGTGACGAGTGGTCGACCACGAAGCCCACGAGCGGCGCGCCGGCCGCCGAGCCCAGGGTGAACGCGGAGGACTGCATGCCGGTGGCCTCGCCGCGGGCCGCCGCCGGGGCCAGCCGGCTGACCTCCTCGCCCGTGGCCGCGATGGTGGGGGCGCACAGGGCAGACGCCGGTACCAACGCCACCGCCAGCAGCCACCACTCGCCGGCCAGGAGTCCGATCGGGACGGTGAGCAGGCCCAGCCACGCCATCAGCGTGACCTGGCTCGGCGAGCGGCGCAGCGCCCCGTAGACCAGCCCGCCGGCGGCGGAGACCGCCGACCACACGACCACCACGAAGCCGGTGTACGCGAGCTCCTCGTTCTCCCGCAGCTGCGCCACGATGGCCACCTCGGTGCCCGCCAGGATGAACACCGCGCCCGCCCCGATGACCAGCACCGCGACCATCCGCGGCGTGAGCCACGTGCGCCGCGGCACCCGCTCGCCGGTGGCCGCGGCGTTCTCCTCCTGGCTGCGGACCGCCGGGTTGACGACGAGCAACGCCGCGCCGACCACCACGATGCCGATGGCCATGGCCAGCATCGCCGTGGTGGTGGCGAACTGGGTGGCCAGCAGCACGGCCGCGGCCGGGCCGACCATGAACGACAGCTCCGTGGACACCGAGTCCATCGAGTAGGCCGTGCGCCGCAGCTCCGGCGGCACGAGCGCGGCGATGGCCTGCCGGCCGATGGACATGGCCGGCAGCACCAGCAGCCCGCCGGCGAAGCCCGCCACCAGCAGCAGCGGGTACGGCAGGTACCGCGCGAACAGCCAGAACGTGGCCTCCCCGAGCGTGGTGACGACCACCATCGGGCGTAAGCCGTAGCGGTCGACGACCCGGCCCATGACGGGTGCGCCCAGCGCGATGCCGATGGTGGCCACCGCCCCCGCGGTGCCCGCCGCGCCGTAGCCGTGCCCGAGGCCGACCGCGACGTGCAGCGTGAGCACCATGCCCGCGGCCGACAGCGGGATGCGGGCGAAGAACACCAGCACCATCAGGGTGCGCACGCCGGGCAGCGCGAGCGTTCGGCGGTAAAGCTGCATGGTTGATCTGACCTCTCGTGGACCGTCTGCGGCAACCAAGTTACGACCGCCCACCGACAATCACGCGAAGGTTTTCTTGACTGACTCCAGAAAAGGTGATGGTGTGGGGTCACGATGAACAACCGGACGTGACTCGGCCGACCACGGACAACATCGGCATCCCGGTCGCCAGCGACGACGACTCGCTGACCCTCGGCACCAACGGCCCCATCCTGCTCCAGGACCGCTACCTGATCGAGAAGAACGCGCAGGTCGACCGCGAGCGCGTGCCGGAGCGGGTCGTGCACGCCAAGGGCGGCGGCGCGTTCGGCTTCCTCGAGCTCACCGAGGATGTCAGCCGGTTCACCGAGGCCGCTGTCCTCCAGCCGGGCACCCGCACCGACAGTGCGGTCCGGTTCTCCACGGTCGCCGGCGAGCTGGACACCCCGCACACCTGGCGCAATGTCGACAAGGCCATCGGCGACAAGGTCGCGGGCGCGTTCGACGGCTGACCGGCTCGCCGCCGATCGCCTGATCAGCGGCAAGAAATGGCGACCGGGCCGCTTCCGATCGAGAGGGGGCCTTGTCGTGGGGTCAAGCAGGCACACCGGGGTGGCGCGCGTAAATCCTCCACACGGGTTGTTCGGCGGCTCGATCGTGTCACTGGTGTCGCACCGTTTTCGCTGGTCACCGAGAGGGTGGTAACCGGTCGTTGCCTTGGTCACCCTTTTGAGGCGGGCCGAACCGCCTGCTCGGCCGTATTTATTCACGCATTGCTAATCGATTATCTAATCCGCGTCCGTTCTGTCTGGCGCGGCCGGGCTTCTGCGGTAACCATGTTTTCCGGAGGGAGTTTCAACACCCTAAGGAGAAGTCCGCGAATGAACGTCAGACTTATTCGCTTCGTCGCCGGACTGGCGGCCGCAGCGATGGTTTCCGTGCTCGGCGCGGGTATGGCCAACGCGTCGACAACCGACCAGATCGAGTCCCGGATCGAGAACGCGGCCACCGCGCAGACAACGCACACGGCCGGTGAGTACCTGCAGCAGCTGCACCACTACCTCGAGGCGGCCGTGTCCGCCGACGACGTCGCCGCGGTCCAGGCGGCGGTCGCCCACCTGCGCCCCGTGCTCGGTGTCGTGGCCAAGGCCCCGACCGAGCGGGCGGCGCTGGTGCTGAACGATCGGGTGGACGCCAAGGCCGCTCAGGTCGAGCGGGACCTGCCCGGCCTGACCCTGCTGGCCCCGATCACCGGACTGGTGACGTCGCTGCTCACGACGTTGCTGGACCTGGTGTCGAGCCTGCTGGGCGGCCTGCCGGTGCCACTGCCGCTGCCGGTGCCGGAGCTGCCCGGCGTGCCGCTGCCCAACCTGCCGGGCGTGCCGGCGCCGGAGGTCCCGGGCGTGCCGGGCGTGCCCAGTGTGCCGGGAGTGCCCAGTGTGCCGAGCGTGCCCGGAGTGCCGGGCGTGCCCGACGTGCCCGCGCCCGGGGGCGGCGCCCCCGTGCCGGTTCCCCCGGTGCCGGGCGTGCCGGTTCCCCCGGTGCCGGACGTGCCGGTTCCTCCGGTCCCGGCTCCGAACGCGCCGCTGCCCGCGGTGCCGTGACCGAATTGATGTAGCGGCAATTCACGAGACCGCGGTAATCCGTCGAGGGGTGTGGATTACCGCGGTCTCGTTCCGCATTTCTTCGGAATGGTTATGCGGTGGGCCGGAAAATGTCGACGACATTTGCCCGGGAGCGCAGCGCGAGGCCCGTACGCAGGGCGCCGGCGGCTTCCGAGACCGCTTCGCGAAATCGTGTGCCGAGGCTGATGAACGTCGTGAAACCGTGCATCAGGTCGTCGTGCTGGCGCTTGACCACCGGCACGCCGGCGTCGCGCAGCCGGTCGGCGAACGCGTTGCCCTCGTCGCGCAGCGGGTCGAACCCGGCGGTCGCGAGGTAGGTCGGCGGCAGCCCGCGCAGGTCGTCGGCGAGCAGCACGGCGACCCGCGGGTCGGTGCGGCTCTCGACGTCGGGGCAGTAGTGGTCGATGAACCAGGTCATGTCGTCGTCGGTGAGGAAGAAGCCGTCGGCGAACAGGTCCCGCGAGCGGCGGCGCACCGACGGGTCGGTGGCCGGGTAGAACAGCAGCTGGAAGACCGGGCGCGGCCCACCGCCGCGGACCGTGTCGAGGCTGACCACGATCGCGAGGTTGCCGCCCGCGCTGTCCCCGCCCACGGCGATCGCCGCCGGGTCCGCGCCGAGCGCCTCGGCGTGCTCGACGGCGTAGCGGTACGCGGCCACCGCGTCGTCGGCGGCGACCGGGAACGGGTACTCCGGGGCGAGCCGGTAACCCACCGAGAGCACCCGCAGGTTGGCCTGCTTGGCCAGGTAGCGGCAGAGGCCGTCGTGGGTGTCGAGGCTGCCGACGACCCAGCCGCCGCCGTGGTAGTAGACCAGCAGCGGCGAGCCCGCGGGGAGGTCCGGGGGCTCGTACAGGCGCGCCGGCATCGTGCCGTCGGCGGTCGGGAGGTTGAGGTTGCGGGTGCGCACGCCGGACACGATCGGGCCGCCGAGCATGGTGCGGCCGGCCTCGAGCCGGGTGCGGGCGGCGGCCGCGGTGCCTCCCGTGAGGTTGATGTCGCTCAGCGCCACCATGCGCAGGAGGAGCTGGGCGTCGAGGGCCAGCTCGAGGCCGTCGCGGCGGACCGGCGGGCCGGCGATGACCCGGCGCATCGGCTGCGGGAGGGCGAACACCGCGTGCAGCGCGGCACCCTGAACCGACAGTGGAATCTTGCGCACGACACTCCCTCGCAGGCTCGGTTGTGCCGCTCGCGGTCGCCCAGTGTCGATTATTCGCTCGCCAGCTCGCTCATTGGCACTTGACATCGACGTCCTCCCCGCTCGCACGAGGTGAGGCTATACACCAAGGCCGTGATTCGGGGTATCCCGCGCTACGGTGCCCCCCACCGTGTCACCCGATGGGGAATGATCGGGGTTGTGACGGTCAACGTGGTGGGTATCGGCGGATCCCTGCGCACCGACTCGCAGTCCGAGCGGGCGCTGCGCATCGCGCTCGACGGAGCCGCGCAGGCCGGGGCGAAGACCACCCTCGTGTCCGGTGCGGACCTGGTACTGCCGTTCTACGACCCGGCCGAGCCCGACCGCTCGCCGGTGGCCCGCCGGCTGGTCGACGAGCTGCGTGCGGCCGACGGCGTGGTGCTGGTGTCGCCGGGCTACCACGGCACGGTGTCCGGCCTGGTCAAGAACGCCCTGGACTACGTCGAGGACCTGCGGGAGGACCTCCGCCCGTACCTCGACGGCCGCGCGGTGGGCTGCGTGGCGACCGCCCAGGGCTGGCAGGCGGCGGTCACCACGCTGACGTCGCTGCGCTCGATCGTGCACGCGCTGCGTGGCTGGCCCACTCCGCTGGGGGCCGCGGTGAACTCCGCCCAGGTGAAGTTCGGTCCCGACGGCGACTGCTCGGACGCCAAGGTCACGGCCACGCTGCGCACTATCGGCTTACAGGTCGTGGAGTTCGCCACAGCGCGCGTGTGACGGGCAGGGATGCGGGTACGCCGGGCGTTGGAATGAGCGGATCCGCGAGGAGGACGTAATGACCAAATCTCCGATCAGCAGCCCGCTCGGCGACGGCGACCGCGAGGCCACCGGGGCCGTTCTGCAGGCCACCCTGGTCGACCTCATCAACCTGTCCCTGATCGCCAAGCAGGCACACTGGAACGTCGTCGGCCCGAACTTCCGCAGCGCGCACCTCCAGCTCGACGAGCTGGTCGACGCCGCACGGCAGTACGTGGACGACGTCGCCGAACGAGCCAACGCGATCGGCATCTCGCCGAACGGCAAGGCGAAGACGATCGTCGCGAGCTCGGGCATCCCCGACTACCCCGACAACTGGCAGTCGGTCGAGGCCACGGTCGCCGCGATCGTCGAGATCCTCGGCGCGCTGATCGCGCGGCTGCGCAAGGGCATCGACGAGACCGACAAGTCCGACCTGGTCACCCAGGACATGCTGATCGGGATCACGGCGAACCTCGAGAAGCAGCACTGGATGTGGCAGGCCCAGACCGCCAGGTGAGTGCCCCGAACGGCGCCTCCCGGACAACCCGGAAGGCGCCGTTCGGTGTCTAGAGGCCCAGCGCCCGGCGGACGAAGTGGACCTCGATGGCGATCTGCTTGATCGTCTCCGCCACCACCAGCGAGCCGTGCCCGGCGTCGTAGCGGTACACCTCGTAGGCCGCGTGCCGCACGGCCAGCCGCTCGAGGTAGTTCTCGATCTGCTGGATCGGGCAGCGCGGGTCGTTCTCCCCGGCCACCACCAGCACCGGCGCACGGACCTGGTCGACGTAGGTGATCGGCGAGCACTCGACGTAGCGCTCGGGCACCTCGTCCGGCGAGCCGCCGAACAACGCCCGGTCGAACGCGCGCAGCGGCTCCATCTCGTCGGCGTAGGCGGCCAGGTAGTCGGCAACCGGCACGCCCGCGATGCCCGCCGCCCACAGCTGCGGCTGCGTGCCCAGCGCGAGCAGGCTCAGGTACCCGCCCCACGACGCGCCGTTGACCACGCACCGCGCCGGGTCGGCCAGGCCCTTCTCCACCGCCCACGCGTGCACGGCCGCGACGTCGGCGAGCTCGGTGAGCCCCGGCCGGCCCTCGATCGCGTCGCGCCACGCCGAGCCGTAGCCCGTGGAGCCGCGGTAGTTCACGTGCACCACGGCGAACCCGGCGTCCAGCCACACCGCGCGGTAGGCGGAGAACCGGTCCTCGTCGGCCGAGTGCGGGCCGCCGTGCAGGGTGAAGATCGTGGGCAGCGGGCCGTCCGGCGCGCCCGCCGGGCGCGCGTAGAGCGCGTGCACGTTGCCGATGCCCTCGGCCGGCACGAACACGTCGGTGAGCTCGGCCGACGGCGGCGCCTTGTGGCCGGGCGGCTCGAGCAGCACCTGCTCGGTCCCGTCGGAGTACTGCGCCCGCACGACCGGCGGCCGCGCGGCGTTGGACCACGCGTACTCGACGGTGCCGTCCGGGCGCACCGCCGCCGCCCCGATCGTCCCGTTGGGAGTGTCCAACTGGGACAGACGACCGGTGGCGAGGTCGTAGCGGTGCAACGTGTTGCGTGCCTCGTGGGTGTGCACGACGACGATGGCCGAGCCGTCGGGGTACCAGTCGGCGGTGACCTCGCCGGGCAGGTCGAGCGCGATCTCGGTCTCGGTGTCCGTGGCGAGGTCCCAGACCAGCAGCTCCTCGCGGCCGTGCCGCTCGTGCAGGACGAGCAGCCGCTGGTCGCCCTGGACGGGGCTGAACGCGATGGCGTCGAGGCCCTTGCCCTTGCCGTCCCACTTCTCGGCGACCGTGGACCCGTCGGCGACCGACAGCACGCGCAGCGCCGGGTGCCTGTTGTCGCCGTGCTCGGAGTGTTCGATCGCGAGCAGCGTCTCGTCGCGGGAGAGCGCGGCCACCCCGCCGTCGTGCTCGTCGCGGTAGACGACCCGCGCGGTACCGCCGTCGTGCGACACGAAGACCGTGGTGCCGGCGTCGTTGGAGACGCCGACCGCGCTGACCGTGCGGCCGATCTCGATGCCGGCCGGGTAGCCGAGCTCGCTGCCGGGCATGGCCGGCCCGGGCGCCTCGCCGGACGGGCGGCCGGCGAACAGCTCGTTGACCCAGGTGCCCAACTCGTTGCCGTCTGAGTCGGCGAACCACCAGATGTGCTCGCCGTCCGGGCCGATCGCGGCGTAGGAGGTGCCGTTGGGCCGGTCGGTGACCTGCCGGTGGGTGCCGGTGGCCCGGTCCCAGGCGTAGACCTCCCAGACCCCGCTGGAGTTCGACAGGTACAGGTTGCGGTCGGGCGCGTCGTGCGCCCACCTCGGCAGCGACACGCGTGCGGCGGTGAACCGGTCGCGCCAGCGGGCCTCCGCCTCGGCGTCGGCGAAGAGGGCGTCGGGGACCTCGGCCATGGGGTGCTTGCTCACTCCTCGATCCTGCCTCATGACCGCCCGATCGTGTTGTGCCGTCGTTGGATCGGCCGACTGTGGCTACGGCCGGTAGAACTGTCCGTATGAACCATGCCGTCGACGTACACCGACCGGTCTCGGGCGACGTGCTCGATCTGATCCTGGACGACCACCGTCTGTTCGAGGAGCTGCTGCGCAACCTGCGGGACGCGAGCGCCGACCGGCCCGCGGTCCGCGACGCGCTGGCCGCCGTGCTCGTGGCGCACGCGGAGGCGGAGGAGAAGTTCGTGTATCCCAAGCTGCGCAACAGATCGGCGGTCGGCGCCCACGAGGCCGAGCACGGCTCCGAGGAGCACGCGGAGGGGCACGAGGCGCTGCTGGCGGTGCTGGAGCTGAAGGGGACGGACACCCAGGCCTTCGACGACGCGGTGGAGAAGCTGTCGCAGGTGCTCTACCACCACCTCGTGGAGGAGGAGCTGACGATCCTCAACCCGGCTCGCTCGTCGCTCGGCTCCCGGGCCCGCGCCGATCTCGGTGACGCGTTTCTCACGGAGCGCAACCGCCAGATCGACGCGAACTGCGGCACGCTAACGAACGTGCGCGCGCTGGTGGCCCGCAGCAAGCGCGAGGGGAAGCTGGACTGACATGTCCGGCCTCGTGGCCCTTCGCTTCAACGAGTGCATCACCGCGGCCGACCTCGCGGGTCTGGCCGCGCTGATGTCGGCGGACCACCGGTTCGTCGACATCGAGGGCAACGTGTTCTCCGCCGTCGTTCCCCGGCCCGGCGGGGTCGTTCTCGTCGGCCGCTCGGAGTGTCCTGGCCACGAGGTGCTGACCGGGCCGGGCCCTGTGGACAGCCACTGTTGCCGGGGACGAGGTGACCGAGTGGCGGGTCCACGAGGACACCCCGCGGACCCGCCGTGCGCTCGGGCTAGCAGCTGACCAGCAGGCCGGTGAGGGCTGAGCAGGTCTTGCTGGCGCGGTCGTTGGCCGCGTCGGGGTCGGCCGGGGTGCTCTGCTGGCGCTGGGCCGTCGTGGTGAACGGCCCGAGGGCGAGGAGCCCGGCGTTGGTGGCGAACTTGACTGTCTTCGTCTGGCCGTTGTTCAGCTGCGCGATGTCGCAGGTGACGGTGCGCGTGTTGGGCGTGCGGGTGCAGCTCGTCGACCCGGCCCATTGGAGCCCGGCCGCGTAGGTGGCCACGAGCCGGACGGCGGTGGCGTCCCCGGGCCCCCGGTTGGTGACGGTGACCGAGTACTCGACGCGCCCGGTGAGCAGTCCGCGCGGGGCGGTGATGCCGACGCCGAGGTCGGCGGCCTGCGGGGTGCCGGTGATGGTGAGGATGGGCCCGTTCACGGCTGGGAAGGCGAAGCTCTCGCCGTCGAGCTGGTGGCGCAGCTGGGTGGGTCCGGGCTGGGCGTCGTCCTTCACGCGCAGGGTCCAGACCACGGTCTTGGTGGCGCCGGGCGCGAGGTCGCCGACGTAGGCGCGCAGGCCGTCGGCGTTGGGCCCGCAGGAGAAGATGCTGTTGGTGCAGGACACGATGTCGACGAGGTCGACGAGCCCGTAGAGGGTTGGCATCCCGCCGACGAGGGTGCTGTCGTTGGGGTTGTAGACGTCCTGGGCGATGGTGAAGGTGTCGCCCTGATGGACGGTGGTGGCGCTGACCGAGATGGCACTGGGATCGGGCGGCGCAGCCGCAGCGGCGGAAGGCACCGCAACCAGGACGACGCCGACCATCAAGCCGACGGTGGCCTTACGAGGCAGCCTCATGACGCACTCCAAGCGATCGCGGAAGAAGCCGACCCCCGCGCCGGCAAGAAGCAGACGGTTGCTAACTCGCCGCAACGACCCACTCCGTTACGTAACAACCACCGAAACCCGAAATTTCACCCACCCGCCCACCCCGGACCCGACCCAGAGAAACCCCACCGACACCGAAGAAACCCGCCGAGGGGCCGGGAGATGTGGGGGGACGAGGGGCAGGCGGAGAAGCGCCGATCACGAGCCGGGAAACAGGCTGGGGAGAACGGCCAGCGAGCAGGCTTCGAGACAGCGCTTGCCAGGCGACGGTGCGGAGTGACGCAGGCAGCCAGGCCGGAAGGCGAATGCCGGGAGAGAGTGGAAGGCGGGGAGAGCGTAGGGCGCAGCGGAAGGGCCAGGAAGCCTGAGCTGGGAATGCCGACCAGACGGGGCAAGCCGGAAAGACTGAACAGCGAGGCTTAACAGGGAACGCCAGTTGGGAAGCCGGGATTGGGAACAGGGTTGGGAAAACCGGGATGAAGCCCCCCTCGAAGCCCCGAGCGCGAGACGGCATGGCACAAAAGAAAGACTAAGAGACTCCGGAGAAGGGAACAGGAAGCCTGTCGGTAGGAAAACCCCAACCCGAGAACCCGCACCAGAGAAGCCCAACCGAGGCGACAACCGAAGAGCCCTACCGGGAATCCCAACGGGAGAGCCCACCGGGAACCCCAAACGGCAACACAATGTGGGAACGCGAACCGGGAAGACCCTGCGGGAACCCCAACGCGAACCCAAACGCGAAGCCCAGCCACAAAGCCCACGAGAAAACGCGAAGAGGAAAGGCCGGAGGGACGAGGGCCGACAGGGAACGCCGACATGGAACGCCGACGAAGGGAGGCCGACAGGAAAGGCCGACGAGGGAAGGTCGACGCAGGGAAGGCCCGACGAGGGGAGCGACGAGGGGAGGCCCCGGGGGAAGGGCCGAGAAGGCGGCGGGGCGAAGGCGACGCAGGGAAGGCAGCGGGGGGAGGGCGGCGCGGGGAAGGCGGCGAGGGGAAGGGCGGCGAGGATGACTGCTGGAGGACCACCGCGGGTGATGACCGCGAGGAGAAGCCCGCGAGGAGAGAAGCCCGCGAGAGAACACACGGCGATGGCGGAGGACGCGAAGATCGAGGAAAGGCCCGACCGAGGACTGTCCAAACGGGACGGCAGAGCCGAGAGACGACACCGACGATGGTCGAAGATGGAGCACCGAAAAGCCCGCCACACAAGCGAAAAAACAAACCAGCCCAGTCCCGAGCCGAACCCGCCCACAAACGAAGCGAAGCGAGTGAAACGAAAGCAAGCGAAACGAAGCGAAGCGAGTAAACGAAGGCTGGTCCAGACGAATCGTGCCCAGCGCCGGGTCGAAAGGAGCTCGCACCGTGGGGGTCTGGGGGGTCGCCCCCCAGGGCTGATGACGACCAATCCCAGTCTGCGCTTTCCGCAGACAAGGATGGCCCAGATTGGTCGGGGTGACAGGATTTGAACCTGC
>NZ_DASWSJ010000029.1:0-32986 GCF_036402745.1 Actinophytocola sp. | reverse complement strand
GCAGCGCGCGCTGCGGGTACTCGACATCGTTGGTTCCGCGGGCGACGGCATCACCGCGAAGGCGGTGGCGAGGCGTGCCGGCTACAACCTGTCGACGACGTATCACCTGCTCAACACCCTGGTGCACGAGGGCTACCTGATCCGCCTCGGGCACGGCCGCGGGTTCGGGCTCGGCTACAAGGTCGGCAGTCTCTATCAGCGACTGTGCGCGGAGCTGGACGTGGGCCAGGAGCTGCAGGACGAGCTGCATCACCTGCATCGACGCACCGAGGCGGCGGCGTACTACACGGTCTTCCGCGAGACGGACATCGTGGTGGCCGCGGTGGCCGACTCCCCGGAGTTCCCCCGCGCCACGCCGTTGGACTTCGGCTTCCACGAGGCCGCCCACGCGACGGCGTTCGGCAAGGTGTTGTTGGCCTCGATGCCCCGCCGAGCCCGGCGTGAGTACCTGTCGAGCGCCGGCATGCCGAGACTGACCGAGCGGACCCACGTCCGCGCGGCGGACCTGGACACGGAGCTGGACAACGTCGAGCGAGCCGGGATGGCCCTGGAGATCGAGGAGTTCCAGCCGGAGCTGGCCTGCCTCTCGGCGCCGGTGCTGGACACCCAGAAACGAGTGATGGGCGCGGTGGCGTTCTCGGTCCCGGCATCGACGTTCCCGGCCAGGCGCTGGCACCTTGAGAGGGCGGCGAGAGCGGGGGCGGCGAGGTTCTCCCACCTGCTGGCGACCCGCCCGTCGCTGGTCTAGGGAGTCTGACAAGAGAGCAGGACCACCCGGCGCGAAGCGAAGCGAGCAGCACAGAGGCTTGCTCCACAGGGTGGCGGGGGGAGAGAGTGAACCTCCCCAGGCAACGCCTGAACCACCACCTGAGAGCGCTGGAGAAGGCCGGTTTGGTCGAGGAGAGACCACGACGTGGCTGTGTGGAGCGGATTCTGCGCACCCGCCCAGCCCCTTCGTCGTTGACCCCACCATGATGATCGCGGGCGAGGTGGAGCAGCGCGGATGCGGGCCGCCGCGGCCGCCGAGGGCAAGCGGCTGCGCGCGTTCACCGTCGAGGCCGAGGTGCGGTTCGGGCATCCCGGCGACGTGCACGCGTTCACCGACGGGCGCCCCTGCCGGATGGTCGTCGACGGTCATCCGGCCCCTGCGGAGAACTGAGGAGAGGACCCATGAGCGACAACGCGCCGCGGATCGAGGTCACCGTCGCCGCTCCGGTGGACACCGTGTGGCATGCCTTGCGCGACAAGGAGACCATCCGCCACTGGCACGGCTGGGACTACGACGGCCTCGACGACGAGATCGACCTCATCTACTTCACGGAGATCACCGAGGACGCGAGCGCCCGCACGCTCGACGTCCAGGGCGGTGACGTCATCCGGCTCGAGGCCGACGGCGACGCCACCCGCGTCGCGCTCACGCGCGCACCGCGCGGGTCCAACCCGGACTGGGACGCCTACTACGCCGAGATCACCGAGGGCTGGATCACCTTCCTGCACCAGCTGAGGTTCGCCGTCGAGCGCCAGCCCGGCGCGGCCCGCCGGACGCTGTTCTTCGCCGGCAGCAACGAGTCCGGCCGCTCGGTCGTCGGCGAGCTCGGCCTGCCCGCGGGCCCGACGGTGGAGACGTCACTGCTCGGCGAGCATGCCAAGGGCGAGGTCTGGTTCCGCTCCGAGCACCAGCTCGGCATCACCGTCGACGCCTGGGGCGACGGGCTGCTCGTCGTGTCGTCCGCCGGCCCCACCGAGGACAGGCCGGACGGCACCGCGATGGCGATCCTCTCGACCTACGGCCTCGACGACGCGAGGTTCGCCGAGCTCAAGGAGCGCTGGACGCCGTGGTGGTCCGCCCGGTTCCCGTCGGAGGAGGAGTTCCCGGCCGAGGAGGAGTGACCGGCGCGGCCTCGGCCGCGGTGACGTCGGGGTACCCGCCGTGCAGCACCTGGGCGAGCACCTCGGCGCCCCGCACCACCCGCGGGCCCGGCCGGTTGAAGTAGGCCGGGCCGTCGAGCACCCACACCGCACCCGCGCGCACCGCCGGCAGGTCCGCCCAGCCGGGCCGGTCGGTCAGCAGGGCCAGCTCCGCGCGGGTCCGGTCGGGCGGGAAACCGCACGGCAGCAACACGATCACGTCGGGACGGGCCTCGAGCACCCGCGGCCACTCGACGGCGCTGGTGTGCTCGCCCGCGCCGGCGAGCAGCGGCACGCCGCCGGCGAGCCCGATCTGCTCGGGCACCCAGTGCCCGGCCGGCCACACGGGGTCGAGCCACTCGACCGCCAGCACCCGCGGGCGCGTCCGGCCGGCGACCCGGCGGCGCACCTCCGCGAGTCGTCGTTCCAACGCGGCCGTGCGGGCGGCGGCGACGTCCGGCACGCCGAGCGCGTCGCCGACCACGCGCAGGCAGTCGAGCACCTCGGCGAGCGTGCGTGGTTCGAGGCTGAGCACTCGCGGGCCGGCGTCCAGCACCCGCACCGCCTCGGAGACCCTGCGGTAGGAGACCGCGCAGACCTCGCACAGGTCCTGGGTGAGCACGAGGTCCGGCGCGAGCCCGGCGAGCGCCTCGGCGTCCAGCCCGTAGAGCGACGAGCCCCGGTGCCCGGCGCCGACCGCGGCGGAGATCTCCCGGCTCGACATCCGCTCGGCGTCCACCTCGCTGCTGGTGACGACCGGAACCGAGGCGACCTCCGCCGGCCAGTCGCACTCGTGTGTCCGCCCCACGAGGTCTGCGAGCCGCCCGAGCTCGGCGACGAGGTCCGTGGCGGCCGGCAGCAACGAGACGATCCGCATGTCGTCAGCGTAGGTGTCCGGTTCGGGCGGCCGTGTATACGGAATGACGTTTACCGGATGACCTGCCGGTCTTTTCGGGCAGCGCCGAGGCGGGTTTTGCACGATGCAATTTGCGATCTCGACGACGCACCGGAGTCAACTGTTTCCGAGGGGGTTGCCGCGTGTGATCGATCACTTCTGACTTCGGAGCGTGACGAAAGTCGAGAAACAGACTCGATCACCACTTCACTCGCAGGTGAGGGTGGATTTGTCACCCGTTTGGGTTCACAGTAAGGAAATCGCAGGTGAACACGCACTGGTCGTATGCATGTGCACCTGCATGTTCCCCCGTCGGTTTGCATGTTGCAGTTCTTCCGCTCGCCGACGGATACGCACCGTTCATCGCTTGGCCGGAGGGGTCACGGCGCGATAACAAGATCAATCGGTGATGATGAACGGACAAGCCGGGGGGCCGACACAACACACCGACGATGCTGAAGTGGCTCCCTGCTGGCACAGGGAGCCACGTGATGTCCCGTGGTCCAGGCGACCGAGTCCACATGCGAACAGATCGAAAGGGCCCAGAACGGTGACCAGCTTAAGACCCGGCACCGCACCGACACCAGAAGAGAAAACGCCGATCGACACGCCCCCGAAGAAGTCCGCCGGCCGTCGGACCGTGCGGCTCACCGCCCTCGCCGACCTGGACTCCGAGCAGGAGTCACCGCCGTCGGTCGAGGTGTTTCCCGCGCACCGGCACCGTCGCGCCGCCGTGCTGCCCACGTCGCGGGACGACTGGCTGGTGCTCGCGGAGCGGGTCGTCGGCGACTGGGCCGCCACGCTGCGCTCGGCGTTGCTGCTGGTCCTGGCCGTCGCCGCCATGCTCACGGTCATCGGTCTCGTGTTCGGCCCGGGCATCGCGCTGGCCTGTGCGCTCATCCTGCTGATCGTCTTCCTCGTCGGCCGCCGCCGGGACGGCTCACCCCGCCGCTGACCACTGACCGCTGACCGCTGACCACCCGGCACGGCGCCGCGCGGGGCCAGGGCCCGGTCGAGCGCGGTGTCCAGGTCGACGTGCGGTGTGTAGCCGATGGAGCGGATCGCGGTCGGGTCGTAGCGCGTGCCGCCGGCCATGGACGCCACCGCGTACCGGGTCGGCGTCGGTCGCTCCACCCGGCGGAGCAGTTCGGCGACTCAGGCGGCGAGCGGCTCGGCCTCCGCGAGCCAGGTGGTGAACGCGACCAGTTCGACCTCCCCGACGGAGCCGACCTTGACCGACTCGCCGACGCGGGGACCGCGCCACACCATGAAGGTCACGTACCGGCGGTAGGCCTTGAAGCCGGCGACCGGGGTCTTGCCGACCATCCACACGGGATGCCCGTGCCACATCCGGCCGGTGGCGTGGGCGAGCGTCGTGTCGAGGAGGCCGCACAGGGCGTCGCCGACCGGGCGGAGGCTCTCGGGGAGGGCGGTCAGGTACTCGTCGACCGTGGTGGTGGTCATGGTGATCGTTCCTTACTTGGTCAGGAGGTCGCGGAGCTTGGCGTTGCGGAGGTAGAGGCCGGCCCACACGGCGATGCCGACGTAGACCGGGAAGAGCGCGGTGGACAGCAGCGGCGCCTCGACGCGGACGTGGGCGCAGACCGCGCCGCCGAGGTAGCCGGTGAGCAGGATCGCGCCGAGTACCGAGGTGCGGGGGATCGCGTACAGGGCGAGGCAGGCCAGCTCCAGCACGCCGATCGGGACCGCGGCGCCCGCGGGGAAGCCGAGGTCGGCGAAGGACTCGACCACCGGGCCGATGCGCAGCACATGGATCACGGCGTCGAAGAGCAGGAACGCGCCGACGAGGACGCTGATCACGGTGCCGGCGCGGCTCAGGTTGGCGGTGCGGGGCTGGGTGGCGGTGACGGTGGTCATGACGGGTCCTCCCGGTGTCCGGCGCCGTCTCGGCGCTTCGGACACACCGTCTCACCGACAAATCTAATTGTCAAGAATAAAAATCTTGTCGGTAAGTGGGACGGCGATTTCCCCGCAGGTCGGGTGTGTGGACTCAGGCGACCAGATCGGTCGAGGACCCGGCCAGGTGCGCCAGGTTGTGGAGCTGGCGGCGCATCATCACCAGGTCGCCCCACGCGAGGAGGCGGCGCCGGAGGTAGGAGCGCGGGGTGGCGGACACCGCGAGCTTCGCGACCAGCCGGCCTGGCGTCGGCCGGGGTGACCGGTCAGGAACCGGGTGCGTCGAGGCCGTGGCGCGGTAGGTGATCGCCAGGTCGCCGAACATTCGCAGCCCCTGGCGGTCGGTGAGGCGCAGCGTCAGCTCCCGGCCGGGGACGAAGTCGACGAGGGTGAAGATCGTCGCCACGCGCTGGCCGACGGCGAGTGCGCTGAGGCCCGGCGTGAGCGTGCGCGGGCTGCGCCGGCCGAGGTTGTCGATCAGGTCGTAGCTGTACGGCGCCACTCGCAGCTGGCACAGCCAGCGGTACACCGCCGCCGGCGAGGCGTCGACGTCGACCGCGCGGAACCAGGACTCGGTCGGCCCGGGCACAAGGTCGTCGCACGGGTAGTGGTCGGCGATCTCCGCCGGCGTGGCACCCCAGATCTCCGGTAGGCCCATGCCGAGGATTATAGAGGGTGCTCTCTAGAATGGGGAGCCATGGGCAGACCACCACGGCACGACGCGGACCGGCTGCTGGACGTCGCCGCCGGGCTGGCGGCGACGGAGGGGCCGGGCGGGGTCACGATGGCGGCCGTCGCGCGGGGGGCCGAGGCGCCGAGCGGGTCGGTCTACCACCGGTTCCCGACCCACCCCGCGCTGCTGGCCGCGCTGTGGCTGCGGTCCGTCGAACGGTTCCAGGCCGGCTTCCTCGACGCGCTGACCGCGCCCGACCCCGGCGACGCGGCGCGGGCGGCCGCGCGGCACGTGGTCGCGTGGAGCCGGGCCAACCCCACCGACACCACGATCCTGCTCTACGGCGCCCACGACTTCGGCGCGGACGCCTGGCCGGACGAGGAGCGCGACCGGCTCGCCCGCGCCAACCGCGGGGTCGCCCGCGCGGTCCGCGCCCTGGCCGGCCGCCTGGGGGACACCACCGCGCAGGGTGTCGACCTCGTCCGACTGGCCACTGTGGACCTGCCGTACTCGCTCGTCCGCCGCCACCGCGGCCGGCGGCTGCCGCGGCACGCCGAGGACCTGGTGGTCCACGGCGTGTCCGCGTTGCTCGACCTCTAGTTCGGGTTACGCGCGTGGGTGAGCGTCTGCCACGCGACGAACAGGTTGTTCGTGCCGGCCGGGCGGCGGGACTCGGTCAGCGTCTGGGTGTTCGTCATCGGGATGCCCTGGCGGAAGTTCAGCTGGTTGAAGCCGACCTCGGTCACCGGGCCGAGCCCGCGGTGGATCGTGCCGCCGCACAGCCACGACGGCGCCGCCTCGCCCAGCTCGTAGCGGGACTGGAAGCCCAGCGCGTACCGCAGCCGCTCGCCGATCTCGGGGTACAGGTCCTGCCCCTGGATCCGCGTCGTCTCGGCGAAGTTCGCGATCGAGGCGATGCCGTAGCCGGTGTGGGTGAAGTCGCGGCACGTCTCCTGGGTGAGGCCCGCCTCGAACGTGGACTGGCCCTGCCAGTACCGGATGATCTCGTCGCGCGTGTCGATCCCGCTGTTCGGCGGTGGCTTCGGCAGCGCGCCGTCCGAGGGCAGGTAGACGAACGCCGGCACCCGGGTGCGGTACTTGGCCACCGCGCGGTCGTACACCGAGCGGTCCTCGAGGAACACCGCGATGCCGAGCGTCGCCTCCATCATCGTCAGCTCCCAGTTGCCGTTGCTGGTCGCGTTGCCGTTGACCACCTCGGGCAGGTACACGTCGCGCAGCATCGTGGCGAACCGGGTGGCGTTGGGCCAGCTCGAGTAGGTGTACCGGACGATCTCCGCGGCCCGCGTCCACGACGAGCCGGCCCACGCGGTCTGCAGCGGCGCGTTGCTGTTGGTGTGGTCGCGGATCGTCGCCGACCACGCGTCCATGAGCTGGATGGACTTGGTGGCATAGCGGGAGTCCTGCGTGATGTACCACATCAGCGAGAGCGTGTACGCGGCGATCGCGTCCTCGCGCTCGTCCGTGCAGCCGAGGTTCGGGTTCGAGTACGGCCCGCACTCCACGACCGCGCGCGGCTTGGCCGTCCGGGACAGCGACGCGTACGCGCTCGACGCCATCTGGTCGTACGCCGCCTTCCACGGCTGGGCGTTCGCGGTGACCCGGCCGCGGACGAAGTCCAGCTGCGACCGGCTCACGAGCACGCCGGGATGGGCGAAGGTCGGAGGAGCGGCCGAGGCCGCCGGAGGGATCGACTGGCCCACGACGAGGAGCAGGAGGGCCAGGAACACCATAAGAAAGCGCTTGCCTGACATGTCAAGCAGTGTGTGTGGTCTGGACCACAACGGTCAATAGGCCAATCGGACGACCCGGCCGACGCTGCCGGTGACAGAAGTGGGGGGTTGACATCCGACGAATGGGCTTCAAGAATCAGCCATCAGAGATCCTATAGGATCCATCATCAACGGGGATGAGGGCCGGTGTGAGCGTCGTCCGGACAGCGGAAGCGTTCCTGGTGAACGTCGCGGTCGAGCGGGTGCGCACGGACGCCGTGCAGGCCTTCCGGACCCAGGAGACGATCTTCGTCGAGCTGCGTACCGACGACGGCGCGACCGGCCTCGGCTACTCCTACACGATCGGCACCGGCGGCACCGCCGTCCTCGCGCTGCTGCGCGACCACCTGCTCCCCCAGCTGGCCGGCGCCGACTCCCGGCGGATCGAGGCAGTCTGGCACCAGCTGTTCGCCTCCACCCGCGCCACCACGGTCGGCGCGATCACCTCGCTCGCGCTCGCCGCGATCGACACCGCGCTGTGGGACCTGCGCTGCCTGCGCGCGGGCGAGCCGCTGTGGCGGGTGGCCGGCGGGTTCGACCCGCACGTCCCGATGTACGACACCGAGGGCGGCTGGCTGCAGCTGTCCACGGAGGAACTCGTCGTCGGCGCCAAGGCCGCGGCCGCCGCGGGCTGGCAGGGCGTGAAGGTGAAGGTGGGCAAGCCGACCGCGGCCGAGGACCTCGAGCGGTTGCGGGCGGTCCGCGACGCGGTCGGCCCCCGGTTCGCGCTGATGGCCGACGCCAACCAGTCGCTGACCTGCGCCGAGGCGATCCGTCGGGCGGAGCTGTTCGCGCCGGTGGACCTGTCCTGGCTGGAGGAGCCGCTGCCGGCCGACGACGTCGCCGGGCACGCGCGGCTCGCCCGCACGACCGGCATCCCCGTCGCGGTGGGCGAGTCGCTGTACTCCGTCGGCCAGTTCCGCGAGTACCTCGCCCGCGAGGCGGCGTCGGTGGTGCAGGTGGACGTGGCCCGGGTCGGCGGGATCACGCCGTGGCTCAAGGTCGCGCACCTGGCCGAGGCGTTCGGCGTCGAGGTGTGCCCGCACTTCCTGATGGAGCTGCACGTGAGCCTCGCGGCGGCGATCCCCAACGGCCGGTTCGTCGAGCACATCCCGCAGCTGCGTGCGATCACCACGACCGAGATGTCCGTTGTGGACGGTCACGCGGTCGCCCCGGAGACGCCGGGGCTCGGCATCGCCTGGGACCGGGACGCGATGGACGACCGCAGAGTGGCCTGACCGAACGTTTTGCAACGGAGCGAACGAAAGGTGACCAGGATGGCACGCACTCGCCTCGTGACCGCGATGCTCGGCGCGGTCGCGATCGCCGGGACCATGCTCTTGGCCGGCCCGGCGGCCGCCCCGGCCACCGTCCCGGCCATCGTCCCCGCCGCCCCCGCCGCGCAGCCCCGGCCGGCGCCGGCGCCGGCCGCGAAGCCTTACCTGGGGTGGAGCAGCTGGAGCCTGCAGGCCACCAACTACCCGGGCGTCAACCCGAACGGCCCGGCGAGCTGGCTCACCGAGGCCAACGTCGTCACGCAGGCCGACGTGCTGGCCGCCAAGCTCAAGCGGCACGGCTACACCAACGTCAACGTCGATGCCGGCTGGCACAAGGGTTTCGACACCTACGCCCGCCCGCTCGTCGACCCGGCCAAGTTCCCGCACGGGATGCGCTGGCTCGCCGACCACGTGCACGGCAAGGGACTCAAGCTCGGCTCCTACCTCGCGGTGGGCCTGTACCTCGGCGCGTACAACGGCGGCAACTCGCCGATCTACGGCACGACCGGCTGCCACACGCGCGACCTCGTCTACCCGGACCTGCGCAAGACCAACGGCTGGGACGAGGCCTACAAGATCGACTTCAGCAACCCCTGCGCGCAGGCGTACGTCGACTCGATCGCCGGCCTGCTCGCCGGCTGGGGTGTGGACTTCCTCAAGCTCGACGGCGTCGGCCCCGGCTCGTTCCGGGGCGGGGAGAACTATGACAACACCGAGGACGTCAAGGCCTACCGGCGCGCGCTCGACCGGACCGGCCGGCCGATCGAGTTCATCATTTCCTGGGCGCTGAGCCCCACCAAGGCGGACGTGTGGCGGACGAACACCAACGGCTGGCGCATCGACACCGACGTCGAGTGCTACTGCGACACGCTGGTGACCTGGAACAACTCGGTGAAGCAGCGGTGGAACGACGTGGTGCAGTGGATCCCGCACGCCGGGCCCGGCCACTGGAACAACCTGGACTCGCTCAACGTCGGCAACGCCGAGATGGACGGCCTCACCGAGGCCGAGCGGCAGAGCTATCTGACGTTGTGGGCGATCGAGTCCTCGCCGCTCTACCTCGGCGACGACCTGACCACACTGGACGCCTACGGCCTGTCGCTGCTGACGAACGACGAGGTCATCGCCATCGACCAGGCGGGCAGGCCGGCCAAGCCGCTGAGCCAGGCCACCCGCCAGCAGGTGTGGTTCTCGCGCCAGGCCGACGGCAGCTACGTGGTAGCGCTGTTCAACCTGGACGACGTGCCGAAGCGGGTCACCGCGAGCTGGGCGGACCTCGGCATCACCGGCCCGGCGTCCGTGCGCGACATCTGGGCCAAGCGCGGCCTCGGCTCGACGGACGGCATCAGCACCGTGCTCACCACGCACGGCACGCAGCTGCTGCGGGTCACCCCGAAGGACGCCGGGAAGCTGCCGGCCACGCCGACCCTGGTCCGCGGCACGGGGGCGGGCGCGTCCTCGGTGACGCTGTCGTGGGACAGGTCCGAGTACGCGCGGGGAGTCTCGCACTACGAGGTGGTCTCCGGCGGCCGGACCGTCGCGTCCACTTCGGACACGTCGGTGACCGTCGAGGGGCTCTCGGCGGCGACCGGGTACTCCTTCGGCGTCGTCGCGGTCGGCGGTGACGGCACGCGGTCCGCGCCCAGCAAGGCGATCGAGGTGACCACACCGGCCGCGGGCGGGCGGGTGGCCTACGAGGCCGAGGCGGCCGCGAACACGCTCGACGGCGGCGCGTCCCGCAGCGGCTGCGCGAGGTGCTCCGGCGGCGGCAAGGCCGGCAACCTCGGCGGCAGCGGCTCGCTGACCTACGGCCCGGTGAGCGCGCCCGCGGCCGGCACGTACCTGATGACGATCGACTACGTGGACGCCTCGTCCAGCCGCACGATCGTGGTCACGGTCAACGGCACGGCGTTCCAGCTGCCGATGGCCGGCTCGGCCGACAACGACTGGGACACCGCGCAGCACGTGACCGTGCCGGTGCGGCTCAAGGCCGGCGCCAACACCGTGAAGTTCGGCAACCCGGGCGACTACGCGCCGGACATCGACCGGATCACCGTCTGAGGAAGGGAGCAGGCCGTGGCGGTCACGTCGCAACACAACAGGGCAGCGGTGCGCACCGCCGCGGCCTCGCCGTCCGCGAGGCCGAGAAGGCGCAAGCCCGCCGCGCCGGCCGCGCGCCGGGGTGACGCGCGGGTGGCGTGGCTGCTGGTCGCGCCGGCGCTCGTCGGGTTCGGCGCGTTCTACGGGCTGCCGCTCGTGCGCGGGATCTACCTCAGCTTCACCGAGTTCCACGTGCTCACCCCGCCGAAGTGGGTCGGGCTGGCGAACTTCCGCCAGCTGCTCGGCGACGACGTGTTCTGGCACTCGCTGGGCATCACCGTCTACTTCGTACTCATCTCGGTGCTGGCCGGCACGCTGATCTCCCTCGCCATCGCCGCGATCCTGCACCGGATGACCCGCTCGACGGTGGTCCGCGGCGTGATCCTGCTGCCGTTCCTCATCTCCAACGTCGTCGCCGCCCTGGTGTGGCAGTGGATGCTGGACCCGCAGCTGGGCATCCTCAACGTGCTGCTCAAGAGCCTCACCGGGGACACCGTCCAGTTCTTCGGCGCCGGCTGGGCGATCCCGACGCTCGCGGTGATCAGCATCTGGAAGTGGATGGGCTACTTCGCCGTGCTGATCTTCGCCGGCCTGCAGACGATCCCGCCGGCCATCTACGAGGCCGGCCGGGTGGACGGCGCGAGCGAGCCGCAGATGTTCTTCCGGCTGACGCTGCCGTTGCTGCGGCCGATCCTGGTGATGGTGGTCGTCCTGTCGGTGATCAACTCCTTCCAGGTGTTCGACGTCGTCCAGGTGACCACCCAGGGCGGCCCGGCGAACGCGTCGAACGTGCTGCAGATGTACATCTACCGCAAGGCGTTCGGCGAGTTCGACTTCGGCTACGCGGCCACGATGTCGCTCGCGTTGCTCGTGCTGCTGATCGGCGTCACGTTCACCCAGCTGCGCCTCGCCCGCGCCAACGAGTCCGACCTGAGCTGAGGGAGGTCCGCCATGTCCGCACGGCTGTCCCTGGGCCGCATCCTCGCCTTCGTGTTCCTCGCGGTGATCCTGGTGATCACGCTGTTCCCGTTCTACTGGATCGTGCGTACCGCGCTGTCGAACAACTTCGCGCTGTCGACCGACCCGTCGTCGGTGCTGCCGGTCGACTTCACGTGGGGTGCGTTCAAGCGGGTGCTCGGGCTCGCCTCGCTGCGGGAGGCGCAGGCCGAGGGTGGCTCGGGGGCGTCCCTGGACGTGTTGCTGTACCTGCGGAACTCGCTGATCTACGCGGTGGGGCAGACGGTGTGCGTGGTGCTGTGCTCGTCGGCCGCGGCGTACGCGTTCGCGCGGCTGCGGTGGCGTGGGCGCAACGCCGTGTTCGGGTTGCTGCTGTGCGCGTTGATGGTGCCGTCGGTGTTCACGATGTTGCCGAACTTCGTGCTCGTCAAGGACCTCGGGCTCACCAACAGCTTCGCGGGGCTGATCGCGCCCAACGCGTTGTTCTTCGCGTTCGCGTTGTTCTTCCTGCGCCAGTTCATGCTGGGGCTGTCGGACGAGATCGAGGAGGCCGCGCTCATCGACGGCGCCGGTCACTTCCGGATCTTCTTCCGCATCATCGTGCCGATGTCGTCCGGTCCACTCACGACGGTGTCGCTGCTGATGTTCATCGTGGCGTGGAACGACTACTTCTGGCCGCTGCTGGTGACGAACAAGGAGGACGTGCAGCCGCTGACGCTCGCGCTCGGCGTGTTCAAGCAGTCCTCGCCGAACGCGGCGCCGGACTGGGCCGGGCTGATGGCCGCCACGCTGATCGCGGCGCTGCCGATGTTGGTGCTGTTCGTGGTGTTCGGCAAGCGGATCGTGAACTCCATCGGCTTCACGGGGATCAAATGAGCCGCGATCTCGTGGTGTCGTGGCCGTCGCCGGCCGCCACGTGGGAGGAGGCGGCGCCGGTCGGCAACGGCCGGCTGGGCGCGATGGTGTTCGGCGGCGTCCGGGCCCGCGTCCAGGTGAACGACTCGACCGTGTGGTCGGGCACGCCGGCCGGCCCCGCTGCCGCCTTGGCCGCGGTGGTGGCTGGGGGCGCCGGGCCCGCACGGTTGGCTGCGGTGCGGTCGGCGCTGCGTTCGGGGGACTTCCGCGGCGCGGAGTCGTTGCTGATGGCGTTCGAGGGGCCGTACAGCCAGGAGTACCTGCCGTTCGCCGATCTGTGGCTGACCTTGCCGGGCGCCGCCCGGTTCCGCGGCCGTTCGCTGAACCTGGACACCGGGGTGGTGACCGAGCTTGTGGTCGTGTCGGGCGTCGAGGTGACGCGGCGGACGTGGGCGAGCAAGCCGGCCGGGGTGCTGTGTGTGGCCGTGTCGGCCGATGGACCTGTCGACCTGTCGCTGTCGCTGACGTCGCCGCTGCGGGTGGTGCGGCGGTCGGGCCTGGCGCTGGGTGTTGCGGTGCCGGTGGACGGGGCGCCGCGGCACGAGCCTGGGGTGCCCGCGCACCGGTACGCCTCCGGCCCGGTCGACGGGTACGACCCGTTCGCCGCGGTGGCGCCGGCGGTGGAGACGGACGGAGTGGTGGAGGACGGCGTGGTGCGGGGTTTCCGGCGGCTGCTGGTGACCCTGGCGAGCTCGACCAGTGCGGCGGCGCATTGGCCTCCGGCCCCCGGTTCCACGCTACGGCACGGCACCGACGGTTCCGGGGCGTCGCGGGAGGACCCGCTGGGTGCGCCCGGTGAGCGTCCTGTGTGGTCGGCCCACGAGCGGCCGGAACTGTCGGTCCCCCCGCGTAGGCTGGATTCGGGGGCCGGAGGCCAAGCCCCGCGCAGCGGGCGGTCGCGCGAGGAGCAGCTCGCGCATGCGGTCTCGGTCGCGGAGCGGGCCGCGGCACGGGGAGCGGACGAGCTGCTGGCCGAGCACGAGGCCGACTTCCGCGGACTCCTCGGTCGCACCGCCGTGCGGGTCGGGGCTCGGCGCGGGGGCACGGTGGCCGTCGCCGAGGTGCTGGGTGGAGGCGACGAGCGGCTGGTCGCCACGGTCATGTGCCAGCTCGGGCGGTATCTCCTCGCCTCCGCGTCGCGGCCTGGTGGCGGGCCGCCGGCCAACCTGCAGGGCATCTGGAACGCGGAGCCGCGCCCAGCCTGGTCGTCGAACTACACGGTCAACATCAACACGCAGATGAACTACTGGCCGGCCGAGCCCGCCGGCCTGCCCGAGTGCCACCTGCCGCTCGTCGACCTGCTCGACCGGCTCGCGGTCACCGGCGCGGACGTGGCGCGCGAGCTCTACGGCGCCCGCGGCTGGGTCACCCATCACAACACCGACCCCTGGGGCTGGGCGCTCCCGGTCGGCATGGGGCACGGCAACCCGTCCTGGGCGATCTGGCAGCTCGGCGGCGTCTGGCTCGTCCAGCACGTCTGGGACCACTACGAGTTCACCGGCGACCTCGGCTTCCTCCGCGACCGCGGCTGGCCACTGCTGCGCGGCTGCGCGGAGTTCTGCCTCGACTGGCTCGTCGAGAGCGCGGACGGCCACCTCGACACGATCCCCGCCACCTCACCGGAGAACCTCTTCGTCTCCGCCGCCGGCACGCGGGAGTCGCTGACGTACTCACCCACCATGGACAGCGCGCTCATCCGGGCGTTGTTCGAGCGCTGCCGCCGCACGATCGAGCTGCTGGGCGTCGACGACGAGATCGACGCACGGATCGCCGCCGCGCTGCCCCGGCTGCGGCCGCCGCTCGTCACCGCGGGGGGCTGGCTCGGCGAGTGGGCCGAGGACCTCCCCGAGGCCGACCCCACCCACCGGCACATGTCCCAGATGGTCACCGTGCACCCGCTCGGCCAGATCGATCCCGAGTGGACACCCGACCTCGCGGAGGCCGCCGGACGGCTGCTCGACCGGCGCGGCGCCGGCGCGATGGGCTGGTCGTGGGCCTGGAAGATCGCGCTCCGCGCCCGGCTCGGCGACGGCGAGACCGCGCACGCGCTGCTCCGCGAGGCCACCCGGCCGTTCACCGGCGACACCCACGTCGACGCGCCGGTCGACGGCTCGCGGTGGGGCGGCCTGCTGCCCAACCTGCTCTCCACCCACCCGCCGTTCCAGATCGACGGCAACCACGGGTTCACCGCCGCGATCCTGGAGATGCTGGTGCAGAGCCACGGCGGCGGGATCCGGCTGCTGCCCGCGCTGCCGAACGCGTGGCCCGAGGGCGGCGTCACCGGCGTCCGCTGCCGCGGCGGGCTCGCCGTCGACCTCGACTGGGCCGGCGGCACGCTCACCTCCGCGGTGCTGCGCCGGCTCGGCGGGGACCCGGCCACCGTGGTCGGCGTCCGGTACGGGACGCGGCGCACCGAGGTGAAGCTCGCCGTGGGCCAGGAGATCCGGCTCGACGCGACACTGGGGGAGGCGCCGTGCTGACCGACCTGGACCTCGACGCCCTGTGGGACTACCGCAGCGACTACACCGAGCCGGCCGGCTTCGACGACTTCTGGGCGTCCACATTGGACGAGACGCGCGCGCACCCACTGTCGGTCGACCTCGAGCCCGTGTCCACCGAGCTGGTGACCGTCGACGTGCTCGACCTGACCTTCGCCGGCTTCGGCGGCCACCCCATCCACGCGTGGCTGCGGGTGCCGCGGCACCTACCGGGCCCGCTGCCCGCGGTGCTGCAGTTCCACGGCTACGGCAGCGGTCGCGGCGCGCCGGTCGAGGACCTGCTGTGGGCATCGGCCGGCTACGCGCACGTGCTGATGGACGTCCGCGGCCAGGGCGGCCGGCACGCCGGCGGCGGCGCCACGCCCGACCCCGTCGGCACCCCGCCGTCCCACCCCGGCTTCCTGACCCGCGGCATCGAGGACCCGCGGGAGTTCTTCTACCGCAGGGTGTTCGCCGACGCGGTCCGCGCGGTGGACGCCCTGCGCACGCTCGACCTGGTCGACCCGAGCCGGGTCGGCGTCGTCGGCGCCAGCCAGGGCGGCGGCATCGCGCTCGCCGTTGCCGGGCTCGTCGACGACCTCGCGGCGGTCCACGTCCAGGCGCCGCTGCTGTGCGACATCCGGCGGGCCGTCGAGCTCACCGGCACCGAGCCGTACGCGGAGCTCACCGGCTACCTGGCCGCCCGCCGGACCGCGGTGCGGCGGGCGTTCACCACGCTGTCCTATGTGGACGGAGTGGCGTTCGCCCGGCGGGCCACCGCGCCGGCGTGGTTCGCCACCGGGCTGATGGACGACGTCTGCCCGCCGTCCACCGCGTTCGCCGCCTACCACGACTACGCGGGGCCCAAGCACATGCAGGTCTGGGAGTTCAACGGCCACGAGGCCGGCGGGCCCGAGGACCTGGCGATCGCGCTGGCGGAGTTCGGCGCGCTGCTCAAACCGTACCGAAACGAGGGACAACAATGAGGTTGCAACGACTCACCGCGACGGCCGTGGTCGCCGTGGCGGCCGCGGGCCTGGTGGCCTGCTCGAGCAACACGGCGGACGCCAACACGATCAACTGGTGGACCTGGGACGACAAGCAGGCCGCCGGGTACCAGGCGTGCGCGGACAAGTTCCACAAGGACAACCCGGACCTGACGGTGAAGATCTCGCAGTACGCCGTCGAGGACTACTTCACCAAGCTCACCGCCGGGTTCGTGGCCGGGGACGCGCCGGACGCGTTCCAGAACAGCGTCCAGTTCTTCCAGGCCTATACCTCCCAGCACCAGCTGCTCGCCCTCGACGACCTGATCAAGTCCGGCAACTTCGACCTGTCCCGCTTCTCCGTCGGCGTCGACGCGTGGAAGTACACCGACGGCAAGCAGTACGCGCTGCCGCTGGACTGGGCGGCCACCGGCATCTTCTACGACACCGACGCGATCACCAAGGCCGGCTACACACCAGCCGACGTCGCGACGCTGAGCTGGAACCCGGACAACGGCGGCACGTTCGGCAAGATGGTCGCGCACCTGACCGTCGACGAGCACGGCAAGCGCGGCGACCAGCCCGGCTTCGACAAGTCCAAGGTGGCCGTCTACGGCTTCGGTCAGCTGGCGGCCAAGGACTTCATCGGGCAGACCACATGGAGCTCGTTCGTGTCCACAATGGGCTGGCGGCAGGGCGACAAGCCGTCCTGGCCGGCCAAGTTCAACTACGCCGACCCGAGGTTCGTCAAGACGATGGACTGGGTCCGGTCGCTCACCGACCGCGGCTTCGCGCCGAAGATCGGCGAGTTCACCACCAGCGAGGTCGACCAGCTCGCGTCCGGCAAGGTGGCCATGCTGACCGGCGGCTCGTGGACCGCGTCGACGTTCGCGAAGATCCCGAACATGAAGGTCGGCATCGCGCCGACCGTCCTCGGGCCGGACGGCAGGACCCGGTCGGTGCTGTCGAACTCCAACGGCAACAACATCTGGGCCGGCACCCCGCACCCGGACCTGGCGTGGAAGTGGGTGTCGTACATGGGGTCGCAGGAGTGCCAGACGATGGCGTCGAAGACCGGGACGTTCTTCCCGTCGATCGCCGCGTCGATGGACGCCTCGGCGGCCGCGATGGCCAAGGACGGCATCGACCTGTCGGTGTTCACCGACGCGCTGTCGAAGGGGGTGCTGTACCCGTCGGTGGTGTACGGCAACGGCGCCGAGCTGCAGAGCACCATCGAGCCGCTGTTCGAGCAGTTCTTCGCGCACTCCCGGGACGCCGACGTGTTCGCGGAGATGGAGCGGAAGAGCAGGACCATCCTCGCCAAGTCCGGACAATCATAGATCCTGCATGATCAATCTGTATGCTGGCGGACCTGGGGCTCGAGGTCGTTCAGGTCGAGGGAGGGGGCGGCGCGTGACCGAGACAGCGCGTCCGCGCATGGCCGTGCGGCCGAGCCGGCAGGTGCTGGCCGACGGGGTCTACGAGCAGCTCCGTGCGTTGATCATGAACCACGGGATCGAGCCGGGCGAGCGGGCCAACATCGACGAGATCGCCCGGGAGCTGGACGTGTCCGGCACCCCGGTGCGCGAGGCGCTCGCCCGGCTCGAGTCCGAGGGGCTGGTGTCCCGGCTGCCGCTGCGGGGCTACCGGGTCACCGAGCTGCTCACCCGCAAGGAGGTCGAGGACATCTACGGCCTGCGGCTGCTGCTCGAGCCGCCGAGCGCGGCCCGGGCCGCGGCCGCCATGAGCCCGCCGTTCGCGTCGGCCCTCGAGGAGGAGCTGGCCACCTGCCCGTCGGCGCCGACGGGCGCCAGCTACGACGCGTACAAGGCGCTCACCGCGCACGACGCGCGGCTGCACGAGCTGATCCTGCGGATCGCCGGGAACGTCTCGGTCGAGCAGGCCTTCGTCCGGACCCACTGCCACCTGCACTTCTTCCGGCTGTCGTACAACCAGCCGTTCGGCGAGCAGACCATCGCCGAGCACCGCGCCCTGGTCGAGGCTCTGGTCGTGGGCAAGGCGGCGGCGGCGCGCGACGCGATGACCCACCACCTGGAGACCGCCCGCGACAGAATCCTGTCCCGCTTCGTTTGAGCCGGGGGCGGCCGGGTACGGCCCGGCGATGGACATGGGTGTGCTGACCAGCCTCAACGAGCTGGTCGACGTGACGTCGGCGTCGGACACGGACGTGTACCTGCGGTACTCGCCGGGCCCGGAGTCCGATGCGGAGCATCCGAGCAGGGACCACGAGAGCGGCCTGATCATGCCGGGCGTGTCGGTGAACCCGCTGCGGCAGCCTGGGTGGTGGACGCTGCCGCGGGAGGACTGGGTCGCGCGCCGGGTGTGCCAGTACCTGCGCGAGCTGGTCGAGGGCTCCCGGCCGTGGGTGCTGACGGGCCGCGAGGTCGACTTCGGCCCGGACAACGAGCCACTGGTCGACGAGATCTCTCCGATCGCCTGGCTGTCGAACGACCTGCTCGACGAGGCGAACCACCGCTACCGCACCCGCCTCGACGCCGGCCGCGCGACCCACTGACCCGGCGCCCGCGTGCCCGCCCGGGTGGACCGACAAGAGCGAGGGGTCAGCGGGCGAGCACGCCGCGGATGATCGTCTCCGCCATCCGGGTGAGCGTCGGCACGAACGGGACGCTCTCGTGGCCCAGCTCGGGCTCCTCGGCGTACAGCTCGAGCAGCGTCTCGGTGGGGTGGTGGAGCTGCCAGAGCCCGGCCGCGATCATGCCCACCGACGCCACGAGGTCGAACGCGCCGTCCTGGCCCAGGGCCGGCAGCACCTCGAGCAGGGCCTTGCCGATCTCCCCGGCCGAGCCGAGCGCCGCGTGCTTGAACGTGCGGAGCGTCTCCAGCGACACGTTGCGCTCGAGGTTCAGCGGCGCGTGGGTGAACAGGTCGCACAGCAGCGGCCGCTCGGCCAGCGTCCGCGCGAACGCCGACGCCACCCCGGACACCGAGCCCGGCGGCACCGACGCCAGCTCCGCCCGCATGGCGTGCACCCACTCGTGCCAGTCGTCGGCGGCGAGCCGCAGGTAGACCTCCTCGCGGGACTCGAAGTACCGCAGCAGCGCGGACTTGTGCATCCCGACCGCCGACGCGATGTCGGCCAGGCTCACCGAGCGCACCCCGTCGCGCACGGCGAGCTCCCGCGCCGCGGTGAGGATGGCCTCGTAGCGCTGCCGCTTGTGCTCAGGACGCCGAGCCCGCTGGAACGTCACTCCTCCACGGTAGTTAGAGGAGCTTGTCGAGGGTGATCGGCAGGTCGTAGATCCGCCGGCCGGTCGCGTGGAACACCGCGTTCGCCACCGCGCCGCCCACGCCGGTGATGCCCACCTCGCCCGCGCCGAGCACGCCCAGCGGCATCGTCGGGTCGGGGTCGTCCAGGCAGGACACGTCGATCGGCGGCACGTCCGCGTGCACCGGCACGTGGTACTCGGCCAGGTTCGCGTTCATCCGGAGGGTGCCGTCCGGCTGCTCGTCGATACCGGTGAGCGGCAGCCGGGTGAGGTCGACCAGGGTGTCCGGCGCCTCGATGCGCTCGCGCATCAGGTCGACGAGGTTGGTGCCGCCGCCGAGGAACTTGGCGTTGGGCTGCTCGTCGATCGCCCGCAGCGCGGTCGCGACATCTGTGGGCCGGACGTAGCCGAAGTCCTTCATCCCGCCACCTCGCCGATCGCGTCCACGATCCCGTTGTAGGCGCCGCAGCGGCAGAGGTTGCCGCTCATCCGCTCGCGGATCTCGGCCTCGGTGAGCTCCGGGGCCGTCTCCACGTGCTCGGTGACCGCGCTCGCCGTGCCCTCCTTGTGCTCGGCGAGCATGCCGATCGCCGAGCAGATCTGCCCGGACGTGCAGTAGCCGCACTGGAACCCGTCGTGCGTGACGAACGCGCGCTGCACCGGGTGCGCGACGCCCTCGATGGTCGTGACCTCCCGCCCGTCGTACTGCACCGCGAGCGCGAGGCAGGACACGATCCGCCGGCCGTCGACCAGGACCGTGCATGCGCCGCAGGCGCCCTGGTCGCAGCCCTTCTTGGTACCGGTCAGCGCCAGGCGCTCGCGCAGACAGTCGAGCAGGCTGACCCGCGGCTCGACCTCGATCGCCGTTTCGGCTCCGTTGACCCACATCCGAACGTCCACCATGCCGGCGACGTTAACAGAACGGTGTTGAGCTAACAAGAGCCCAGTGGTCCGTTAATGAACCCTCAGGAATGCCGGACCAGGTGCGCACGGGCGCGGCGGACATCCGCGGAAATCGGGGGGTTGGCGCAGCGATGGGTTGGGTACGCCTGGTGACAGGAGTGCCGAACTTGGAGGTGCAGGAAGCATGCTGATCCTCGGCTTGCTACTGGTGGTGGTGAGTGGTGCCGCGGCGGCTGTGCTGATCGCGTACAACACCGGCGGCACGGTGGAGACCGTGACCGCGTTCGGGCGGAACATCGCCGACGTCACGATGATGCAGGCGTTCCTCGCCGGCATCGTGGTGGCCGTGGTGTTCTTGCTCGGCCTGTGGATGGTCATGGTCGCCGGCCGGCGGGGCCGGGAGCACCGCGCGCGGTATCGCGAGGCGCGGCGCGAGGCCAAGGTCGCCGCGCAGGAGCGTGATGAGCTGGCCGACCGGCTCCGCAAGGACGAGGAGCTACGGGCCGAGCAGGAGAGCTCCGTGCAACCGGTGGCGCCGGCGGCGCAGCGCACGGAGAGCGGCCAGCCGGTCGATCCGGCGGCCATGCCCGCGCGGCACGCCGCGCAGCCGGGCGACCGCGACCAGCCGGTGATCACGAACATCCACGAGGGCCACTCGCCGACACGGTAGGCGAACGGCCGGCGGCCGGTCACGACCCGCACTCACCCCCGGTGCAAAAGGTCGTGACCGGCCGTTTTGCTGCGTATGACTACTGAGAGGAAAAGGAAAGCTAACTGACCACACGATCGGGGTAGTCCGTTTTATGCCAACGTAACGCTCTAGTGGGTATCCCGGTGAAAGTCGCCTCCGGAGGGTGGATAACCTATCACCCCATCGTGGCTGTTGATCGTTCACAAACGATCACAGGTTCTTGGTCAACTTTGCTTTTCAGTCGGAGGCATACATGGCACACACCTCGACCGCGCGCCGCCGCTTCGGCGTCGCTATCTCCACGCTCGGCGTCGGCGTCGCCGCCGCTGCGGCGCTCGTCGGTCTGGCCGGTACGGCCAGCGCCCACACGCCTGACATCAAGGCGGAGTGCACCGAGGGCGGGACGGTGCTGTCGGTCGATTTGAAGGCTTACAACGACAAGGGCACGAACACCGTCACCATCAAGGACAACGACAAGGTCCTCCTCGCGGAGACCGCGTTCGCCTCTACCTTCCAGCAGACCTTCGACAAGCTCGACGCGACGGTCACCCACGACTTCGTCGTCGACGTGAAGGCATGGGACGACCCGAACGGCACCCAGGGCTTCACGAAGACCTTGACCGCCAAGGCCGAGGCCTGCGTCGTGGCCCCGCCGGAGGAGACCACCACCACGACCCCGCCGCCGGTGGAGTCCTCGACCGAGGCCCCGCCGGCCCCGTCCTCGGCCGCGCCGACCACCACGACCACTCCGGTCGAGAAGGCCGCGCTGGCTGAGACCGGCGCCAGCATCGCGCTGCCGCTGGGCATCGGCGCCGTCCTGCTGGTCGGCGGTGGCGTCCTGCTGTTCATCGTGCGCCGTCGCGGCCGCGCCTGACGCATGTAGCGATATCCGGAGGGGCGGGCCCGCAACGGGTCCGCCCCTTCGTCATGTCCGGACACCTCCGGACCCGCCCGGACGGTCATTCCGTGTTCGACACGAAGTTGCTGTCGGTCACGTAAGGATTGGCCATGAGTGGTGCTCCTTCCTCCACGCTGGGAGGTCTAAGGCACCGCCGTTGTTCAGTGTCCGGCGCTGGACGCTGAACAACGGGATGTGAACAATGCGCCCCGGAGGAGGTGGGCGGGTTGCCTCGTGGGGAGCGGCCGCTGGGGCCGGGCGACGACGTCCTGGTCCGGTTCGCCGGCGACCTGCGCCGGCTGCGCGAGCGCGCCGGCAGCCCCACCTACCGCGAGCTCGCCGCCCGCGCGCACTACTCCGCGGCGGCGCTGTCCGAGGCCGCCGGCGGGCGCAAGCTGCCGAGCCTCGCGGTCACCGTCGCCTACGTCGCCGCGTGCGGTGGGGACACCGCGGAATGGGAGACCCGCTGGCGGGAGGCCGCCGCGGACCTCGCCGACGAGCCCGTCGAGCAGGCCGGCGGGGAGCCGCCCTACGTCGGGCTGGCCGCGTTCCAGCCCGCCGACGCCGACCTGTTCTTCGGTCGCGAGCGGCTCGTGGCCGAGCTGGAGTCGCGGGCGCGCGAGTCCCGGTTCCTCGGCGTGTTCGGGCCGTCCGGGTACGGCAAGTCGTCGGTGATCCGCGCGGGCCTGGTCGCCCGGCTCGGCTCGGCGCCGGTGGTGGTGCTGACCCCCGGCGCGCACCCGCTCGAGGAGTGCGCGGTGCGGATCGGCGCGTGCATCGGGGAGTCGGCGGCCGTGCTGCGCGCGGAGTTCGCGGCCGACCCGGCGAACCTGCACCTGCGAGTCAGCCAGGCCATGGTGGACCGCGGCGACCTCGTGCTCGTGGTCGACCAGTTCGAGGAGATCTTCACGCTGTGCCGGGACGAGGGCGAGCGGGTCTGGCTGATCCGCGCGCTGGTCACCGCGGCCACCGCGGACCACAGCCGGACCCGGGTGGTGCTCGGCGTGCGCGCGGACTTCTACGGGCACTGCGCGCGCCATCCCGACCTCGTCACCGCGTTGCGGGACAACCAGGTTCTCGTCGGGCCGCTGGACGAGGACGAGCTGCGCGACGTGGTGGTGAAGCCGGCCGAGCTCACCGGCCTGCGGGTGGAGACCGCGCTCGTCGCCCGCATCATCGCGAACACCGCGGGCGCGCCGGGCGCGCTGCCGCTGCTGTCGCACGTGCTGCTCGAGACCTGGCGCCGGCGTCGCGGCACGACGCTGACCCTCGCCGGCTACGAGGCGGCGGGCGGGCTGCGGCATGCGCTGTCCCGCACCGCCGAGGACACGGTCGCCGCGCTCGAGCCGCGCCAGCAAGGTGTGGCCAAGCAGGTGTTCCTCCGCCTGTGCGCGCTGGGCGACGGCACCGACGACGCCAAGCGCCGGGTGCGTCGCGAGGAGCTCGCGGACCTGCCGGGTGCGGCGGACGTGCTGGACCGGCTCGCCCGGGCCCGGCTGGTCACGCTGGACCGGGACAATGTCGAGCTGGCGCACGAGGCGCTGATCCGGCACTGGCCGCGGCTGCGTGAGTGGCTCACCGAGGACCGCGAAGGGCTGCGTACCCACCGCCAGCTGACCGAGGCCGCGCAGGCGTGGGAGTCGCTGCACCGCGACGCCGGCGCGTTGTACCGGGGCGCCCGGCTCGCCCGCGCGCAGGACTGGTCGGCGGGTGGCGGGTTCACGCTGTCGCCGCTGGAGCGGGAGTTCCTGTACGCCAGCAGGTCCGCGCAGGAGGCCGAGCACGCGGCCGAGCAGCTGCGGACGCGCCGCTACCGGCGGCTCGTCGCGTTGCTGATGGCGTTGCTGGTGATCGCGACGGCCACCACGATCTACGCGGTGCGCGCCCAGCGGGTGGCGGGCGAGCAGCGCAACGCCTCGATCGCGCAGAGCGTGATCACCCAGGCGACCGTGCTCAGCCGCACCGACCCGGCGCTGGCCGCCCAGCTCGCGCTGTCGGCGTTCCGGCTTGCGCCGACCCCGGACAACCGGGACAGCCTGATGCGCATCGTGGCCGCGACCAGCGAGCGCCAGGCGGACTTCGTCGCGTTCACGCCGGGCGGGCGGGTCTGGGGTCTGCGCGTCGGCGACACGGCGCTGACGATCAAGGACGTCACCGAGAACGAGAGCGAGCTGGACGGGCCGGCACCGGCCGGGCAGCCGCTGACGGCCGTGGCCACGACGACCGAGGGCGACACGGTCAGCCGCGCGTCGGTGGACGCGATGGGCTTCTCACCCGACGCCCGGACGGTCGCGGTGATCACCGACCTGCGGCGGATCCAGGCGTGGGACGTCGACGCGTTGCCGAGCACGGAGCCGCTCGCGTCGTTCGACGCGCCACCGGGTGCGTGCGTGCCGTCGTGCTCGGGGCTCGCGGTCCACCCGAACGGGCGCATCCTCGCGGCCTCGAGCAACCGGCAGGTGACGCTGTGGCAGGTCGGCCCGCCGGACGGGGCGCGGGAGCTGGGGAGCATCGGCAAGAGCGGCGGCGGGTTCCGGGCGGTCGCGTTCAGCCCGGACGGGAACCTGCTGGCCACCGCGCACGACGACGGCCACATCGTGCTGTGGGACGTGCGGTCCCCGCAGACGCCCGTGCGGCTCGGCGTGGTGGCGACCGGGATGGCGACCTACGCGGTGTACGGCTCGTGGATCGCGTTCAGCCCGGACAGCAGGCTGATCGTCACGCCCGGCCGGGAGAACCGGACCGAGGTGTTCGACATCGCCGACCCGCGCCGGCCGCGGGCGGTCGGCACGCTGGGCGGCCACGACCGGCCGGTGTCGGCGGTGGCGCTGAGCCCGGACGGCCACCGCCTGGCGACGGCGAGCGCGGACCACACGACGGGCCTGTGGGACCTGACCGAGCCCCGCGCGCCGCGGCGGATCGGCACGCTCAGCGCCGACCTCGGGATCCCGCACCGCGTGTGGTTCGCCCCGGACGGCCACACGGTCGCCACCGGTGGGCAGGGAACGCTCCTGCTGTGGGAGACGGACATCAACCGGCTGACCACGTCGGTCTGCATGAGCTACCGGCCGATCCCGCCCGACCGCTGGGACCGGTACTTCCCCGGCATCGACTACCGCGACCCCTGCCCGCGCTGAGTCGTTACCGGCCGCGAGGAACCGGCCCGGCCCGGTGGCTGTCGATGGCGCATGCGCAGACACCTCGCGGCCGTACTCGCGGCGACCCTCCTGATCGCGGGCTGCGCGCACGCCAAGCCGGGCACGCCCGTCGCGGACCACAGGTCGACGACCACCGTGCCGACCACAGTGCCCACCACCGTGTCCCTGTGTTGCCCGACGACTTCGCCGCCACCATCGAGTACGGCAACGGCTCGCTTCCCCCGCCCTACCACTACGAGTGGACGCTGCGGGTCGACGTGGGTGGTGAATGCGTGCCTGCCGGGGTAAGCCGTAGTGACCGGCCGGTTCGGCGGCGCACGCCGGACCGAGGACACGGGCGAAGGAGCGGGGCATGGCAACGGTCGCCGAGCAGCTGGTACGGACGCTGCGCAACGCAGGGGTGGAGCGGATCTACGGGATCGTCGGCGACAGCCTGAACCCGATCGTCGACGCGGTCCGCCGCACCGACGGGATGGACTGGGTGCACGTGCGCCACGAGGAGACCGCGGGGTTCGCGGCCGCCGCGGAGGCGCAGGTCACCGGCACGCTGGCGGTGTGCGCCGGCAGCTGCGGGCCGGGGAACCTGCACCTCATCAACGGGCTGTTCGACGCGCACCGCAGCGGTGCGCCCGTGCTGGCGATCGCCTCGCACATCCCGTCCGTGCAGATCGGCACCGGCTTCTTCCAGGAGACCCACCCGGACCGGTTGTTCGACGAGTGCAGCCATTTCAGCGAGCTGGTGACGCAGCCGGACAGCGCGCTGCGGCTGCTGCGGATCGCGATGCAGACCGCGGTCGGCCGCCACGGCGTGTCGGTGCTGACCATCCCCGGCGACGTGGCCGACCGCCGGGCCGCGGGCCCGGAGGCGGACCGGGTGCGGCTGGTGTCGCCGTCGCCCGCGGTGCCGACCCCCGAGCAGATCATCGAGCTCGCCGACCTGCTGAACTCGGGCGAGAAGGTGATGCTGTTCGCCGGCGCGGGCTGCGCCGGTGCGCACGACGAGGTCATGGAGCTCGCCGACGCGCTGGCCGCGCCGGTCGGGCATTCGTTGGGTGGCAAGGAGTGGATCCAGTACGACAACCCGTTCGACGTGGGGATGAGCGGGCTGCTCGGCTACGGCGCGTGCTACGAGGCGATGCACGACGCGGACCGGGTCGTGCTGCTGGGCACGGACTTCCCGTACGACAACTTCCTCCCGCAGGCGCGGACCGTCCAGATCGACGCGAACCCGGCGAACCTGGGCCGCCGCACGGTGCTGGACCTGGCTGTGCACGGCGACGTGCGGGCGACCGTCGAGGCGGTGCTGCCGCTGCTGACCCCGCGCACCGACCGGTCGTTCCTGGGCCGCACCCTGCGCAAGCACGTCCGCAAGCTGGAGAAGGTCGTCGACGCGTACACCACCCGCATCGAGCACCGCCGCCCGATCCACCCGGAGTTCGCCGCGTCGACCCTGGACGAGGTCGCCGCCGACGACGCGGTGTTCACCGTGGACACCGGGATGTGCAACGTCTGGGCGGCCCGCTACCTCACGCCGAACGGCCGGCGCCGGGTGCTGGGCTCGTTCCGGCACGGCAGCATGGCCAACGCGCTGCCGCACGCGATCGGCGCGCAGCTGGCCCACCCCGGCCGCCAGGTGATCTCGATGTCCGGCGACGGCGGCCTGTCGATGCTGATGGGCGACCTGCTGACGCTGTCGGCCTACGACCTCCCTGTGAAGGTCGTCGTGTTCAACAACTCCACGCTCGGGATGGTGAAGCTGGAGATGCTGGTGGACGGCCTGCCCGACTACGGGACCGACAGCCCACCGACGGACTTCGCCGCGATCGCCGCCGCGTGCGGCATCCGCTCGACCCGGGTGGAGGACCCGCGCGAGGTCCGCGCCGGCCTGGAGCGGGCGTTCGCCGCACCCGGCCCGGGGCTGGTCGAGCTGGTGACCGACCCGAACGCGCTGTCGATCCCGCCCCGCATCACCGGCGAGATGGTCCGCGGCTTCGCCCTCGGTGCGAGCAGGACCGTGCTCAACGGCGGCGTGGGCAAGATGGTCGAGCTGGCCAGGACCAACCTGCGCAACGCGCCGCGCCCATAGCTACGCGGGACGCTAGGCGCCGGTCACGCCGTCGATGCCCTCGCGCAGGAAGTCGGCGTGGCCGTTGTGGCGGGCGTACTCGTGGATCAGGTGCAGCATCACCAGGCGCAGCGACACGTCCTCGTCCCAGCGGGCGTGGTACGCGGTCACGTCGAGCGACTCGGCCTCCCGCTCGACGCGGCGGCTGTGCTCGACCTCGGCCTGCCACGCGGCGAACGCCTCCGAGCGGGTCGAGCCGGCCGGGTCGTACGCGGCCTGGAAGTCGCCCTCGGGGGACCACACCAACCCGATGTCCTCGCCGTCGATCACCCTGCGGAACCAGGTGCGCTCGACCTCGGCCATGTGCCGCACGAGCCCGAGCAGCGACAGCGTCGACGGGGGCATCGACCGGCGCCGCAGGTCCTCGTCGGACAGGTCGTCGCACTTCATCGCCAGGGTCGCGCGGTGGTAGTCGAGGAACGCGCGCAGCGTCTCGCGCTCGTCGCCGGTCAGCGGCGGGCCGATGCGTTCGGTGGGCACGGAGGTTCCTCTCGTCGGCGGCACAACCGGGAGAACCCGGCTCGCCGGCATGATCGTTGGACCCGGCGGACCGCGCGAGGCTACCGGCCGCGCGCGGCGTGGGCAGGCGAATATGGCCCGGGTGGTGTGAGGATGGCGGACGTGGAGGACGGGCCGGTCGGCCGGTCGGCGTGGACGGCGGGGCAGGTGGCTCGGCACCTGCGGATCGCCGAGTCCACGCTGCGGTCCTGGCACCGGCGCTACGGCGTCGGCCCGCAGGCCTCCCGGCCGGGCAGCTACCGCCGCTACACCGCCGCGGACGTCGCCCGCCTGCAGCACATGCACGAGCTGATCCGCGCGGGCATGCTGCCCTCCGAGGCGGCGCAGACGGTGAGCGTGCCGGCCCCGGTGGAGCGCCCGCTGGAGGAGCTGGTCGCCGCCGCCCGGGAGCTCGACAACGCCCGCTGCCTCGACGTCCTCGGCCAGGCGCTCGCCGCGTGGGGGGTGGTCGACGTGTGGGAGCGGCTCTGCCAGCCCGCGCTCAAGGTCATCGACGCCGACCAGCGGACCGACCCGGACTGCGTGGACCGCGAGCACGTCCTGTCCTGGGCCGTCACCGCCACGCTGCACCGGGTCGACCGGCCGCACACCGTGCCGGGCAGCCCGCTCGTGCTGCTGGCCTGCGCCGAGGCCGAGCGGCACGCGCTGGCCCTGGAGGCGCTCGCCGCCGCGCTGGCCGAGCGGCGCACGGCGGTGCGCATGCTCGGCGCCGCGGTGCCGACGAAGACGCTGGTCCACGCGGTCGCGGCCACCCAGCCGACCGCCGTGGTGCTCTGGGCGCAGAGCCCGGCCACCGCCCGGGCCGACGCGATCCGCGCGCTCGGCGCGTTCCCGGTGATCCGGGTCGCCGCGGGCCCCGGCTGGCCGCGCCGGCGGCTGTCGGGCACCGAGCGGGTGGTGAGCCTGCCGGCCGCGGTGGCCCTGCTCAGCGATCCCGCTGGGTGAGACGATCAGCCGGACGGCCCCGTACCTGGTCACAGGGTGTGTCATGCTCGTGCAACCAGCCGTCGACCGGGCCTCTTGGCGCTCTGTATCCGGAGCCGGTAACTTTGTGTACGGGTCGAGAGGCGCTGCAACGGGCTCACGTCCGCCACGCTCGGCCCGGACCGTGTACCGAAGGGCGCCTCCCATTCACTGGGAGGTACACGGTGGGCAAATCGGTGTCAGTCGCGGGCGATGCCTTGCGAGACCTTCTCGGCCGGCGCATCGCCGTGCTGGACGGCGCCTGGGGCACCATGCTGCAGGGCGCCGGTCTCACCCCCGACGACTTCCGTGGCGACCTCATCGTGGGCGACCACCCCAAGGACGTCACCGGCGACCCCGACCTGCTCAACCTCACCCGCCCGGACGTCATCCTCGACGTGCACCGCCAGTACCTGGCCGCGGGCGCGGACATCACCACCACCAACACGTTCACCGCCAGCAGCATCGGCCAGGCCGACTACGGGCTGGAGTCGCTGGTGCGCGACATGAACGTGCGCGGCGCCCAGCTCGCCCGCCAGGCCGCAGACGAGGCGGGCGACAAGTTCGTCGCCGGCTCGATCGGCCCGCTCAACGTCACCCTGTCGCTGTCCCCGCGGGTCGAGGACCCGGCCTACCGCGCGGTGTCCTTCGACCAGGTCTACGACGCCTACGCCGAGCAGATCTCCGCGCTCGCCGAGGGCGGCGTGGACCTGCTGCTGGTCGAGACCATCTTCGACACGCTCAACGCCAAGGCCGCCATCGCCGCCGCCCGCGAGGTCGCGCCGGACCTGCCGCTGTGGATCTCGGTCACCATCGTCGACCTGTCCGGCCGGACCCTGTCCGGGCAGACCGTCGAGGCGTTCTGGAGCTCCATCGAGCACGCCGACCCGATGGTCGTCGGCGTCAACTGCGCGCTGGGCGCCGTCGAGATGCGCCCGCACATCGCCGAGCTCTCCCGCCTCGCCGGCACGTTCACCGCCGCGCACCCCAACGCCGGCCTGCCCAACGCGTTCGGCGGCTACGACGAGACACCCGACGAGACCGGCGGGCTGCTGGGCGAGTTCGCCGAGTCGGGCATGGTCAACATCGTCGGCGGCTGCTGCGGCACCACGCCCGCGCACATCGCCAAGATCGCCGATGCGGTCAGGGGAGTCCCGCCGCGCGAGGTGCCCGGGGCCGAGTCGCACACCCGGTTCTCCGGCCTCGAGCCGTTCGAGATCGGCGCGGACACCGGCTTCGTCATGATCGGCGAACGCACCAACGTCACCGGCTCCAAGCGGTTCCGCAGGCTCATCGAGTCCGGCGACCACCAGGCCGCCGTCCACGTGGCGCTGGAGCAGGTTCGCGGCGGCGCCAACTTCCTCGACGTCAACATGGACGCCGACCTGCTCGACAGCGAGCAGGCGATGACCACGTTCCTCAACCTCATCGCCACCGAGCCCGAGGTCGCCCGCATCCCGATCATGGTCGACAGTTCCAAGTGGACTGTCCTGGAGGCCGGGCTCAAGTGCGTGCAGGGCAAGGGCGTCGTCAACTCGATCAGCCTCAAGGAGGGCGAGGAGCCCTTCCTGGCCCAGGCCCGCAAGGTGCGCGACTACGGCGCCGGCGTGGTCGTGATGGCGTTCGACGAGAAGGGCCAGGCCGACACCACCGAGCGCAAGGTCTCGATCTGCGGCCGCGCGTACGACCTGCTGACGCAGAAGGCCGGGTTCGCGGGCGAAGACATCATCTTCGACCCGAACGTCCTCGCCGTCGCCACCGGCATCAGCGAGCACAACGGGTACGCCAAGGCGTTCCTGGACGCGCTGCCCCGGATCAAGGAGCGCTGCCCGGGCGCCCGGACCAGCGGCGGCATCTCCAACCTGTCGTTCTCGTTCCGCGGCAACGACGTGGTCCGCGAGGCGATGCACTCCGCGTTCCTGTACCACGCGAGCCAGGTCGGCCTGGACATGGGAATCGTGAACGCGGGCCAGCTCGCGGTCTACCAGGACATCCCGGCGGATCTGCTGGAACTGGTCGAGGACGTGCTGTTCGACCGGCGGGAGGACGCCACCGACCGGCTGGTCTCCTTCGCCGAGACCGTCAGCGGGTCCGCGACCAAGCGTGAGGTCGACCTGTCCTGGCGCGAGGGCCCGGTCGAGGAGCGGCTGTCGTACGCGCTGGTGCACGGCATCGTGGACTTCATCGAGGCGGACACCGAGGAGGCCCGGCTGCTCAAGGCGCGGCCGCTCGAGGTGATCGAGGGTCCGTTGATGGACGGCATGAAGGTGGTCGGCGACCTGTTCGGCGCGGGCAAGATGTTCCTGCCGCAGGTGGTCAAGAGCGCCCGGGTGATGAAGCGTTCGGTCGCCTACCTGGAGCCGTTCATGGAGGCCGAGAAGGAGCTGGCCCGGCAGGAAGGCCGGGCGGAAGCCGTTCGCGGCCAGGGCAAGGTCGTGCTCGCGACGGTCAAGGGCGATGTGCACGACATCGGCAAGAACATCGTCGGCGTGGTGCTCGGCTGCAACAACTACGAGGTGATCGACCTCGGCGTGATGGTGCCCGCGGCAAGGATTCTCGACACCGCGATCGCCGAGGGTGCGGACGTGGTCGGCCTGTCCGGCCTGATCACGCCGTCACTCGACGAGATGGTCGCGGTGGCTGCCGAGATGCAGCGACGCGGGCTCAAACTTCCTTTGCTGGTTGGCGGTGCGACCACGTCCAAGCAGCACACGGCGGTCCGGATCGCGCCCGCCTACGAGAACACGACGGTGCACGTGCTCGACGCGTCCCGCGTGGTCGGCGTGGTGTCCGACCTGCTGGACTCCGACCGCGCCGGAGAGCTTGCCGTCAGCAACCGTGCCGCTCAGGAAGTGCTCCGCGAGCAGCACGCCAACAAGCAGCGCAAGCCGGTCCTGCCGATCGAACAGGCACGGGCGAACCGCGAGCAGGTCTCGTACGACGGGCTGCCGGTGCCGGCCTTCACCGGGCTGCGGGTCGAGGAGCCCGACCTGGAGACGCTGCGGGCGATGATCGACTGGCAGTTCCTCTTCCTGGCCTGGGAGCTGAAGGGCAAATACCCGGCGATCCTGGACCAGCCGGTCGCGCGCGAGCTCTTCGACGACGCGAACAAGCTGCTCGACCAGATCATCGCGGACCGCTCGTTCACCGCGAAGGGTGCCTACGCGTTCTGGAAGGCGCACAGCGAGGGCGACGACATCCTGCTCGACGACCAGGGCATCTCCTTCCCGATGCTGCGGCAGCAGACCGAGAAGCCGGCCGGCCGGGAGAACCGCTGCCTGGCCGACTACATCGCGCCGTCGGGGGACTACCTGGGTGGCTTCGGGGTGGCGATCCACGGCGCCGAGGAGCTGGCCGCGTCGTACGAGGCACAGAACGACGACTACCGGGCGATCATGGTGAAGGCGCTGGCCGATCGGCTGGCCGAGGCGTTCGCCGAGTGGATCCACCTGGAGGCACGCAAGGCCTGGTTCGAGCCGGACGTCGAGCCGGTGCTGGCGGAACTGCATGCGGAGCGGTTCCGGGGGATCCGGCCCGCGCTGGGGTATCCGGCGAGCCCGGACCACAGCGAGAAGAAGCAGCTCTTCGACCTGCTCGAGGCGGACAAGCTCGGGCTGGCGCTGACCGAGTCGTATGCGATGACTCCGGCCGCGTCCGTGAGCGGATTGATCTTCGCCAGCCCGGCCGCGAAGTACTTCAGCGTCGGCCGGGTCGGCAAGGACCAGATCGAGGACTACGCGAAGCGCCGCGGCATGGACCTGGCAGAGATCGAGCGCTGGCTCCGCCCCAACCTCGCCTACGACCCCGACTAACACCCGATGTCACACCTGCGGGGCGTTGTCGCTCTGAGGGTCTGGAACTGTTGAACCATGGCAGGAAGGACCGCCGGAATGAGCGACACCCCGCAGACGAGGGCCTTCCTCGAGCATCGGGAGCTGCTGTTCTCGATCGTCTACAACATGCTCAGCAGCGTCGCCGACACCGAGGACGTGCTGCAGGAGACCTGGCTGAGCTGGTCGACGCGCGAGGGCATCGAGAATCCCCGGGCCTACCTGGTCCGGATCGCGGTCAACGCGGCGCTGGCCCGGCGTACGAGTATCAATCGACGCCGCGAGGAGTACTACGGGCCGTGGTTGCCCGAGCCCGTCCTGTCGGGCGCCGATCCGGTGGAACGGGCCGAGACGGTGTCGATGGCGATGCTGGTCGTGCTGGAGACGCTCAGCCCGTTGGAGCGCGCGGTGTTCGTGCTGCACGAGGTGTTCGGTTACGCGCACGCCGAGATCGCCGAGATCTTGGACCGGTCGCCGGCGGCGGTCCGGCAGTTGGCTCACCGTGCTCGCGAACACGTGCAGGCGAGACGGCCGCGCTTCCAGGCCGATCCGCAGGTCCGGCTGGAGGTCACCGAGAAGTTCATCGCGGCGATCGTCGGCGGTGACCTCAACGCGCTGATGGAGGTGCTGGCGCCCGACGTGACCCTGTGGGCGGACGGCGGCGGCAAGGCTCGTGCCGCTGGGCTGCACCCGGTCCAGGGCAGGGACAAGATCGCCCGGCTCATCGTGGGCGACGCGGATCGCCGGCCGATTCCT
>NZ_DASWSJ010000028.1:0-43676 GCF_036402745.1 Actinophytocola sp. | reverse complement strand
GGTTCCGGCACCGTGTCGCTCGACTCGTCCGGCATCGGCTCGTTCCCGGTGTCCTGGCCGTCACGCGCGGAGGCGGCGAACGGCAAGACCAGCCCCGAGGAGCTGATCGCGGCCGCGCACTCGACGTGCTACTCGATGGCGCTGTCGCACGGCCTCGCCGGCGCCGGCACCCCGCCCACCACCGTCGACACCAAGGCGGACGTCACGTTCCAGCCGGGTGAAGGCATCACCGGCATTCACCTGACCGTGCGGGCGAGCATTCCGGGCATCAGCGCGGAGGACTTCGCGGCAGCGGCCGAGGACGCCAAGAAGAACTGCCCGGTGTCCCAGGCGCTGACCGGCACGAAGATCACGCTGGACGCTGAGCTGGTCTGACCCGCCACCGCTGGCCTGGCGCGCCGGCCGACGCGCCTGGGCTCCTGGGCGCCTGGTTCGGCAGCGCTGTAGTTGGGCGCCGCTGCTCGGGGTTGGACGGTGGGCTGGCCGGAGGCCGCTCTACCGGAGACCACTTTGTCGGTGCCGCTGATGGTTGGGCGCCGGTGGCGGACGCCTCATTCGGGCGGCGCTGCCGGGCGCCGGTTGGTCGCCGCGCCGGTCGGACGTTGCGCCAGCCAGTCGCAGCACAACTGGTTGGCCGCCCCCGCGGCCAAGCGGTCGCCGCGCGGCCAAGAGTCGCGGCGCCGGTTGGCCGCCGCACCGGTCAGACGTTGCGCCGCTCGGTCTCTGCGCCAGCCAGTCGCAGCACAACCGGTTGGCCGCCCCCGCGGCCAGGCGGTCGCCGCGCCGGTTGGCCGCGCCGGTTGGATCCGATGATCGTGGTCGGCGGGCCTCAGGCTGGGTTACTGCGCTGCCCGGCACCGCGTGCCGCCGCATCGTGTGGCTGGTCCTCGCGGTGCCGGGCGGCGGGCCGCCCCTCACCCGGCGGGCTCGGTGGGGCTGTCGGCGAAATCGCGCTCTCCTCGTCGTTCGGGGCGGATACGGTGCCCGCATGAGCGAGGGGATGCGGCTGCGGCCGGTGCGTGAGCCGGATCTGGATCGTCTCGAGGAGATGTTTGCTGATCCGGACGCGATCGGCGTGTTCAACTGGGGTGGGTTCACCGACGGGAGTGTCTGGCGGCGCCGCTTCGGCGAGAACCAGCTGCTCGGCGACGACCGCAGCGTGCTCATGGTCGAGCTCGACGGCGCCGCGGTCGGGTTCGTGTCGTGGAACAAGGTTCGCACCGGGCAGATCTCGCACGTCTTCGAGTTCGGGATCAGCCTCTGGCCCGCCTTCCGCGGCAAGGGGCACGGGACGGCGGCCCAGATACTGCTCGCCCGCTACCTCTTCGCACACAGCCCGGTGAACCGGATCCAGGCGTGGACCGAGGCCGGCAACATCGCCGAGCAGCGGGCGCTCGAGAAGGCCGGCTTCGTCCGCGAGGCGGTGCTCCACGAGTACTCGTTCCGCGACGGCGCCTGGCGGGACGAGGTGCTCTACCGGATGCTGCGCAGCGAGCTCCCGGCCGAGCGCCCGGCTGGGAGCTCGGCCTAGCGCTCGGCGACCAGCCGCACGGCCAGCCCGCCGAAGATCGCCGCCGACACGCGGTTCAGCCAGCGCTGGATGGCCGGCCGGCGGAGCAGCAGGGCGGACAGCGCGCCCGCGGCGAGGCCGACCGACGCGTCCACGGTGAGACCGGTCACGATCAGGATGGCGCCCATGACCAGGAACTGGACCGGCGTCGCCCAGCCGCCGACCGTGAGGAACTGCGGGAGGAACGCGACGTAGAACAGGATGACCTTCGGGTTGGCCAGGTTGGTGAGCACGGCCATCACGTAGGTGCGGCGCAGCGACCGGTTGCCGAAGCGCTGCGGCGCGGTGGCGGCGACGTCCTTGGCCGACCGCAGCGTGGTGACGGCGAGGTACACCAGGAAGACGGCGCCGACGATCCGAACGGCCTCGAGGGCCACCGGCGCCGCTTGCAACAGAGCACCCAGCCCGAGCGCGGCGGCGACCGTGTGGACGGCGATGCCCGTGGACATGCCGATCGCGGACACGACGCCGGCCAGCCGGCCCCGCGCGATGCCGTTGGCGACGATGAACATCATGTCGGGGCCGGGCACGACGCTGATCACCACGCAGGCCACGGCGAACGCGATCACTGTGGACGGGTCCATACGACCATCAAATCAGCCGGGTCCAGCCGAATTCCGGCCTCCCGCATGGTGGACACGCGGCCTCCGGCCCCCCAAAAATCGGGCCTACCGGCGGACACCGACAGTTCCGGGCTCCGCGCCGCGAGCCTGTGGACAACCCCGGAGTCGCGGGGGCCCCCGCGTTCCAGCCTACCGACGGGCACCGACGGTTTCGGGGGGTCGCGAGGGTGGCTGTGGACAGCCAGGGTCAGGTGTCGACCTTTGCCTCGCCCAGAAGCTGGGTCGTCTCGCCGTCATAGAGGAGCAGGCGGCCTGGTTCGGGGGTCGCGGTCACGGTCGTGCCGATCGCCGGCTCGTCCTGTTCGGCCACCGTCAGGCCGACCAGCACCGGGCCTGGGCATTCCAGGGTCACCAACGAGGTCACGCCCAGGTTCTCGACGATCGACACCGTCCCGGTGATGCCGTCGCCCGAGGTGAGGTGCAGGTACTCGGGGCGAATGCCGGCCGTGACCGGGGTGCCGTCGGGCAGGTCCAGGCCGGCCGGGGGCTTCAGGCGGGCACCGGCCACCTCGACCAGCCCACCCGAGACCTCGCCCGGCAGCAGGTTCATGGGCGTCGAGCCGATGAAGTTCGCCACGAACGTGTCCACCGGGCGCTGGAAGACCTCCTTCGGGCTGCCCAGCTGGCGGATCCGGCCCTCGGACATCACCGCTATCCGGTCGGCCAGCGCCAGCGCCTCCGCCTGGTCGTGGGTGACGAACACCGTCGTCAGGCCCAGCTCGCGTTGCAGGCGCTTGAGAAACGTCCTCGCCTCCAGCCGCAGCCGTGCGTCGAGATTGGACAGTGGCTCGTCCAGGAGCAGCACGTCCGCCTCCATCGCGATCGCCCGGGCCAGCGCCACCCGCTGCTGCTGACCGCCGGACAGTTGGGCCGGGCGCCGGTCGAGCAGCGAGGCCAGACCGAGGCCCGCCGAGGTCCGGGTCGCGGCCTCCTGCTGCTCCTGCCGGGAGGCCCGCCGGACCCGCAGCGGGTACGCGATGTTCTGCGCCACCGTCATGTGCGGGAACAGCGCGTAGTCCTGGAACACCATCGCCACGCGCCGCCGGCCCGGCTCGACCCGGGTGACGTCCGCGCCGCCGATACCCACGGAACCGGACGAGGCCTGCTCCAGGCCGGCGATCGTCCGCAGCAGCGTGGTCTTCCCGCAGCCGGACGGGCCCAGCAGGGCGAAGAACTCGCCGTCCGCGACGGTCAGGGAGAGATCGTCCACCGCGCGCACCCCATTGGGGTACACAGTGGACAGACCGGTGAGGTCGATACCCGCCATCAGGCCTTGATCCCTCCGTGGAAGCGGAACCCGTACCGCTTGCTGACGAACAAGTACAGCGCCACGACCGGGATCGCGTAGAGCAGCGAGAACACCGGGATCACCGTGAGGTTCGCGCTCCCGCCCTCGTCCTTCAGCGTCCGCAGCAACACCGCCGCCGGCTGCGCCGACACGTCCCGCAGCAGCAGGAACGGCAGCAGGAAGTTGCCCCACGCCTGCACGAACGCCCACACGAGGATGGTCGCGATCCCCGGCCGGGCCACCGGCAGCACGACGTGCAGCAGCACCTGGGTCGGCGACGCGCCGAACACCCGCGCCGACTCCTCGTACGATCGCGGCACCGAGTCGATGAAGTCCTTGAGGATGAAGATCGCCGCGGGCAGCATGCCGCCCGCGATCACCAGGCCCGTCGCGTACTGCGAGTTGATCAGGCCCAGCTGGAACATCATCACGAAGATCGGCACCATCGCCGCGGTCCCGGTGACCACGCTGGACAGCAGCAACAGCAGGTACAGCAACGCGTCGCGCCCGGGGATGCGCACCCGGGACAGCGCGTACGCGGCCAGCGTCGCGAGCACCGTCGTCACCGCGGTCGCCACCACGCACAGCACGACCGAGTTCACCAGCGAGCCCAGCGCGTAGGGGTGCTCGAAGGTGATGCGCCAGTTGTCGAGCGTCCAGTCCGGCCACCGCAGGCCCAGCCCGGGGTCGCTGTCGAACGGCGCCGAGGCCAGCCACAGCATCGGCACCGCGAAGAACGCCAGCACAGCGGCCATGAACGCGACGTACCCGGTGCGCCGCAGCACCTGGCGGGGCGTCATGAGCGCTTCCGCAACAGCAGCAGGTAGAGCATCGCCACCACGAGGTTGACGACGAGCAGCAGGAACGAGATCGCCGCCGCGTAGCCGAGCCGGCCCGAGGCGATCGCCTGCTGGTAGATGAACACCGGCAGCGTCTCCGACGCGTGGTTCGGCCCGCCCGCGGTGAGCAGGAACGGCGTGAAGTCGTTGGCCGTCCACAGCGAGATCAGCAGCGTGTTGGTGAGCACGTGCCCGCGGATGTGCGGGAACACGACGTCCCGCACGGTCTGCCAGCCGCTCGCGCCGACGGTCCGCGCGGTCTCCAGCTGCGACGGCGGCACAGCGGCCAGCGCCGAGCTGTAGAGCATCATCGAGAACGCCGTCCCACGCCACGTGTTGAACACGATCAGCGACGCCATCGGGTACTCGACCAGCCACGCGGTGCCCGGCGAGCCGAGCAGCGCGCCCAGCGTGCCGCCATCGCGGTCCAGCACCGCGATCCACAGGTACGCGACCACGACGCTGGGCAGGATCCACGACAGCAGCACCAGGCCCTCGACCAGCCGGCGCAGCCACGGCCGGGCGCCGCGCAGCAGCCACGCCAGCGCGAAGCCGAGCAGGTTCTGCCCGAGCACCGCCGAGCCGAGCACGAACACGAGGGTCAGCCACAGCGCGTTGCCGAACAACGCGTCGTCCAGGGCCTCCATGAAGTTGCCGACGCCGACGAACTGCGGCGCGATCGACGCGGTGCCGGTCAGCTCGTAGTTGGTCAGTCCTATGTAGATGGTCCACAGCGCGGGGAAGACCAGGAACAGGCCGATCAGCAGCAGCGCGGGCGAGACGAACCCGACCGCGCGGGCGACGCCGAGCCCGGCGGTGTCCCGGTTGCCCGGGGCCCGCCGGGGCTCGGCCACCGCGGCGGCCGGGGGCGCACCAGGGCGCGTCTGGTGGATCATGGTCGATGCGATTCGTGAGCCAGGTGGCTCCTGGCGAGGCGGAGGAATGCCCTAGCCACTGGCGACCGCGTCCTGGCCGACGGCCTTCACCAGCGCGTCGTGGTAGGCGGCGGCCGCGTCCTCGGCGCTCTTGCCGGCGATCACGTCGGCGGTGGCCTGCTGCAGCGCGGTGGACACCTTGGGGTAGTCCGCGAGGCCCGGCCGGTACCGGGTGATCGGCAGGACCTCGGTGGCGATGAAGTCGAGCATCGGGTCGCTCGCGAGGACCTCCTTGTTCACGTCCTTGCGGGCGGTGACCTGCGCCGAGCCGGCGAGGTAGGCCTTGGTCGCCGCCGCGGAGCTCATGAACCGCACGAGCTCCCAGGCCTGCTGCGGGTACTCGGTCTTCGGGTTGACCACCCGGATCCCGCCGCCGGACATCGAGACGAAGTCCTGGCCGTTCACGCCGGACCCCGGGGTCATCGCCGGGATCTTGGCCCAGCCCACCGCGGTGTCCCGGTCGGCCATCTTCGCCACGCCGTCGGTGGGGTCGAGCACCGAGCGCCAGAAGTAGTCGCTCTCCATCAGGATGCCGATCTTGTTCTTGGCGAACAGCTCGAACGACTTGTCCCGGCCCTTGGCCTCCTGCTGCAGCACCGGGTCGCCGAGCCCGCCCTTGTACACCTGCTGGTAGAAGTCGAGCACCGACCTCGTGTTCTTGGTGTCGCCCTGCCACTTGCCGTCGGCGAAGATCTCCGAGCCCGTGCCGACCAGCAGCGGCAGCACGCCCTGCATGGTCGTCGCCTCGGTCATCGCGGTGCCGGCGTTGAGCTGGATCGGGGTGACCCCGGGCAGCGACTTGAGCGACAGCGCCGCCGCGGTGATCTCGTCCCAGCTGGTCGGCTGCCAGTCCGCGGGCAGGCCCACCTGGGCGAACAGCTTCTTGTTGAAGAACAGCACCCGGCCGTCGGTGCCCTGCGGGACGCCGTAGCGCTTGCCCTCGAAGTTGCCGAGCTCCTGGACCGCGTCGGGGATCTGCGACCAGCCGTCCCAGGCGTCGACCTTGTCCTTGCCGACCACGTCCGCGAGCGGCCGGACCTGGCCACCCTGGGCGAACTCGCCGAGCCAGATGCCGTCCATCTCGATGACGTCACCGCCGATGTCGGTGCCGAAGTCCAGCGCGACCTTCGCCTTGTACTCGGCGTCGTCCACGCCCACCCCGTCGAACTTGACGGTGACGTTGACGCCCTTCGCCTTCTGCTGCTTGGTGAACTCCGGGATCACCCAGTCCTCGATCCACTTGGCACCGAGGTCGTTCTTGCCGCCTTGGACCGAGTTCGAGGTGATCGTGAGCTTGACGTCCTTGGCGTCGGCGTTCTTGCCGGCGTCGGACGCCTGCTGCTGGCCGAGGCAGCCGGACAGCACCAGGGCGGTGGCAACCGTGCCGGCCAGCATGAGCTTTCGTCGCATCATCGGCACCTCTCTCGTCGTCGAGCGAGCGGTCGAGCGTTGTCGGCGGAGCGCTCCAGTGGAGTCCTCACCAACCGTGGTCCGAATGTGTCGGAATCTTGTATCACCCACGGCGCGCTGACAAGCTCAGCTCGGCGCAGCCGCCAGCCCGAGGACCTCGCCGCCGTGCCCACACAGCACCTGACCCCCAGGCCCGGCGGGCAGAGCGTCCCGATCGGACCGCACGGCGAGGCGCCGGCCGCCGCCCAGCACGAGCGCTCCCGCGGCACCCAGCGCCACCAGCTCGCCGTCGACCGGCAGCAGCACGGGCCCGTCCCGGCCGGCGGACACCGCGGTGCGGCCGGCCGCCAGCCCGGCCAGCACCGCGGGCCCGAGCTCGTCGGGGCCGTGCGCGGCGGCGTCGACGGCGACCCAGGTGGTCGGCCGGCCGAGCGTGGTACCGCCGTCCGGGGCGTGCCAGTCGCTGCCGCCGATCGGGGTGACGTCGGTGCCCCACGCCTCCCACCAGGCGAGCGGGCCACCCCAGGTCGGGGCGAGCCAGCTGGAGTGCCAGACCTCGGCCAGCGGCGGGCGGACCGGCAACGGGTGGCGCCAGGCGCAGTCGGCGGCGAGCGGGTGGTTGACCGACAGCAGCCCGCCGCGGGCGGCGACCGTCTCGACCCAGCGCGGCGCCGGCTCGCGGAAGTCGACCCAGCCGATGTCGCCGAAGGCGTTCGCGTGGCCGTGCTCGGTGGTGACCTCCTGGCCGGGGATGAGCGCGATGCCGTAGCGCCGGCCGACCTCGGCGAGCTCGGCGTGGTGGCTCGTCGTGTTGTGGTCGGTGACCGCGAGCGCGGCCAGCCCCGCGGCGACGGCCCGGGCGGCGAGCTCCGGCACGGTCAGCTCGCCGTCGGAGTGCAGCGTGTGGGCGTGCAGGTCGGCCGCTACCCAGCGGGTCCCCGCGGCGGCGGGCAGCGCGCGGGGTGCGGGCCGGGCCGGCGGGTCCGGCGCCGGCCGGGTGGGCTCGACCTCCGGGCGGCCGCCGGTGCGGACGGTGACCGTGTAGTCCACTCCGGACTCGGGCAGCCGGTGCAGGCCCACGACCACGTGCCACAGGCCGGGCTCCGGCTCGCCGGGCAGGTAGCCCGGGGTGGCCGCGGCGGGGGTGATCGCGTACCGGGTGCGGGCGCCGCCGGACCAGCCACGCCAGCCGGCCGCGCCCTCGCAGCCCAGGTCCACCACCGCGTCTGGGTGACCGACGGCCAGCTCGACCTCGATCGCCGGGCAGTTCGGCGGCACCTCGAACGGCAGCCGCGGCCACGGGATCCCGGCCCTGTCGTCGCGGGTCCAGCGGCCCTCGTGAATGATCTCCACGGCCGTGATCCTGCCAGCGTTCGCGCGGGGTTTCCGGCACATGGGCGCGGCTCCACCGCGATGATCGCGGCGACCGGGTAGCGTGCGATCCGTGGTCGCGACGGATCCGGTAGACGCTCGCCTGCTCGGCGTGGTCGCCGAGATGGGCAGAGCAGCGGTACACGAGGTCGCCGCCCGGCTGGGGATGGACCCACGGGAGGTGGCCTCGCGCCTCGTCGCGCTGTCCGCCACCGGGCTGCCGCTGCTGGTGGGCGTGGAGTGCGACCCGGCCCGGCTGCGTGCCGCGGCCGCGATGGCGCAGGCCCCTCCGTCGGCCCCGTACGGCTACCCGCAACAGCAACAGCAGCAGTACCAGGCGCCGCCGTCGGGTCCCGTGCCGATGCCGTACCCCGGCCCAGGTCCTGGCCCTGGTCCCGGTCCGCATCCTGGTCCGCCCGGCCCGTCGGGTCCGCACGCCGTGCCGTCCGGGCCGCACTCGGTGCCCTCGGGCCCGTACTCGGTGCCCTCGGGTCCCATGCCGATGGGCTACCAGAACCGGAGCGGCCCGCCGAGCGCACCGTTCCCGGCGCAGACCGGACCGCCGAGCGCGCCGTTCCCGGCGTCCCAGCCGGACGCGCCGATGGCCATGTGGGGTCCGCCGCAGACCTCGACGTGGGCGCGTGGCGACCAGCCGCCGCAGGACGTCACCCAGCCGACCGTGCGCGCCGAGCGGCCCGAGGGCAACGTGCGGCAGGGCAAGGTCGGCGCGATGCTGCAGACCGAGGGCCTGGAGGGCGAGCGGCTCGCGATCACGCTCATCGAGGTCGTCGACCCGGCCGACTACCTGTTCACCGCGGCCGGCTACCGGCTGCAGGAGGGCGAGCGGTCGGTGGTCGTGCACACCGAGCTGACCAACCGCGGGTCCGTGTCGTTCCAGTCGCTGCCCGACCTCTACCTGGTGCTCGTGACGCCGGACGGGAAGACGATTTCGAAGGCGCCCGTGTCGCTGTCGTCGCGGCCGCCGCACCGGATCGGCGTGCCGCCGGGCGAGACGGCGGGCGGCCACACGGTGTACGTGGTGCCGGAGCAGACCGAGGTCACGTCGGTCCGCTGGAGCCCGCGCCCCGACGAGGAGTCCCGCACCCTCACCTGGACCGTCGAGGACTGACGGTCGAGGACCAGCGACCGCGGACTGACGGTCGAGGACTAGCGACCGAACATGCGGCCCAGCCAGGACTTGCGTTCCTCGGGCGGGCTCTGCGCGGGGATCGGCGCGGTCGGCGGGTCACGGTAGGGGCGCGGCTCGTGCTCGTAGCGCGCGTCGTCCTCTGCCAGGTCGGGGCCGTCCGCGCCGCCGATCACCGACGGCGCGACGCCGTCGACGAGGAAGTGGTCCGGTAAGTGCTCGTCGTCGTGTCCGGCCGGCCTGGCCATGGCACCCCCTCGTACCTTCGTTGAGCACAACCTACGGAAGAACCCGCCGGGTTGTCAGCCCTCGGCGGTGAGGCGGTCCAGCGCGCGGCGCAGGTCGTCGGGATACTCGCTGGTGAACTCGACCCAGCGGCCGTCGGCGGGGTGCTCGAAGCCCAGCCGGCGGGCGTGCAGCCACTGCCGGGTGAGACCGAGGCGCTTGGCGAGGACCGGGTCGCCGCCGTAGGTGAGGTCGCCGACGCACGGGTGGCGCAGGGCCGAGAAGTGCACCCGGATCTGGTGCGTGCGGCCGGTCTCGAGCTTGATGTCCACAAGGGACGCGGCGCGGAACGCCTCCAGCACGCGGTAGTGGGTGACGCTGGGCCGGCCGGACGCGACGACGGCGAACTTGTAGTCGTGCTTGGGGTGGCGGTCGATGGGCGCGTCGATGGTGCCGACGGTCGGGTCGGGATGGCCCTGGACGAGCGCGTGGTAGCCCTTCTCGACCGTGCGCTCCTTGAACGCGCGCTTGAGGACGGTGTACGCGTGCTCGCTCTTGGCGACGACCATGATGCCGGTGGTGCCGACGTCGAGCCGGTGCACGACGCCCTGCCGCTCGGCCGCGCCCGAGGTCGAGACCCGCACGCCGGCCGCGACCAGCCCGCCGACGACCGTGGGGCCGGTCCAGCCGGGGGTGGGATGCGCCGCGACGCCGACGGGCTTGTCGACGACGATGATGTCGTCGTCCTCGTGGATGATCGTGAGGCCGGGCACGGGCTCGGCCCGGACGGGCACGGGACGGTCCGGCTCGGGCAGGGTGACCTCGAGCCACGCGCCGGCGGTGAGCCGGTCGGACTTGCCCGCGGGCCGGCCGTCGAGGCTCACGTCGCCGGACTCCGCGAGCGCGGCGACGACGGTGCGGGACAGGCCGAGGAGCTTGGCGAGCCCGGCGTCGACCCGCATGCCGTCTAGCCCGTCGGGCACCGGGAGGGTGCGTGCGGTCACGTGGCGGCCTTCTCCTTGGTGGTTCGCCCGTCGTAGTCGCGGCCGAGCAGGGCCATGAGCACGATGAGGATGCCGCCGCAGACGATGGAGGAGTCGGCGACGTTGAACACGGGCCAGACCTCGCCGTTGGGCGCGAACAGCGACACGAAGTCGATCACGTGGCCGTGCAGGGCGCCGGGTGCGCGGAAGAACCGGTCGATGAGGTTGCCCAGCGCGCCGGCGAGCACGAGCGCGAGCCCGATGGCCCAGCCGACCGAGCGGAGCTTGGGCATGATCCAGAAGATCGCGACGACCACGGCCAGCGCGATGAGCGTGAGCAGCCAGGTCATGCCGGTGGCCATGCCGAAGGAAGCACCGGGGTTGCGCACGATCTGGAAGTAGACGAGGCCACCGAGCACGCGCACCGGCGGCTCCCCGTCGAGCGCCTGGAGCGCGAGCGCCTTGGTGACGAAGTCCGCGACGAGCACGACGGGCGCGACGAAGGCGAACAACCACCCCCGCCGCGGCGGCAGCGGCGGCTCCTGGGGCGGCGGCTGCTCGACATCGGCGCCACCCGGCTGCTCGACATCGGTGTCGGTGCTGGTCTCGTCACTCACCCGGCCATCGTACGGTGGCCCCCCGCGGTCACTGCGCGGACAGGAACGGCGGCAGCGGGCGCGGGTCCGGGGTGGGCGTCCAGCGGCCGTCGACCTCGGCGTAGTCCCAGGTCGGACCGGTCGTGACCAGCGTGTGCAGGGCGGCGACGAGGCGGTCGACGTGCTCCTCGTCGCTGCCCAGGCCCAGGCTCGCCCGCAGCGCGCGGGTCCCCGACGCGCCGGCGGTCGCCAGCAGGCGGCCGGTCGCGATGTGGGCGCAGAACGCGCCGTCCCGCACGCCGATGCCGTGCTCGGCGGACAGCGCGGCCGCGAGCAGGCCCGGGTCCTGGCCGTCGACGGCGAAGCTCACCACGCCGACGCGGTCGTGCTCCGCGCCGAACAGGGACAGCTCCCGCAGCCCGGGCACGGTCGCGAGACCCGTGCGCAGCCGGGTCAGCAGCGCCTGCTCGTGCGCGCGGATCGTGGGCCAGCCGTGGTGCAGGAACGTCTCGCAGGCCACCGCGAGCGCGTGCGCGCCGACCACGTTGGGGGTGCCCGCCTCGTGCCGCTCGACGCCGCGCGACCAGGTCACCGCCAGCTCCGTGCCCCGGTCGCTGACCAGCGACGTCGCTCCCCCGCCGGCGAGGTACGGGTCCGCGGCCCGCAGCCAGTCCGCCCGGCCGACCAGCGCGCCGGCGCCGAACGGCGCGTACAGCTTGTGCCCGGACAGCACCACGTAGTCCACGTCGAGCGCGCCGATGTCGACCGGCCGGTGTGGCGCGAGCTGCGCGGCGTCGAGCACGATGCGGGCGCCGTGGCGGCGGGCGGTCGCGGCGACGTCGGCCACCGGCCACAGCTCGCCGGTCACGTTCGACGCACCGGTCACGACCACCAGCCGCGGGCCCGTCGGGCAGTCCCGCAGCGCCGCGTCGAGGCCGGCCACCCCGGACAGGCGACGCACCCCCGAGCCACGCCACGGCAGCAGTGCCGCGTGGTGGTCGGTGTCGAAGTGGACCACCGACGTGCTCCTCGGCAGCGCGCGGGCCAGCAGGTTCAGCGCGTCGGTCGTGTTGCGGGTGAACACGACCGCGTCGGTCCGGCGGGCGCCGACGAACCGGCGCAGCACATCCCTTGCCTGTTCGTAGACCTTTGTGGACACCTGGGAGGCGAACCCGGCGCCGCGGTGCACGCTCGCGTACCAGGGCAGCAGCTCGTCGACGGCGTCGCGCACCGCCTCCAGACAGGGCGCGCTGGCCGCGTGGTCGAGGTTGGCATAGGGCACGCGGCGGCCGTCCACGAGCGGCACGGTGAGCCGGGCGCCGGCGACCGGCGGCACGGCATCGGGGACCGAACGGGCGTGCGGGATGACGAGCGTCATGACAGAGCCTCCGGGTCGGGGACCCCGCCCCGGGGCCCGCGCTTGCCCTTCCGCACCGCGCGGCAGGGCCAGGTCCTCACCCGGGGCACCCCACCGCGGTAGGAGGGTTGCCGGCCAGCGAGCCGGGGCTTGACGCTGGCGCTCATGACCTTCGGGCACCAACGGTAGCCGATCGGGCGGAAAACTGTCCAACTGCTCCGGTGCTTGAAAGACTCTAAGCATGAGCGATTTCGACGTGCTGGTGCTTGGCTCGGGCCCTGGTGGTCAGAAGGCGGCGATCGCGTCCGCCAAGCTCGGCGCACGGGTCGGGCTGATCGAGCGCCGCAACATGATCGGCGGCGTGTGCATCAACACCGGTACCATCCCGTCCAAGACGCTGCGCGAGGCGGTGCTCTACCTCACCGGCATGAGCCAGCGCGAGCTGTACGGCCAGAGCTACCGGGTCAAGGAGGACATCACGATCGGTGACCTCACCGCCCGCACCAGCCACGTGGTCGGGCGCGAGGTCGACGTGATCCGCAGCCAGCTCTCCCGCAACGGCGTGTCCGTGCTGCCCGGCATGGGCCGGTTCACCGACCAGCACACCGTGCAGGTCTCCGACGGCAGCGGGCAGGAGCGCTCGGTCACCGCGGACAAGATCGTGATCGCCACCGGTACCACGCCGGCCCGTCCGTCCAGTGTGGACTTCGACGGGCAGACGATCATCGACTCGGACAGCATCCTGGCGCTGGAGAAGATCCCGCGGACCATGATCGTGGTCGGCGCCGGGGTGATCGGCATCGAGTACGCGTCGATGTTCGCCGCGCTCGGCACCAAGGTCACGGTGATCGAGCAGCGGATGCGGATGCTGGAGTTCTGCGACACCGAGGTCGTCGAGGCGCTCAAGTACCACCTGCGCGACCTGGCGGTGACGTTCCGGTTCGGCGAGACGGTGTCCGGGGTGGAGCGGTACAAGAACGGCACGGTCACCATCCTCGAGAGCGGCAAGAAGATCCCCGCCGACACGGTGATGTACTCGGCCGGCCGGCAGGGCATGACCGAGCACCTCGACCTGCCGGCGGCCGGGCTGTCGGCCGACAAGCGCGGCCGGATCAAGGTCGACGGCAGCTTCCGCACGGAGGTCGACCACATCTACGCGGTCGGCGACGTGATCGGCTTCCCCGCGCTCGCGGCCACCTCGATGGAGCAGGGCCGGCTGGCCGCGCACCACGCGTGCGGCGAGCCGGTGCACGAGATGCACGAGCTGCAGCCGATCGGCATCTACACGATCCCCGAGATCAGCTACATCGGCCGGACCGAGGACGAGCTCACCGAGCAGCGCATCCCGTTCGAGGTCGGCGTATCCCGCTACCGCGAGCTGGCCCGCGGCCAGATCATCGGCGACTCCTACGGCGTGCTGAAGCTGCTGGTGTCGCCGGAGGACCGGTCGCTGCTCGGGGTGCACGTGTTCGGCACCGGCGCCACCGAGCTGGTCCACATCGGACAGGCGGTGATGGGCTGCGGCGGCACCGTCGACTACCTCGTGGACACGGTGTTCAACTACCCGACGCTCGCGGAGTCCTACAAGGTGGCCGCCCTCGACGCGACGAACAAGATGCGCCAGATGAGCATGCTGACGGACTAGTCCGCCTCCCCGGGATTAAAAGTGTGCGTTGCGTCCCAGCGGATGGTGCGGGTATCGAGGTGGATGGTGGCTGGGTGCCGTCACGGTCCCCTGAGGTTCCGGTAGTCGGCGTGGTCGGCGCAGTCGGCGCCGACTTCACACGATGATCTACGAGACAGGCCTTACTCCGTGCCGGTCTCGCCCATCCAGCGGGCGAAGCGGCCGGCGCGGTCGACCGCGCGGATGCGGTGCTCGGTCGCCGAGCGGACCTGTTCGGTGGCCACGACCAGCAGCTGGTCGTCCTCCTGCAGGCGGGTGCCCGGTGCCGGGGTGTGGCTGACGCCCTTGCGGACCAGCAGGCTCACCGTGGCGCCGACCGGCAGGCGCAGCTCGGAAAGGTAGACGCCGTGCATCTTGGAGCCGGCCGGGATCCGGATCTGGAGCAGCACCGCGCCGAGCTCGTCGAGCGGTGCGGCGTCGACGTCGACCTCCTGCGAGCGGGCGCCGCGGCTGAGGCCGAGCAGCCGGGCGAGCAGCTGCAGCGTGCTCCCCTGCACCAGGGTGAGCACGATGACCAGCACGAACACCGCGTCGACCAGCCGCTGGGCGCCGGGCATGCCCTCGGTGATCGGGATCATCGCGAGCACGATCGGCACCGCGCCGCGCAGCCCCGCCCAGGACAGGAACGCCTGTTCCCGCCACGGCATGCGGAACGGCGTCATCGACACGACCACCGACAGCGGCCGGGCCAGCAGCACCACCACCGCGCCGGCCACGAGCCCCGGCACGACCGCGTCCAGCAGCCGGGCGGGCGACATGAACAGGCCCAGCAGGACGAACAGGCCGATCTGGGACAGCAGGCCGAGGCCCTCGGCGAAGGACAGCGTGTCGGTGCGGTGCGGCAGCCGCGAGTTGCCGAGCACGAGGGCGGCCACGTACGCGGCGAGCAGGCCCGACGCGTGGATGGCCGAGCCCGCGGAGAACGCGAGCACCGACACCGCGACCGTCGCAAGTGGATAGAGACCGGTGGCGGGCAGCGCGGCCCGGCGCAGCGCGGCGGCGCCGAGCCAGCCGAGCGCGACGCCGATCAGTGCGCCGACGACGAGCTCGTAGAGCACCACGAACGGCAGGCTCCAGGTGACCGTGCCACCGGAGGCGAGCAGCACCACCGCGATGTAGGCGGCGGCGTCGTTCATGCCGGACTCGAGCTCGAGCGCGGCGACGAGCCGGCGGCTCACCGCGACGTTGCGCAGCACGCTGAACACGGCGGCCGCGTCGGTCGAGGCGAGCACCGCGCCCCACATGAGCGCGAGCCGCCAGTCGAAGCCGAGGATGAGGTGCAGCGCGGCCCCGGTGACCCCGATGCTCACCGCGACGGCCACTGTGGACAGCACGATTCCGGGCCACAGCGAGGTTTTCACCTCTGACCAGCGGGTGGTGAGCCCGCCCTCGGTGAGGATGAGGACGAGCGCGGCGAGCCCGAGCGACTCGGTGAGCGCGGCGTTGTCGAACTGGATGCCGATGCCGGCCTCGCCGAGCACGACGCCGATCGCGAGGTACAGCACCAGGGACGGAAACCCGAGCCGCACGGAGATGCGCACCGCGAGCACGGCGACGAGGAGGACAGCGGCGACTGCCCCCAGCACGACCGAAAGCTCGGGGCCCACTCCCACCTCCTGCGACTCGGGCAAAGTTCCGAGAAATGAACCTAGCGTGCGAAACGGACGTTGACACGCCGTCGAGAGATCGATAACGCCGCGGCGCCGCGGAGCGTCACGCTCGGCACCGCGGCCCTCACGGTCCCGGTTCGGGACCGAGGAGCTCGGCCAGCCGGGCGGCCAGGCCGGCGGGGCCGGCCAGCTCCACCACCTTGTCGCGGCCCCGGTCGCCCGTGACGATCGTGACGTCCTGACGGCGGACGGCGAACGCCGTGGCCAGCGCGCGGCGGACGGCCTCGTTCGCCTTGCCCTCCACCGCGGGCGCCGCCACCGCCACGATCAGCGCGTCCGCGGCCCACCGCCCGCCGACCGACTCGCGGCGGGCGCCGGGTTTGACCCGGATCGCGAACCGGAGCGGGGTGGTCATCGCAGGACGGTGGTCAGGGCGTTGGTGAGCTGGTCAAGGGCCGCCGCCAGCCACGGCAGGGCCAGCGGGTCCGCGGCGGCCAGTGCTTCGCGGCGCTGGGCGTCGGTCTCGCCGGTGAGCTGGCCGGTGGCCACCCGGACGCGCAGCGAGGACGCCGGTTCGCCGAACTCGACGCCGGGGAGGACGGCCACGCCGTGGCGGGACAGCAGGAGCTCGGCGAGGCCGGCGCCGGTGTGGACGTCGTGCCGGTCGGCGAGCAGCGCGCGGTGCGGGGCCAGGTCGGGGTAGCTGTAGAACGCGGCCTGTGGGGTGGCCACGTCCGCGCCCGCGGCGGCGAAGCGGTTGGCCACCTCGATGTTGACCTTCTCGTACAACCGGCGCGCGGAGTCCACATAGGACCGCAGCGCGGGCGGCTCGCTGAACGCCAGGGCCGCGGCGGCCTGGACGGGGACCGCCGGGCACGACCACAGCTCGCTCGCCACCGACAGGGCGGTGTCCAGCAGCGGGCCCGCCGGGAACCGCGCGACGCCGATCCGCCAGCCGCCCAGGGCCAGGCTCTTCGACAGTCCGGTCGTGACGATCGTGCGCTCCGGCGCCAGCTCCGCCGGGCTCACGAACTCGTCCGCGTAGACCAGGTCGCGGTAGATCTCGTCGGAGATCATCACCAGGTCGTGCTCCCGGGCCGCGGCGCAGACCGCCCGGACGGTGGCCGGCGTGGCGAGCCGGCCGGTCGGGTTGTCCGGGAGCGTGAGCACCATCGCCCGGGCGCCGGGCCGGACGGTGTCGGGGTCCACGACGCCACCCTCGCCGGGCCGGGTGGGCAGCAAGACCGGGGAGCGGCCGAGCAGCGCCACCTGCTGGGCGTAGGAGACCCAGCTCGGCCGTGGGAGCAGGACGTCTCCGTCGACCGCCAGGAGGCTCGCGTACAACAGCGCCTTGCTGCCCGGCCCGCAGAGGACCTGCTCGGGGTCGGTGGGCAGGCCGCGCCGGGTCCAGTAGCCGGCGGCCGCCTCGCGGAGCGCCGGGTCGCCGGCCACCGGCCCGTACGCGGTGCGCCCGGCCGCCGCGGCGAGCGCCTCGGCCAGCAGCGGGTGCACGGGCACGCCGGCCTGCCCGAACGACATCGGCAGCACCGGCAGCCCGGCCCGCCGCCGCTCCTCGACCACCTGATGCGCGGCCAGCGTCGCGGACACCGCCATGTCAGGCCTTGTCCACCCGCACCACCACGTCGACGCCCTCGCCGACCGTGCCCGGGAAGCCCTCGGACACCACGGCGTAGGCGACCGCGTCGGCGAGGGTCTCGCCGGTGAGGAAGGGCTCGTGGGCTCGGGTGGCGGTGACCACGCCGTCCGGGGCGTGGACCGTCAGCGTGATGCGGTCGGCCACGTCGAGGCCCGCGTCGCGGCGGGCCTGCTGGACCACGCGGACCAGGTCGCGGGCCACGCCCTCCGCCTCCAGCTCAGGGGTGGTCTTCGTGTCCAGCACCACCAGGCCCGAGCTCGCCGGGAGCTCCGCGGTGGCACCGGTGTCCGTGGCGACGAGCCGCCGCTGGTACTCGCCCGGCAGCAGCTCGATGCCGGCCGCCACGACCGTGTCGCCCGACATCGTCCACTCGCCCGCCTTGACCGCGCGGATGACCTTCTGCGTGTCCGCCCCGAGCCGCGGCCCGCACGCCCGCGCGTTCACGACCAGCTCGAAGTGGCCGTGCGCCGCCACGTCCGTGGTGAGCGACACGTCCTTGACGTTGACCTCGTCCGCGATCAGCTCGGTGAACGGCGCCAACACCTCGGCGTCCGGCGCGGCGACCACCAGCGAGGCCAGCGGCAGCCGCACCCGCAGCCTGTTCGACTTGCGCAGCGCCAGCGCGGCCGAGCACACCTGGCGCACCCGGTCCATCGCGGTGACCAGGCCGGCGTCCGCCGGCAGCAGGTCGTCGGCCGGCCAGTCGGCCAGGTGCACCGACCGCTCGCCGGTGAGCCCGCGCCACACCGCCTCCGCGGTCAGCGGCAGCAGCGGCGCCACCACCCGGGACACGACCTCGAGCACCGTGTGCAGCGTGTCGATCGCGTCCTGGTCGCCGGCCCAGAACCGGTCCCGGGAGCGGCGGACGTACCAGTTGGTGAGCGCCTCGAGGTAGTCCCGCACCCCGGCGCACGCACCGGACAGGTCGTACACGTCCAGCGCCGCCCGGGTGTCCGCGACCAGCGTCTGCGTCTTCGCCAGCACGTACCGGTCCAGGACGTGCGGCGAGTCGGTCCGCCACGTGCCCTCGACACCCTCCGCGTTCGCGTACAGCGCGAGGAAGTACCACGTGTTCCACAGCGGCAGCACGGCCTGCCGGACGGCGTCGCGGATGCCGCGCTCGGTGACCACGAGGTCGCCGCCGCGCAGGATCGGCGACGCCATGAGGAACCAGCGCATCGCGTCCGAGCCGTCCCGGGCGAACACCTCGTTGACGTCCGGGTAGTTCTTGCGCGACTTGGACATCTTCTGCCCGTCGTCGCCGAGCACGATGCCGTGCGCCACGCAGCTGCGGAACGCCGGCCGGTCGAACAGCGCCGTGGCCAGCACGTGCATCGTGTAGAACCAGCCGCGGGTCTGGCCGTTGTACTCGACGATGAAGTCGCCCGGGTAGTGGTGCTCGAACCAGTCCCGGTTCTCGAACGGGTAGTGCACCTGGGCGTAGGGCATCGAGCCGGACTCGAACCAGCAGTCCAGCACCTCGGGCGTCCGGCGCATCGTCGACCTGCCGGTCGGGTCGTCCGGGTTGGGCCGGGTCAGCTCGTCGACGAACGGCCGGTGCAGGTCGGTGGGCCGCACGCCGAAGTCACGCTCCAGCTCGTCGAGCGAGCCGTAGACGTCGGTGCGCGGGTACTCCGGGTTGTCCGAGGTCCACACCGGGATCGGCGAGCCCCAGAACCGGTTGCGGGAGATCGACCAGTCGCGGGCGTTCTCCAGCCACTTGCCGAACTGGCCGTCCCGGACGTGCCCGGGCACCCAGTCGATCTCCTGGTTGAGCTCGACCATCCGGTCGCGGAACTGGGTGACCGCGACGAACCACGACGTCACCGCGCGCTGGATCAGCGGGTTGCCGCAGCGCCAGCAGTGCGGGTACGGGTGGTCGTAGGTCTCGTGCCGCAGCAGCGCACCGGCGGCCCGCAGGTCGCGGATGATCTGCGGGTTGGCGTCGAAGACGTGCATGCCCTCGTACGGCGGGACCTGCGCGTCGAACCGGCCGTGCGGGTCGACCGGCGTGGCGGGGGTGATCCCGGCCGCGTCGGTGACGGCCTTGTCCTCCTCGCCGTAGGCGGGCGCGATGTGCACGATGCCCGTGCCGTCCTCGGTGGTGACGTAGTCGGCGGCGAGGATCTGGTGCGCGTTCTCCGTCCCCACGAAGAACGGGAACGGCGGCGTGTAGCGGCGGCCGAGCAGCTCGCTGCCCTTGTACCGGGCCAGCACGGTGGGGTTCTCCCCCAGCTCACGCGCGTACGCGGCGACGCGGGCCTCGGCGAGGAGGTACTTCTCACCCTCGTGCTCGACGGTGACGTAGTCGACGTCCGGGTGCACGGCCATCGCGAGGTTCGACGGCAGCGTCCACGGCGTGGTGGTCCAGATGAGCGCCAGCTCGCCGGTCTCGAGCCGGAAGCCGACCGTGACGGCCGGGTCCTGGCGGTCGAGGTAGACGTCGTCCATGCGGGTCTCGGTGTTGGACAGCGGCGTCTCGCAGCGCCAGCAGTACCACAGGACGCGGTAGCCCTCGTAGATCAAGCCCTTGTCCCACAAGGACTTGAACGCCCACATGACGCTTTCCATGAAGTCGAGGTCGAGCGTCTTGTAGTCGTTGTCGAAGTCGACCCAGCGGGCCTGGCGGGTGACGTAGTCGCGCCACGCGCCGGTGTACTGCAGCACGGAGGTACGGCAGGCGTCGTTGAACGCGGCGACGCCCATCTCCTCGATCTCGTCCTTGGTCTTGATGCCCAGCTGCTGCTCGGCCTCGAACTCGGCGGGCAGGCCGTGGCAGTCCCAGCCGAACCGGCGCTCGACGTGCTTGCCGAGCATGGTCTGGTAGCGCGGGACGACGTCCTTGACGTAGCCGGTGAGCAGGTGGCCGTAGTGCGGGAGGCCGTTGGCGAACGGCGGGCCGTCGTAGAAGACGAACTCGTTGGAGCCGTCGGTGCCGGCCGGGCGCGCGTCGATGGTGGCCTGGAAGGTGCGGTCGGTGTCCCAGTAGTCGAGCACGGCCAGCTCGAGGTTGGGGAAGGACGGCTGGGAGGCGACTCCCTGGTCCGGTCCGAGCTGCGCCTTGGGGTATGCCATCGGGTTCCTCGCGGTCGGTCGTTCGTCGTGTGCTGCCACACGGGGACGACTGACGCCGCGGTACCACCCCGCTTGCCGACGCCGTCGAAACCACAGGACGCCGGCCGCTCGTTGGTCGGCTGTGACGGGCCGTCCCGTCCGGGTCTACTGAGGCTCGCGCCCGTTCTTCCGGAGGCTCCCCGGTGATGGCCGGATCAACGCCGCTACCTCCAGGATGCCAGAGCTGGCAAACCGGTTAGCGGCCGGCTCGGTGTCGCGCCGCGAGGACCGCGTCCGGGCCGCAGCGCGCGCACGGGGTGAAGCCCAGCTGGCGGGCCTCGCCGACCGGCAGCGGGAGCGTCGGCTTGTCGGCGAGCCAACCGCAGGTGGCCAGGTGGTAGCGGGGGTGCTCGTCGACCACGCGGACCTCGACCAGGAGGTCGGACACCACGAGCAGGTCCGACGCGTCGGTCGGCTCCTCGTCCGGCTCGCGGCCGTCGTCCTCCGGGACCCGGCGGTCGACGGGCGGCTCGACCGGCCGGTCGATCGGGGGCTCGACGGCCAGGACCGCCGCCGACACCCCGGTCCGCATCGCGTCGTTGCGAGGCGGCTCGGTGGGAGCCTCCGCCGGCGGCTCGGGGTCCCGGTGACGAACCGGGATGCGCTCCGCCGCCGGGGCGGATGCGCCGGCGGCCCGGCGACGACCACCCAGCCAGTCGAAGACCAGCAGGGCGGCCGCGATCACGCTGACCGTCACCGAGATCCAGGCCCACAACGTGTTGGCCGTGGTGAGTGCGGCGATCAGCAGCCCGAAGGCCGCCAGCACCAGGGTGAGGACCAGATACAGCACGCGAACCGTCCGCTAAGCGGCCTCTGAGGACGAGCCTCAGCCGGCCTCGGCGGCACGCGGCCCGAACGCGTAGCCCTGCTGACCGGATGACCTGCTGCCGTCGGACGAGCCGGAGGAGCCGGTGGACGGCGCCGCCGAACCACGGTCACCCAGCTCGCGCAGGCTCGACTCGAGGAACGTCTTCAGCCTGGTCCGGTACTCGCGCTCGAAGGTCCGCAGCTCGTCGATCTTCTTCTCGAGCGCGGTCCGCTCAGCCTGCACCTGGCCCAGCACCTCGGAGTGCTGCCGCTGCGCGTCCCGCTCCAGCGCGGTGGCCTTGTCCCGGGACTGCCGTTCCAGCGTCTCGGCCCGCGTACGCGCGTCGTTGAGCATGGTCTCGGCCCGGGTACGCGCCTCGTTGATCATCGTGTCGGACTTGGCTCGCGCCTCCGACAGCAGCTGCTCGGACTTGGTCCGCGCCTCGGCCAGCATGCCGTCCGACTCGGCCTTGGCCTCGCCGGTGAGCCGGTCCGCCATCTCCTGCGCTAGACCGAGCACCTTGGCGGCCTGTACGTGATGATCACCACCGGCGCCGCCGGGAGACGTCTGCTCCATCGCGCTTGGTGGCGGCACCGGGGTAAGCCGGCGCGGCTCGTCGCGTGGCACAGCCGCAGGCACGGCGTGGCTCGCGCTCTCGAGGTCGGCACGGGCCGACTCGAGCTGCGCATCGAGTTGTTCGACCTGCGCACGCAGGTCGTTGTTCTCCTCGATGAGCCGGGACAGCTCCACCTCGACCAGGTCAAGGAAAGCGTCCACCTCGTCCTCGTTGTAGCCCCGCTTGCCAATTGGAGGCTTGCTGAACGCGACGTTATGTACGTCAGCGGGGGTCAACGACATCTGATCACCTCACGCACTCATTGGCTGCGGATCACCTGGCGTTCCCCTCACCAGGCCCATTGCATCGCGATGAACACGACCAACAGCAGCACCATAATCGATAGGTCCAGCCCTACGCCCCCGATCCGCACTATCGGGATCAACCGACGGAGCACGCGGACCGGAGGATCGGTCACTGTGTAGATGGTTTCGAGGACCACCGCAACCCCGCCTGAGGGATGCCACTCACGCGAGAAGGCTCTCACAAGCTCCACCACAACCCGTGCGGTGAGGCAGAGCCAGAACGCGAACAGCACCCAGCCCAAGGCAAGCAACACAGTCGTCACGTGTCAACTCTGCCATCAGTCACGTTCGGTTGAGCAACCCGCCCTCCGCTATCCGTCGCTTGTCTTCCGCGGTGGGGTCCTGGTTGGGCGGTGAGATCAAGAACACCTTGTTGGTGACCTTGTCCATCGAGCCGCGCATCGCGAAGGCCAGCCCCGCCGCGAAGTCGACGAGCCGGCGGGCGTCCGCGTCGTCCAGCTCGGTGAGGTTCATGATCACCGGCGTGCCGTCGCGGTAGTGCTCGCCGATGCTCCTGGCCTCGGCAAAGCTGGTGGGATGCAGGGTGACGATCCGGCCCATCGGGTAGCCGGTGGTGGCCGGCTGCGCCTCCGCCGGACGCGGCCGCGGCGCCGGGTCCCGGCGAGGTTCCACGGCCAGCGCGCCCTGCACGGGCGTGTCCGTCGTGGCCCACGTCGGGGTGCTGCGCGGGCGTGCGGCGGGCCGCTGCGGGAAGTCGGCGCGGCCGCTCAGCTCGGTGTCGAGCCGCTCGTCGTACCGCTCGCGCTCGGCGTACCGGTCACCGTCCACATCGTCCCGGAACCCGCGCCGGCCTGCGAAAGCCGCACGGCGGCGGGCGGCGTCCGGATACGGGTCGTAGTCGTCCTCGTCGGCCAGATAGTCGGGCCGCTGGTACCCCGAGCGGTAGTCCATGGCAGCATCGTCGAGGTCATCGAGGTCGTAGCCGTCGTACTCGTCGGCAGGGACCATCCCGAAGTAGGCCTTCAGCTTCTGCAGCGTGCCCATACCCGCCCTCGTTACCTACGACTCCCTGAACGTGTGTTAGGGCGAGGCTAGCCCCCGGGCACCGAGCAGCGCGGTTCCGACACGCACGCAGGTAGAACCGTGCGTAATCGCCATCTCAAGATCATTGGTCATTCCGGCGGACAGCTCGTTGGCCGTCGGATGATCCCGGCGCAGCCGATCGGCTGCTCGCGCCAAAGATCCAAAAGCCTCCCCGGGGTCCATCGTGCGAGGTGCCACGGCCATCAGCCCGCGCAGCCGTAGTTCACCCGATCGAGCTACCTCGTCGGCGAGCGCGCTCAGCGTGTCGAGCGGACAGCCGCCGCGTGTCGGATCGCCGTCGATGCTCGCCTGGACCAGAACGTCCAGCGGCGCGGTGCGCTCGCCGGCCTCCCGGGCGTTGCCGGCCGCGCGGTCGAGCGCCTCGGCCAGCCGGACCGAGTCGACCGACTGGACCTCGGCCGCCCAGCGGACCACCGAGCGCGCCTTGTTCCGCTGCAACCGGCCGAGCATGTGCCAGCGCACCGGCGCCTCCGGACGAAGTTCGCGCAGCTCAGCGACCTTGTCGACGGCTTCCTGCTCGCGGTTCTCGCCGAGGTCGGCCATGCCCAGGTCGGTGAGCAGCGCGGCGTCGGCGGCGGGAAATGTCTTGGTGACCGCGATGAGCCGGACCTCCTCGGGTGCCCGGCCGGCGCTCGTGCAGGCGGCGGCGATCCGCTCGCGCACCTCCGCGAGGGCGGCGGCCAGCTCGGCCCGCCGGGTGTCGTCCGCGGTCATTCCACCGGGTCCGGCTCGAGCCAGGTCAGCGCGGCCAATCGCCCAGTGGTCCCTTCCCTGCGGTGACTGAACAGGGTCCGGTCCTCCACGGTGCACCGCGGATCGATGCCGATCTTGGCGACGCCCGCGTCGGCGAGCTGCTGCCAGAGCCCGGCCCGCAGGTCGAGCCCGGGGGTGCCGGTCCGGGTCTTGCGGGCGCTGCCGGGCAGGTGCTTCTCGACGTCGGCCTGCATGGCGGCGGGCACCTCGTAACACTCTCCGCACACGGACGGGCCGAGCAGCACCTCGATCCGCCCGATCGACGCGCCGGCCCGGGACATGGCGTCGAGGGCCGCGGGCAGCACGCCGACCCGGGCGCCGACCCGGCCCGCGTGCGCGGCGCCGACGACGCCGGCCACGGGGTCGGCAAGCAGCACCGGCACGCAGTCCGCGCACAGCGCGACGAGCGCGAGGCCCGGCTCGGTGGTGACGAGGGCGTCGGTGGCCTCGACCGCGTCGGGCACCGGCCCGGCGACGATCTCGGCGTTGCGGCCGTGCACCTGCTCCATCCACACGAGCCGGTCGCGCCCGAGGCCGAGGTCGTCGGCCAGCCGGTGCCGGTTGGCGGTCACCGCGGCCGGGTCGTCACCGACCCCGGCGCCCAGGTTGAACGACTCGTACGGCGGCTTCGACCGCCCTCCGGCACGGGTCGTCACCACCCGTCTGATCCGCAAGAGGACTCCTCAACAGGTTGGGCTCGCTGGAGAACGCGAGGCTACCTGCGCATGAAAGGGGGGACGTCCACCTCGTCGTCGGGGTCCTCGGTGACCGGCACGGCGCGGCTGGGCAGGCTGCCGCTGCCCTGCCCGGTCCGGCGGGGCGAGCCGGCCGACGGGGGCACACTGCCGCCCATCGGGTTGCCGTAGCCGCTGGCGGCCTGGCGCGGCGGCGGTGCCGTCGGCTGCTGCTGGGCGGGCTGCGGTGCCGGCGGCGCGACCGGCGGGGCCGGAGCGGGTGGCGGGGTCGACACCGCGGGCACCGGCGTGGCCGGCCGCGGCGCGGTGCTGACCTGGCCTGCCTGCCCGGACGCCACCGGGCTGCGGGAGCCGACCATGGTCGGGTCCAGCTTCTTGTGCGTGGGCGTGCCGCCGTCGAACCCGGCGGCGATCACGGTGACCCGCACCTCGTCGCCGAGGGAGTCGTCGATGACCGTGCCGAAGATGATGTTGGCTTCGGGGTGCGCGGACTCCTGGACCAGCGACGCGGACTCGTTGATCTCGAACAGGCCGAGGTCCGAGCCGCCGGCGATGGCCAGCAGCACCCCGTGCGCGCCGTCCATGGACGCCTCGAGCAGCGGCGAGTTGATCGCCTTCTGGGCGGCCTGGACCGCTCTGCCCTCACCGCGGGCCGAGCCGATGCCCATGAGCGCGCTGCCCGCGCCGGACATCACGCTCTTGACGTCGGCGAAGTCCAGGTTGATCAGGCCAGGCGTGGTGATGAGGTCGGTGATGCCCTGGACACCGGAGAGCAGCACCTCGTCCGCCGAGCGGAACGCGTCCATCAGGCTGACCCCGGCGTCGCCGAGCTGCAGCAGCCGGTCGTTCGGGATGACGATCAGCGTGTCGCACTCGTTGCGCAGCTCGGTGATGCCGTCCTCTGCCTGCTTCGCGCGCCGCTTGCCCTCGAAGGCGAACGGCCGCGTGACGACACCTATGGTCAGCGCGCCGAGCTTGCGCGCGATCGACGCGACGACCGGCGCGCCGCCGGTGCCCGTGCCGCCACCCTCACCCGCGGTGACGAACACCATGTCGGCGCCCTTGATGACTTCTTCGATCTCCTCGCGGTGGTCCTCGGCGGCGCGGTGGCCGACCTCCGGGTTGGCGCCGGCGCCGAGACCACGGGTGAGCTCGCGGCCGATGTCGAGCTTGACGTCGGCGTCGGACATGAGCAGCGCCTGCGCGTCGGTGTTGACGGCGATGAACTCGACGCCTTTCAGCCCGACCTCGATCATGCGGTTGACGGCGTTGACCCCACCGCCGCCGATGCCGACGACTTTGATCACCGCCAGGTAGTTGTGCGGGGGCGTCATCGGATCCGCCTTCCATCAAGCTGTGTCGCTGCCTTACATCTCCCCGATCCGTCGCGGGCCGAAAAATCCCTAAACCTCAACAAGAGACTCAGAGTTATGTCAAGCCCGGACGTCGAATACAGGACGGTAGGCATCGACGGACCCCGATTCCAGCCGCCACGCCGTGTAGTTGCGGTGTTGTGCGACCCAATCGCCGAGTGCTACTCCCCCGTGTCGCCGTCGACGTGTTCGCGGAGCAGGTCGAGGTGGCCGGCGTGCCGCCCGGTCTCCTCGATCATGTGGATCACGACCCAGCGGACGTTGACCGGCTTGCCGCGGCCCGTGGTGGCGGTGGCGTCGAGGTCTCGGCGCGCCACGATGTCGCGGCTGACCGCGCACCGGGCCTCGTAGTCCGCGACGAGCTGGGACACCGGGGTGGTCAGGCCGGCCCGGAACTCGGCGTCCGGATCGTCGTTCAGCCGGTCCTGCCAGTTGTCGGGCCCGCCGTCGAGCACGACGCTGAACCAGAGCTCCTCGACGTAGGTCAGGTGAGCGACGAGGCCGGCGATGGTGGTGAGCTCGGAGGCCACCAGGGGGCGCCTGGCCTGCTCGTCGGACAGGCCGGTGGCCTTCGTGACCACGGTGGCGCGCAGGAAGTCGAGGAACCCCGCCAGCTGCTCGCGCTCGCCACCCACCATCGGTGCCTCGGGCCGCGCGGGTGCGGTCGGGGACGTCGTCATGCGGGCAGTCTGGACCACCGCGCCGCGGTTCCGGAACGATTTATGCCCGCGGTGCTAGGAGACGGTCGGGAACTCCGGGGTCGCCACGTCGTAGGTCCGGCCCGGGCGGGTGAGCAGCGGGGCCAGCACGGCCGCCTTGCGCGCGTTCTCCTCCGCGTCGCCCCACTTCACGGTCTTGCCGTCGGCGAGCTTGAGCCGCACGTCGCCGCGGGTGCGCGCGGAGATCTCGACGACCCTCTTGCGCAGCGGGTCCGGGATCGCGCCGAGCACGGTGACCGCGGCATGGGTCGCCGGGTCGTCCGCCGCGACCTTGACGACCTTCAGCAGCGGCAGGCCGGGCGGCCGGGCCCGCACCGTGGCGTAGTCGACGCCGGTGTGGTCGACGAGGTGCACGCCGTCCGCGGCGACCTGCACGGCGACCGGGCTGCGCTCGGTCACGTGGATCTCGATGGTGCTCGGGAACGACCGCGACACGCTCACCTCAAACACCCGGGGCAGCTCGGCGACCCGGTGCGCCACCTCGTCGGTGTCCAGCCGCACCATCGGCGTGCCCAGCTCGATGGCGGCGGCCTTGCGGACGGTGTCCGGCCTGACCTCCTCGGTGCCGATCACCTCGACCGTGCGCACCCCGAACAGCGAGGTGAACATGATCACGTAGGTGAGGCCGAACACGGACAGCACGATCAGCAGCGCGATCCAGCGCCGGGCGAGGTAGCGGCGCCGGCTCGGCCCGCGCCGCGCCGCGGCGCCGCTCGCCGGCGGGGCCGGCGCCGGCCGCGGCCGGCGCCGGCCCCGCGTCGCGCTGCTGGTCATCCCGCCTTGCCCACCCGGTCGAACTCGGCGATCAGCTCCGGGCCGAGCATGGTGACGTCGCCCGCGCCCATCGTCAGCACCAGGTCGCCGGGCCCGGCGAGCGAGGCGACCAGCGGCGGCACCCGCTCGAACGACGGCTCGTAGTGCACCTGGTCCTCGGGCAGCGGCACAGCGCCGGCCACCAGCGCGCCCGTGACGCCGGGCTCGGGCTGCTCGCGGGCGCCGTACACGTCCAGCACGACCACCTGGTCGGCGAGCCCGAGCGCGGCGCCGAACTCGGCGGCGAACAGCCGGGTGCGCGAGTACAGGTGCGGCTGGAACACGACGACGAGCCGGCCGCCGTGCGCCGCCGGCCGCGCGGCCCGCAGCTGCGCGGCGACCTCGGTGGGGTGGTGGGCGTAGTCGTCGTAGACCCGCACGCCGCCGGAGCGGCCCTTGAACTCGAACCGCCTGCGCACGCCGCCGAACCCGGCGATGCCCTCCAGCAGCCCGGCCAGCGGCGCGCCCAGCTCCAGGCCCGCGAGCAGCGCGGCGATCGCGTTGCCGGCCATGTGCTCGCCGGGCACCGCGACCCGCACCTCGAGCTCGGCGCCGTCGAGCCGGATGCGCGCCACGCCCGCGCCGTCCACCGGCGCGTAGTCCACGAGCGTCACGTCGGACGCGGACCGGCCGTACCGGCGCACCCGCACGCCTCGCGACTCCGCGTACGTGGCCAGGGCGGCCGCGCCGGGGTCGTCGGCGCAGGTGACCAGCACCCCACCCGGCTCGATCCGGTCCACAAAGGACTCGAAGACCGCGGTGTACGCCTCCACCGTGCCGTGGTGGTCGAGGTGGTCCGCCTCGACGTTGGTGACCACCGCGACCGACGGGGAGAACGCGAGGAACGAGCCGTCGCTCTCGTCGGCCTCGGCGACGAAGACGCCGCCGTTGCCGTGGTGGGCGTTGGCCCCGGACTCGTTGAGATCGCCGCCGATCGCGAACGACGGGTCGAGCCGGCAGTGCTGCAAGGCCACGGTCAGCATGGACGTGGTCGACGTCTTGCCATGCGTGCCGGCCACGCAGGCCACCCGGTGCCCGGCCATCAGCGCGGCCAGCGCGGCGGAGCGGTGCAGCACGGTGAGCCCGCGCTGCTTGGCCTCGACCAGCTCCGGGTTGTCCGCCTTGATCGCGCTGGACACGACGACCGCGGTCGGGCCGTCGGTGCCGAACAGGTCGAGGTTGGCGGCGGCCTGCCCGACCGCCACCTTGGCCCCCTGCGCGCGCAGGGTCAGCAGCGCGGGCGACTCCTTGGCGTCCGAGCCGGACACCGGGAGCCCCCGGTCGAGCAGGATGCGCGCGATGCCGCTCATGCCGGCGCCCCCGATACCGACGAGGTGCGCCCGCTCGAGCGAGCCGGCAGTCACTTCCTGACCACCTCGAGGACCATGCGGGCCAGCACGTCGGCGGCCTCGCGGTGACCCGTGCCGCGGGCGGCGGCACCCATCGCGGCCAGCCGGCGGGGGTCGGTGAGCAGCGGCACGACCAGCTCGGCGATCTTGTCCGGGGACAGCTCCTCGTCCGGGACGATGACCCCGCCACCCGCGTCGACCACGGGCTTCGCGTTGAGTGCCTGCTCGCCGTTGCCGTGCGGCAGCGGCACGAACACCGCCGGCAGGCCGACCGCGGACACCTCGGCCACGGTCATCGCGCCGCTGCGGCACAGCACCGCGTCGGCCGCGGCGTAGGCGAGGTCCATCCGCTCCAGGTACGGCACGCCGACGTAGCGCGGCGCGCCCGGAACCTGTTGCACGGCAAGGGAGTTCTTCGGCCCGTGCGCGTGCAGCACGCCGATCCCGGTGTCGGCGAACCGGCGGGCGCAGGCCGACACCGCGTTGTTGATCGAGCGGGCGCCCTGCGAGCCGCCGAACACCAGCAGCGTCGGCGCGGTGGGGTGCAGGCCGAAGTGCCGCCGGGCCTCGGCCCGCAGCGCCGCCCGGTCGAGCTCGACGATCGACTCGCGCAGCGGGATGCCGACGATCTCGGCCTTGGGCAGACCCGTGTCGGGCACGGCGACCGCGACCCTGTCGGCGAAGCGGGCGCCGACCTTGTTGGCGAGGCCCGCGCGCGCGTTGGAGTCGTGCACCACGATGGGCAGCCGGCCGCGGGCGGCGAGGTAGGCGGGCAGCGCGACGTAGCCGCCGAACCCGACGACGACGTCGGCGCCGACCCGCTCCAGCACCGCGCGCGTGGTCTTCACCGCGGCACGCACCTTGAGCGGCAGCTTCAGCAGGTCCACGTTCGGCTTCCGGGGCATCGGCACCGGCGGGATCATCTCCAGCGGGTACCCCCGCCCCGGGATGATCGACTTCTCGAGGCCGCGCTCGGTGCCCAGGGCGACGATGCGGGCGTCCGGCCGGATCCTGAGGACGGCGTCGGCGAGCGCGAGAGCCGGCTCGATGTGCCCGGCGGTGCCACCACCGGCGATCACGACACAGGGCCCACGGTGGGTGGGGTCGGTCAAGAGGTTCCTCCTCGACGGGTTCGCGGACCCCGCCGGCGATCCGCGGGGCCCCGCGACGGGGCAGGTGGCCGGACCGGTCTGCGCTTGGTTGGCGGCTGGTACGGCTCCGGAGCGGGCAGCCGCATCAGCCGGCCGAACCGGCCAGGTCCCTGAGAGCGTAGTGCCGCCACCGCTTCGGGCTCATGCCGCGCACAGTTCGCCAGGACGCCGAACACCAGCAGCGTGATCACCACGGACGTACCGCCCGAGGAGATGAGCGGCAGCGTGATGCCGGTGACCGGCAGCAGGTTCACCACGTAGCCGATGTTGATGGCGGCCTGGGCCACCAGCCACACCGTCAGCGTCGCCGCGACCAGCCGGATCCACGGGTCGATGTTGCGGGTGGCCACCCGCATGCCGACCACCGCGAGCATCCCGAACAGGCCCAGCACGAGCGCGCAGCCGAGGAACCCGAGCTCCTCGCCGATGAGCGCGAAGATGAAGTCGTTGTGCACGTTGGGCAGGTACTGCCACTTCGACGGGCCCTGGCCGAGCCCCCTGCCGAACAGCCCACCGTCGGCCAGCGCGTAGAGCGCCTGGTTGGCCTGGTAGGCCGCGCCGCTCGGGTCCTTCTCCGGGCTCAGGAACGACAGCACCCGGGAGAGCCGGTAGTCGGTGCCGATGGCCAGCACCACGATCCCGGCGAGACCGCCGAGGGCCAGCGCGCCGAACAGCCGCAGCTGCGCGCCGGCGAACCACAGCAGCGCGATCAGCACCACGCCGAGGGTGACCGTGCCGCCGAGGTCGGGCTGCAGCATGACCAGCGCGAACATCACCAGCGCCGCGGGCACCACGGGCACGAGCAGGTGCCGGTACTGACCCAGCAGGCCGCGCTTGACCACGAGGATGTGCGCGCCCCACAGCGCCAGCGCGAGCTTGGCGACCTCGACCGGCTGGAAGCCGACCGGGCCGATGGTGAACCAGCTGCGGGTGCCGTTGATCTGCGAGCCGAGCCCCGGGATGAGCACGAGGACCAGCATCAGCACGCTGACCCACAGCGCGATCGGGCTCAGCGCGCGGATCTTGGTCAGCGGCACCCGCAGGCCGATCCAGAACAGGATCAGCCCGGCGAGCACGAAGATCACCTGCTTGCCGAACACGGTGTAGGCCGAGCTGTCCTTGTTGAGCGAGATGACCGAGGACGCGGACAGCACCATCACCAGGCCGAGCACGATCAGCAGCGCGCAGATCGCGAGGACCAGGTGGAACGACGCCAGCGGGCGGCCCAGCCAGGCGGTGAGCGCGGAGCGGGTGGCGGCGATCCGGCCGCGCGGCTCGCGGGTCTTCTTGCGCGTCTTGCGCGCCGTGTCCCCGGGCTTGGACGCCTCGTCGGCGGTCTCGCGGTCGGTTCTCGTGGGCTCCAGCGCCGTCATCCGGGCTGCCCGGGCTCGGCACCGGGGACGGCGACCGCGCCCAGCAGCGCGCGCACCGCCTCGGTGAACGCCGTGCCGCGGTGGATGTAGCTGGCGAACAGGTCGTGGGACTTGGCGGCCGGCGCGAGCAGCACCACATCTCCATGACCCGCCATCGCGCTCGCCGCACGCACCGCAGAGATCATGGGCTCATCGTCTCCCGAAGGCACCCGATGTACCGGCACATCCGGCGCGTGTCGCGCCAGCGCGGCGGCGAAGGCGTCCTGATCGGCGCCGAGCAGGACCACGCCCCGCAGCCGGGGCACCACCTCGGCGACCAGCGCGTCGACCGGCGCGCCGTGCAGCAGGCCGCCGGCGATCCACACGACGTGCTCGAACGCGCCCAGCGAGCCGAGCGCGGCGTGGGTGTTGGTGGCCTTGGAGTCGTTGACCCAGCGCACGCCGCCGGACTCGGCGATCAGCTCGACCCGGTGCGCGGGCGGCTCGAACGCGAGGAGCCCGGCCCGGACGGCCTCGGCCGGGACGCCGGCGGCGCGGGCGAGCGCGGCCGCGGCCAGCGCGTTGGCGACGTTGTGCGGACCGGCCGGGCGGACCTCGGCCGCGGGCGCGAGCCGCAGGTCGCCGTGCACGAGCCAGCCACCGGCCACGCCGTACTGCGTCGGCCGCGGCTCGGCCAGGGTGAAGCCGACACGGTTCGGGGAGCCGGCCGCGAGCCGGGTGGACTCCGGGTCGTCGGCGTTGTAGACCGCGAGGCCCGCGCCGGTGTAGATCCGGGCCTTGGCCTCGACGTAGGCGGCCGTCGAGCCGTGCCACTCGAGGTGGTCCTCGGCGATGTTGAGGACGGCGGCGGCGGCCGCGCGCATCGAGGACTGCCAGTACAGCTGGTAGCTCGACAGCTCGACGGCCAGGACCTTGTGCGTGCGGACCGCGTCGATGACCGGCAGGCCGACGTTGCCGCAGGCCACCGCGTCGAGGCCGGCCGCGCGCAGCACGGACTCGAGCATGCCGACCGTGGTGGTCTTGCCGTCGGTGCCGGTGACGGCCAGCCAGACCGGCGGCTCGTCGAGCGTCCGCGAGAGCCGCCAGGCCAGCTCGACCTCGCCGATCACCTCGATGCCCGCGTGCGCGGCGGCCACCAGCAGCGGGCTGGTGGGCGGCCAGCCGGGGCTGGTGACGACGAGGTCGGTGCCCGCGGGCGGCTCGGTGAGCCCGGCGAGGGTGGCGGCGCCGGCCGGCAGGTCGGTGAGCCGGCCGGCCGCGGCGTCGGTGACCGTGACGTGCGCGCCCATGGCCAGCAGCGCCTCGGCCACCGACCGGCCGGTGACCCCGGCGCCGGCCACCAGGACCCTGCGCCCGGCGACCCCGGTCACGGCGTTCATGGTTCGCTCGCCCGCACGCTCATCAGCCGGCGGCCGTGAGCCACTCGCTGTAGAACAGGCCCAGGCCGAACATCGCGCAGATCCCGGCCAGCAGCCAGAACCTGATGATCACCGTGGTTTCCGCCCACCCGGCGAGCTCGAAATGATGGTGGAAGGGCGCCATCCGGAACAGTCTTCGCCGCGACGTCCGGAACACGGCGATCTGCATGACCACCGACAGCATCTCGACCACGAACAGGCCGCCGACGATCACCATCAGCAGCTCGGTGCGGGTGGTGATGGACAGGCCCGCCACCAGGCCGCCGAGCGCGAGCGAGCCGGTGTCGCCCATGAAGATCTTCGCCGGCGCGGCGTTCCACCACAGGAAGCCGATGCAGGCACCCATGGCGGCGGCCGCGACCACGGCCAGGTCGAGCGGGTCGCGCACGTCGTAGCAGCCGGGGCCGGGCTCGAGGGCGCCGCAGTTGTAGCGGAACTGCCAGAACGTGATGACCACGTAGGTGCCGAACACCATCGCCGACGAGCCGCCGGCCAGGCCGTCGAGGCCGTCGGTGAAGTTCACCGCGTTGGACCAGCCGGACACCGCGATGTAGCAGAACACCACGAACCCGACCGTGCCGAAGGAGATGATCGCGAGGTCGCGCACGAACGACATCTGGATCGACGCCGGGGTGAAGCCGTACTCGTCGGCGAAGTTCATCGCGAGCACGCCGAACACGACCGCGACGACCAGCTGGCCGACCATCTTGGCGGTCTTGTTCAGGCCGAGGTTGCGCTGCTTGCGGATCTTGATGAAGTCGTCCAGGAAGCCGACGAGGCCCAGGCCGGTGGCGAGGAACAGGACCAGCAGGCCGGACGCGGTCGGCGCCTCGCCCGGCGGGTCGGACATCCCGTTGAACAGGTGCGCCACCAGGTAGCCGACCCACATCGCGACGATGATCGCGACGCCGCCCATGGTCGGGGTGCCGCGCTTGGACTTGTGCCCCTCCGGGCCCTCCTCGCGGATCTCCTGGCCGAAGCCCTGCCGGGAGAACACCCGGATCAGGTACGGGGTGAACAGGATGGAGACGATGAGCGCGATCGCGGCCGCGATCAGGATGCCGATCACGCGCCGGCCCCCAGCAACGCGTCCGCGACCCGCCAGAGGGCGGCCACCTTCGAGGCTTTCACCAGGACCACGTCACCCGGCCGTAGCTCCGCGTTCAGCAACGCGACGGCCGCTTCGACATCCGGCACCAGCACCGGCTCCTCTCCGTTGGTCCGCTCGAGGTGGGCGCCGTGCTGGATGCCACTCGCCTGCTCGTCCACCGCGACCAGCCGGTCGATGTGCAGGCGCACCGCCAGCCGGCCGATCTGCACGTGTGCCTCGGCGCCGGCGTCGCCGAGCTCCCCCATCACGCCGAGGACCGCCCAGGTGCGGCGCTCTCCCTCGTTCGACATCCGGGCCAGCGTGCGCAGCGCGGCGCCGACCGACTCGGGGTTGGCGTTGTAGGAGTCGTTCACCACGGTCACGTCGTCCGCGCGGGTGCTGACCTCCATGCGCCGGGCGGAGCGCCGCCGCGCGTCCTGCAGCCGCTCGGCCACCTCGTCGACGCTCGCGCCCAGCTCCAGGCCGACCGCGGCGGCGGCGAGCGCGTTGCCGACGTGGTGGCCGCCGTGGAGGCCGAGCGCCACGCGCGCCTGGCCCTGCGGCGTCACCAGGGTGAACGTGGCGCGGGCGTGCTCGTCCAGCTCGACGCCGGCGGCGCGGACCTGGGCGTCCGCGCTCTCGCCGACGAGGACGACATTCGCCCGGGTCCGGCTCGCCATGGCGCGGACGAGCGGGTCGTCGGCGTTGAGGACGGCGACGCCGCCGTGTTCGGCCGAGGGCAGGGCCTCGGCCAGCTCGCCCTTGGTCCGCGCGATGCCCTCCTGGGAGCCGAACTCGCCGACGTGCGCGGTGCCGACGTTGAGCACGACGCCGATGCGGGGCGGGGCGGTCTCGCAGAGGGCCTTGATGTGGCCGGGCCCGCGGGCGGAGAGCTCGAGGACGAGGTGCCGGGTGCCGGTGTCGGCGCGCAGGACCGTCCACGGGTGGCCGAGCTCGTTGTTGAACGAGCCGGGCGGAGCCACCGTGGGACCCATGGGCTCGAGCACCTGGGCGATGAGGTCCTTGGTGGAGGTCTTGCCGGAGGACCCGGTGACGCCGACGACCGTGAGTCCCCGCGGCGCGAGCCGGTCGACGACCTCGCGCGCGAGCTTGGCGAGGCCGGCGAGGACCGCGGCGCCGGAACCGTCGGTGTCGCCGGTGAGCGCGACCGACCTGACGTGCGCGTCGGTGACCGGCGGGACGACGACCGCGGGCGCGGTGACCGGCCGCGCGGCGAGCACGCCGACCGCCCCCCGCTCGACGGCCGTGGCGGCGAAGTCGTGGCCGTCGACCCGGTCCCCGGGCAGCGCCACGAACAGCCCGCCGGGCCCGACCTGGCGGGAGTCGAACTCGACCGTGCCGGTGACGAGCTCGGTCCCGTCGGCGTTGTGCAGGCGGCCACCGGTGGCCTCGGCGACGTCGGCCAGCGTCAGCGGGATCATCCGGCCCCTTTCTCGAGCCGGGCCCAGATCGCGGCGCGCAGCTCGTCGTGGTCGGAGAACGGATGGACCACGCCGTCGATCTCCTGGCCGGTCTCGTGGCCCTTGCCGGCGATGACGACGACGTCACCCGGCTCGGCGCGGGCCACGGCGGTCCCGATCGCGGCGCGCCGGTCGCCGACCTCGATCACCTCGCCGCGCTCGCCGGCCGGCACCTGCTCGGCGCCGGCCCGCATGGCGGCCCGGATCGCGGCCGGGTCCTCGGTGCGCGGGTTGTCGTCGGTGACGATCAGCAGGTCGCTGCGCCGGGCGGCGGCCTCGCCCATGAGCGGGCGCTTTCCCTCGTCGCGGTCGCCGCCGCAGCCGAGCACGACGATGAGCCTGCCGTCGGTGCGCCCGCGCATGGCATCGAGCGCGACCGCGACCGCGGCCGGCTTGTGCGCGTAGTCGACGACCGCGGTGAAGTCCTGACCCAGCGCGACCCGCTCCATCCGGCCCGGGACCTCGACGGCCGCCAGGCCCGCGGCGATGTCGGCCGGCGCCACGCCCGCGGTGTGCAGGCAGGCGGCCGCGAGCAGGGCGTTGGCGACGTTGAAGCTGCCCGGGATCGGCAGCGTGACGGCCAGCTCGAGCCCGTTCGGGCCGTGCATCGTGAACGACTGCTCGCCGGACCGCGAGGTGCGGATGCCGGTGGCCGTCCAGTCCGCCGCCCCCTCGGCGGCGACCGTGATCGTGCGCGGGCTGACCAGCCGCTTGCCCCACTCGCCGTCGACGCAGACGACCTCGGTGGTCGAGCGGCCGTCGAACAGCAACGCCTTGGCCCGGAAGTAGTCCTCCATGTCCGGGTGGAAGTCGAGGTGGTCCTGGGAGAGGTTGGTGAACGCGCCGACCGCGAACCGGGTGCCGTTCGCGCGGCCGAGCGCCAGCGCGTGGCTCGAGACCTCCATCGGCACGTGCGTGACGCCGCGCTCGACCATCACCGCGAACAGCGCCTGCAGGTCCGGGGCCTCGGGCGTGGTGAAGGCGCTGGCGAGCCGCTCGCCGGCGATCCGGGTCTCGACCGTGCCGACCAGGCCGGTGCGCAGGCCGGCGGCGCGCAGGCCCGCGTCGATCATGTACGTCGTCGTGGTCTTGCCGGAGGTGCCGGTGACGCCGAGGACGGCCAGGTGCAGCGACGGCTCGCCGTAGATCCACGCGGCCACCGAGCCGAGCACGTCCCGCGGGTCGTCGTGGACGAGGACCGGGATGCCGGTCCGCTCGATCCCCGCGCGGACCGCGGGCCGGGCGGCGCCGGCCTCGTCGGTGAGCACCGCGACCGCGCCGGCCGCGACGGCCGCGTCCGCGAAGTCCGCGCCGTGCACCCGGGCGCCGGGCAGCGCGGCGAACAGGTCACCGGGAAGCACGTGCTGGGCACGCAGCGTAGCGCCGGTGGCCGCGAGATCGTGGACGTTCTCGGGTGCGGCGACGAGGCGTGCGTCCGCCCGTGCCACCAGCGTGGTGAGCGGGACGGGCGTGATCCTGGTGGGGCGAGGCGGTGCCGTGACAGCCTTGCCAACGAGCTTGGCGGGCACGTCGCGGAAGGTTACCTGCGCACGGAGGGCGATCAAGGACACCCTGGTGCACACGGCCGTGTCGGTACCCGCTACTCCGCCGCGGGCAGCCCCGGGAGGGTCTCGGCGGCCGTGGGCTTGACGCGCTTCTGGCGCAGCAGGATCGCGGCCAGCATGCCGCCGACGAGCCCGGCGAGGTGGCCCTGCCAGGAGATGTTGGTGACGCCGAAGCCGATCGAGTTCCACATCGGGTAGGCGTAGGCGAGCGCGATGCCGATGGAGACCACGACGTCCACCGGCCGCCGGTCGACGAACCCGCGCAGCAGCAGGTACCCGAAGTACCCGAAGACGACCCCGCTGGCGCCGATCGAGACGGAGTTCTCCGGCGAGAACAGCCAGACCCCGAACCCGCCGACGACGATGACGATGAGCGTCATCCAGAGGAACTTCCTGATGTTCGGCACGGCGGCGATGAAGCCGAGGCTGAACAGGGGCAGCGCGTTGCCGGCGAGGTGCTGGACGTTCCCGTGCAGGAACGGCGCCGTGACGATGTCGACGAGGCTGCCGGCGTCCCGCGGCCGGATGCCGCCGGCCTGGACGAGCTCGCGCCCGGTGGCCGCGTTGATCAGCTCGACGATCCAGAGCAGCGCGAGGAAGACCACGTTCAGCGCGGCGGCCCGGCCCAGCGGGCTCGCGAGCGACCCGTCGTCCTCGCGCGAGGAGGGCGCCGGTGGGAACGTGCCGGACGGCTGGATGCTCACCATGACAAGTATGTCCGAAACGGGCCCCGCGCCGCTGGTCACGGCGCGGGATCGACATCTCTTCGCGATCTGGGTCGTCGCGCCGGTCACAGGCCGCGGCGGGTGAGCTCGGTCAGCAGGGCCGGGCGGCGGTGGTGCCGCTCGCGGATCTCGGCCACCAGGGCGGTGAACGACTCCTCCTCCCCGCAGCGGGCAGACAGGTGGCGCAGCTCCTCCAGCAGCACGCCCACCTCGCGGTACGCGTCGCGGCCCGTGCGGGACAGGCAGCGGCGGACGGCGTCGCGCCACCCGGCCAGGACCTCGGCCGGGTGGGCCGTGCCGTGCGTGCGGGCCACCTCGAGCCACGCGCGGTCGCCGCAGCCGTGCTTGGCCGCGGCCTGCCAGGCCTCGGCCGGGTCGCCGTCGTCGAGCAGCGCGCCGACGAGCTCGTCGGCGGCCTGGTCGTGTTCGGCCGCCGCGCGGAGCACGTCCAGCGCCTCCTCGCGGGCCGACGGCCAGGTGCCGCACAGCTCGGCCGTGGCCCGCAGGTTGGCGTACGCCAGCCGGGTGGGCGCCGACCGCAGCGCGGCGTCCCGCACCGCCAGCGCGTCCGCCGGCCGCCCGTCGTCCACATAGGACTGGACCAGCAGGTCGGCGAGCCGCGGGTCGCCGGTCTCCGCGACGCCGCGCTGCGCCCAGCGGATGGCGCCGGCGAGCTGGCCGGCCCCGCGCAGCAGCGTGGCGATGTCGAGGAACGCCTTGGGGCTCGGCACGTTCTCGGCGAGGATGTCGACCAGCGCGTCGAGGTCACCGTCCACAGTGGCCAGCTGCTCGCGCATGGACCGCAGGATCGTGACCTTGTCCGCCGGCGGCGACCCGCACGCCTCGCGCAGCAGCGCCCGGTAGGCGGCCAGGCCGCTGTGCCCCAGCGCCTCGGCGAAGTCGGCCAGCTCGACCACCGGCCAGCCCGGCCCGTCCAGCCGCAGCTGGAACACCCACGCGGCGAGCTTGGCCGGGTTGGGCCGGGCCGCCGCGCATGCCTTGGCGTACAAGGAAAGCGCCCGCCGGCACACGCCGACCACCGCGCCGGTCGCGTCGTCGAGGGTGGGCATGGCCTCGGTGATGCCCTCGACCGCGGCGCGGGCCAGCGGCCGCGCCTCGGCCGGGTGCCCGGACTCGATGAGCTCGGCAACCGTGGCGAGCACGTCCCGCGCGCGCCGGGCGTAGTCGAGGGTGGCCTGGTGGTCGAGGTAGCCACGCACCCGCAGCGCGTCGTCGAGCTGCCGGCGCAGCACCGCCACCTGCGGCGCCCCGGCGGCGCCGGCCGCGCGGAGCACGAGCTTGCGGTAGAGCCCGGGGTCGCGCTCGGCCTGCTCGAGGACCAGGTCGAGGAGCTCGCCGGGGTCGAGCGTGCGCAGGTAGCCGCCGAGGTCGACCTCGGGCGTGGCCGCCGGCCCGTCGGCGAGCAGCGCCAGCCCGACGGCCACGCAGTGCTTGCAGAAGTTGCCGTCCGCGCCGAAGGGGCAGCTGCACTCGCCGACCAGCCGGTCGGTGTCGCGGCCGAGCCAGACCTCGTAGCTGCCCGACCCGCGCACGACCGCCCGCACCCCGAGCGCGGTGGGCTGGAGGTCGGCGACCGCGGAGACGTAGTCGCGGCCGCGCTGGTAGGACGGCCCGCCGGCCGCCTCCCGCAGGTCGTCCTCGGTGAACCAGGCCGTCACCTCGGGAGGCCCCGGACGAAGCCCGCGACGATCTCGCCGAGCCGCTGCCCCGCGTCCTCCTGCAGGAAGTGGCCGGCGTCGGTGAGGGTCTGGTGGTCCTGGCCCCGCGCGCCCGGGACGAGCTCGCGCAGGATGGGCGCCATCGGGCCCATGATCGGGTCGCTGTCGCCGAACGCGGTGAGGAACGGCTTGTCCCACCGGCGCAGCACGTCCCACGTCGCGCGGTTGGCCGCCGAGGCCGGGTCGTCGAGGCTCACCGGCACCAGGCCGGGCATCGCGCGCGGCGCGACCTTGTACGACTCGTCCGGGAACGGCGCGTCGTAGCCGGCGCGGACGTCCGCCGGGAGCTTGCTGCGGCAGCCGGCCTGGACGAACCGCGCGATGTCGAGCGTGTCCGCGCTCTCGACCGCTCGGCGGAACTTCCACCACACCTCCGGCATGTCGAACTCGCCGGTGGGCAGCCCGGTGTTGGCGGCGACGACGGCGGCGAACCGGTCCGGGTGCTCGGCCGCGAGCCGCAGCCCGATGAGCCCGCCCCAGTCCTGCCCGACGACCGTGACGTCGCGCAGCCCCAGCACGTCGAACGCGAGCGCGCGCACCCACTCGACGTGCCGCGCGTAGGTGTGGTCGGTCGCGTCCGCCGGTTTGTCCGAGCGCCCGAACCCGACGAGGTCCGGCGCCACCGCGCGGACCCCGGCGCCGGCGAGCACCCGCATGACGTGCCGGTAGAGGAACGACCAGCTCGGCTCGCCGTGGAGCAGCAGGGCGACCGGCCCGTCGGCCGGCCCGGCCTCGACGTAGGCCATCCGGACACCGTCGAGGTCGGCGTAGTGGGGCTCGTAGGGGAAGTCTGGCAGCGCGGCGAACCGCTCGTCGGGAGTACGCAGAACACGCATCGTCACAGGGTATTGCCAAGCACCGACAGTCCGGCGCGGCGACAAACCGGCAAGTCGGCTTACCCGACAGTCCTTACCGGCCGGCGATGAGCGGGACCACCGGGCTCGCCGTCTTCGACAGCGGGATGTTGTAGGTCTGCGCCAGGTAGGACGCGACGTCGTGGAACAGCGGCGCGGCCGACCGGCCCTCCGGCGGGCCGCCCGAGTAGTTCGGCCGGTCCAGCACGATCCCCACCACGAACCGCGGGTTGTCGGCCGGCAGGATGCCCGCGAAGGTGATCCAGTACAGCGAGTTCGAGTACGCGCCGCTCGCCGGGTCGATCTGCTGGCCGGTGCCCGTCTTGCCGGAGACCTGGTAGCCGGTCAGCGCCGCCGCCGGGCCGGTGCCGTTGTTGAGGCCCTGGCCCTTCTGCACCACGGCGCGGAACATGTCGCGCACGGTCTGGGCGGTCTTCTTGTCGACCACCCGCACGCCCGTCGGCCGCGGCTCGGGGATCCGCTTGCCGTCCGGCGTGATCCGCGCGCTCACGATCCGCGGCGGCACGCGCACACCGTCGTTGGCGACGGTCTGGTACATCGCGGCCATCTGCAGCACGGTCATCGACAGGCCCTGGCCGATGGGCAGGTTGCCGAAGGTGCTGCCCGACCACTGCCCGCGCGGCGGCACCCGGCCCGGGCTCTCGCCGGGCAGGCCGACGCCGGTCTTCTGGCCGAGGCCGAGCTTGCGCAGCAGGTCGGAGTACCGGTCCGGGCCGCACTGCTCGGCGAGCATCAGCGTGCCGACGTTCGAGGACTTGGCGAAGATGCCGGTGGTGGTGAACGGGAGCGTGCCGTGGGACCACGCGTCGCTCACGGTCCGGTCGGCGACCCGGTGCCGGCCCGAGACCATGTGCACGTCGCCCGGTTGGGAGATGTCGTTCTGGATCGTGCACAGCGCGGTGACGACCTTGTTGACCGAGCCGGGCTCGTACGGCGTCGACACCGCCGGGTTGCCCATCTCCTTGATGTCGAGGCCGTTGGGGGCGGTCGGGTCGAAGCTCTTGTCGTTGGCCATCGCGTACACCTCGCCGGTGTGCGCGTCGAGGACCACCGCGCTGCCGCCCTTGGCCTGGCTCTTCGCGACGTAGGCGGAGAGTGCCTGCTGCAGGAAGTACTGCAGGTCGGCGTCGATGGTCAGCTCGATGTCGGAACCGTCGGTGGCCGGCTGCAGGTCGCGGTCGGTGCCGGGGATGACGACGCTCTGGCTGCCTTCCTCGGTGTCCACGACCTGGCGGCCGGGCTTGCCGGACAGCTCGTTGTCGCGCAGGATCTCCAGGCCCGACAGGCCGTGCAGGTTGTGCTTCTTGACGTCCGGGTCGTCCATCCGCCAGTTGGCGACGCCGACGATGTTGGAGGCGAGCGAGCGGCCGGGGTACTCGCGCACGGCGCGGTACTCGGTGATGATCTCGGGGAAGCGCTTCTGCACCTCGCGCGCGACGGCCGGCTCGACCTTGTCGATCAGGTAGACGAACGAGGCGTCCCGGCGGAGCTTCTCGACCATGGCGGCCTCGTCGACGCGGTCGCCGACCAGCTGGCGCAGCCCCTTGGCGATCTCCTCGGTGCGCGCGTTGAAGTCGATCTTGTTGGCGGGGTGGTCCTTGTTGAACTTGACGATGTCCTTGCGCGTGGCGTTGGGCCGGAACGCGAGCACCCGCGACTCGACGCTGAACGCGAGCTGCACCCCGTTGCGGTCGACGATGGCGCCGCGGGTGGCCGGGATGTCGATCTCGGTGGTGCGCTGCTGCTCGGCCTTGGCGGCGAGGGCCTCGGCCTCGAACCCCTGGACCTGGACGAGCTTGATGCCGGCCGCGACGAGCGCCGCGATCAGGAGGAACCGCACGGAGACGACGCGGAGGTGGTGGTTGCCGGCGGGCTTGCGAACGAGGCGGCGCGGCCCGGTCGAGGCCCGCCGGCGCGGCGCGACGGCCGCGGAGCTGTGCCGGGGCGCGGGCGCGCTGCGGCGAGAGCTGGCCCGGCTGCGCCGCTCCCCGGCCCCGCGCGGCACGGGCGGCTTGCGCGCCGGCTCCCGCCAGGGCGCGTCGCGGCGCACGGGTTCGTAGGTGTCGTAGGGCTCCTGACCGGCCGCCTTGCGCCGAAGGGCCTCCCGCCAGGGCGGCAGTTCCTCGCGGGACCCCCCGAACCAGGGGCGCTTGGCACCGCTCCCGTGCTTGCCGCCCGTTCCGCCGCCGCGTGTGCCGCCCGTCCCGCCGCCCGCCGAACCGCCACGCCCGCCGCCCGCCGCACCGGATCGCGGGCCGCCGCCCATCGAGCCGCCGCGGCCACGGAAACCGTCGCGGCCACCGAAGCCGTCGCCGGAGGACCGGCCGTGCCGCGCCTGGTCCGCCGCCCGAGGCGGGGGGTCCCAGGCAGCCCCGTACCTGGACCGGCCCCCTCGCGGCACACCGTCCGCCGGCCCGCCAGGAACGGTGGGCCACCCCCGCCGCGGCGCACCGGCGGCCCGGCTCGCACCGCTCGCTGAACCGCCGGCCCGCGAGGAAGTGCCGGCACGGCCGGCATCACCGGCACCCGAGGCACCCGCCGAACCGCCGCGCCGCGCGCCGCCCGCAGACCCGCCGCCGCGCCGCGCACCAGCCGAACCCGAAGAGCCACCGGCCCTGCCCGCGCCACCGGATCCCGAAGAACCACCGGCCCGGGCCGAGCCCCCAGAACCCGAACCACCGGCGCTGCCGGAACGCGAAGAACCACCCGCCGAACCGCCACGCCCAGAACCGCCCGTCGAGCCGCCACGTCCTGTGCCACCCGCTGTGCTGCCCGATGAGCCGCCGGCTCGGGGAGAGCCGAGCGGGCCCGGGGTCGAGCGGTGGCCAGGGATCGACGGCCAGCCCCGTTCGGGCCGGCTGCCGTGGGGCGGCTGGCCCGAGGGCGGCGGCATCAGCCGGCCCCCGGGGCGTTCGCGGCCTGGCGCTGCGGGTGCCCGTCGGACTGCTGACCGGTCGCGCCACCCTGCTGGCCGGCCGGCGGCTGACCCGCGGTAGACGATGGCGGGGTGACTGGCGGGGCCGGCTTCGCGGCCGCCTTCGGTTCGCCCACGACGATCACCCGGCCGTCCGGCTGGACGACGAGCCTCGCCGGGTCCCCGCCCGGCACCATGCCCATCGCCTTCGCGCGTTCGGCGAGAGCGGACGCCGACTCCGCCTTCGTGACCTCGCGCTGCAGCTGGTCGGCGCGCTCGGCGAGCTGGTCGGCCGTCGTCTTGGCGTCCTCGAGGCGGTAGGAGTCCGCGATGGCCTGCGTCGACAGCCACAGCGTCGCCGCCACGCCCACCGTGAGCAGCGCGATGATCAGAATCACGAACGACGCGCGCCCGGCGGCACGGTCCTCGTCGTGGTCGAT
>NZ_DASWSJ010000027.1:0-22056 GCF_036402745.1 Actinophytocola sp. | reverse complement strand
TGGCCGAGCTGTGCGGCGTGGAGACCGTCGACCTCATCGCGAGACTGAGACAGATCACCGGCCCGGTCCACGAAGGGGACGACTGACCGCACCGACCGCTCAGCCGCACTGCGCCTGGACGGTCTCGACGTACGCGCTCGTACGGCCCCACGTGTCGGTGATCCCGTCGCAGAACCGCGTGAAGCCGCCGACGACCTGGTCGTAGACACTGGTCGCGTAGTAGATGCGGCCGCACTGGCAACCCGCCTTGCAGGCTGTGTTGGATTGTTCGCTCCGCTCCTCCGCTACTCGCCGTCTTCCTCCGTGCGATGCTCGGCGCTGACGCGCCTGCGCTTCTCCTACGTCCAGACGGCGAACGCTCCGTCGCTCCCGCTCACGGTGTTGGATTGTTCGCTTCGCTCCTGCGCTACTCGCCGTCTTCCCTCCTCCCGTGCTCGGCGCTGACGCGCCTGCGCGCGCTCGTCAGTCCAGACGGCGAACGCTCCGGCGCTCTCGCTCACGGGGCCAGACGGCGAACGCTCCGGCGCTCTCGCTCACGGGGCCAGACGGCGAAGGCTCCGGCGCTCCGCTCACGTGACCAGGTCGTAGTCGGCGGGCTCCAGTTGGCGGGTCCGCTGCCAGTACCGCCACGTGAACCCGGGCCAGATCGTCCGGTTGACCCCGTGCGAGTCGAGGTACCAGCTCTTGCAGCCACCCTGGGTCCACACGCCGTCGACGAGCTTGCGCTGGATGTCGGACTGGAAGCGGGCCTGCGCGCTCTCCCTCGGCTCCAGCGCGGCCGCGCCCTCCTTGTCCACCAGCGCCATCGCCTGCGCCACGTAGCGGATCTGCGACTCGATCATGAAGACCACCGAGTTGTGGCCGAGCGCGGTGTTGGGCCCGAGCAGGAAGAACAGGTTCGGGTAGCCGGCCACGGTGATCCCGTAGTGGGTCTGGATGCCGTTGGTGCGCCAGTCCTTGGCCAGGTCCCGGCCGCCGACCCCGGTGATGTTGACGTAGTCGAACGCGTCGGTCACGTGGAAGCCGGTGCCGTAGACGATCGCGTCGACCTCGTGCTCGACGCCGGCGGTGTCCACGATCGAGCGGGCCCGCACCTCGGCGACCCCGGCCGTGACGAGCTCCACGTTGTCCCTGGTCATCGCCGGGTAGAAGTCGTTGGCGATGAGCACCCGCTTGCAACCCAGCACGTAGTCCGGGGTGAGCTTGCGGCGCAGCTCCGGGTCCTGGACGGCCTTGCGCAGGTGCGCGAGCGCCACCCGCTGGGCCAGCTTCATCAGGCCCGGCCGGCCGTTGAAGCCGAGCGCGCGGGCCTCGAGCAGCCAGTAGATGACGGCGCGGTAGAGCCGCTGCGCGCCCGGGACCGCGCGGAACAGCCTCTTCACCCAGCCCGGCATCGGGTGGTCGGGCTTGGGCATGATCCACGGCGGGGTCCGCTGGAAGACGGTCAGCTCGGCCACCTGCGGGGCGATCCGCGGGATGAACTGGATGGCGCTTGCGCCCGTGCCGACGACCGCCACCCGCTTGCCGGTGAGGTCGTAGTCGTGGTCCCACCGCGCCGAGTGGAACGCCCTGCCGGTGAAGCTCTCGATGCCGGGCAGCGTGGGCACGTTCGGGATGTGCAGGCCGCCGATGCCGGACACGAGGAACCGCGCGAGGAGCTCCTCGCCGGCGGCGGTGGTGACGTGCCAGCGGTTCTCGTCGGCGTCCCAGCGGGCGCCGGTGACCTCGGTGCCGAAGCGGATGTGCCGGCGCAGGCCGTAGGCGTCGGTCACCCGGCGCAGGTACTGCCAGATCTCCGGCTGGTAGGAGAAGGAGCGCGTCCAGTCGGGGTTCTGCTCGAACGAGAACGAGTACATGTGCGACTGGATGTCGCAGGCGCAGCCCGGGTAGGTGTTGTCCCGCCAGGTGCCGCCGACGTCGTCGGCCTTCTCCAGCACCACGAAGTCGTCGCGGCCGTCGCGCTTGAGCTGGATCGCCATGCCCAGCCCGGAGAACCCGGTTCCGATCACGACCGTGTGGAACTGCCTGGCCATCGGCGCCTCCCCTGGTTCGACTTCCCGCTACCTTACTCGCAGTAGGTTACTTCCGGTAGAGTAGCGCCGTGACCACCCCTGGGACCAAGCGCCGCCGCATGCCACGGGCCCAGCGCGAACGTCAGATGATCGCCGTGGCGGAGGAGATCTTCGCCGAGCGCGGCTACCAGGCGTCCTCGATGGACGAGATCGCCGAGCGGGTCGGTGTCTCCAAGCCGATGATCTACGAGTACTTCGGCTCGAAGGAGGGTCTGCTGGTCGCGTGCATCCGGCAGGCCCGGGCCGAGCTGCTGGCGGCCACCATGGCGTCGGTCGAGGGCACCACCTCGGCCGAGGACACGCTGCGCAGCGGGCTGACGGCGTTCTTCACCTTCATCGACTCGCATCGGCGGTCGTGGGAGCTGCTGCGCCAGGAGGCCGCGGTCGCCGGGCAGGCGGCGATGGACGAGATCGAGGGGATCCGCCAGCAGCAGACCGAGGTCAACTCAGCGTTGTTCGCGTCGTTCCTGCCGGAGGTGTCCGAGCGGGAGCTCGAGGCGTACGCGGAGATCGTCGTCGGCGCCTGCGAACGCCTGGCCACCTGGTATGTCGGCCGTTCGGACGTCTCGGCGGCGGACGCGGCGGAGATCATCATGCGGATGGTGTGGTTCGGTCTCGCGACCAGCACGCACCGTCACTCCTGATCGTTTATGGTCAGCGGAGCGTGTCTTTTCTGTTGGAAAGGTGTGCAATGGGGGTCAGGGAGTCTGTGCTGCCGAGAGGGGCGGAGCAATGCCAGATCCGATCGAGGCCAACTACATACCCGACGGCGACGACTGGCAGGTGACGGTCGTCGGGCGGGGGCAGCGGATGACGGGCAAGGCGCCCGGGCTGATCGCCGCCCGGGACCGGGCCGACCAGCTGGTCGAGAAGGTGGCGCCGAACGAGGAGCACCGCACGGTGGTGCACCTGCTGAACGGCGACGCACTCCAGTTCACGACGGCCTACCTGACGGCGCGCCTGGCGAAGCCGGCACCGGCACCAGCGCCGGTACCGGCACCGCCCGCGACACCGTCACCTTCCCCGCGGCCCGCCGCGGCGAAGAAGGCCGAGCCGGCCAAGTCGAACGCGGAGTCGGTGGTGGACGCGGCGGCTGGGGCCGCCGCGGCGAAGCCCAAGGCGCCGCAAGCCGCGCTGCCCGCGCCGCCCGCCCAGACCCCGGCACCGCGCGGGGACAGCGAGGAGGCGGCGAAGGCCGGTGCCAAGCAGGGCGCCGGCCCGTCGACTAGCTGAAGATCTTCTTCAGGATCAGCAACAAGATCAGCACGCCGACGCCGATCAGCGGGTACTTCACCTTGGGCTCGGCCAGGGTGCTGCGCGCGCTCGACTTGGCGCCGTCGACCAGGCGCTTGGGGTTCGCCTTGGTGCCGAGCTGGTCGAGCGTCGACGCCAGCGCCTCCCGGGCCTGCTCGATCTCACGCTGAATGGTGTCGGGGTCGCGAGCCACGTAGTCCTCCTCGCACGGCGGTCCAGCCGCCAACCGTAGAGGACCGCCCGCCCGAGCGCGCGAAGGCCCGCCGTGTTGGGTCCTCGCGTCGCTTCAGTACCTCGCGAGTTGGGCCACCATGCCCTCACAGCTGCGGACCACGACCCGGGCCGCCTGGCGCTGGCCGGTGCCCAGGGCGTGGTTCTCCGCCTGCTCCTGCCAGCGGCGCAACGCCTCCGAGACCGCGCCGTGCAGCTCGGGCCCGGTGGGCTCGCGGTCGAAGCCGAGCCGCGCAGCCAGGCCGGTCCCGACGCCGCCGACCAGCCGGCGGGCCTCGTCCGCCAGCGGGTCCGGCAGGGCCGTGCGGCCGCCGTGCAGCGCGGCCAGCAGCCGCAGCTCCCGGAACTCGTGCGCGCTCACGACGAGCTGCTCCAACGCGCTCACCAGCCGGCGCGCGGCCGGGCGCGGCTCCATCCGCAGCACGACCTCCAGCGCCAGCACCGCCGACCGGGCCTTGAGCACGTCGTGCCGGTCGGTGAAGCACTGCTGGATCGACTCGCGCAGCTCGTCGAGGCCGCTGCGGGCCACCAGCTGCGTGGACAGCGCCGCGTGGTCGTCGAAGCCCTGCCGGATCAGCGTGGTCACCAGCCGCACGCCGAACAGGCCGAACCGGTCCAGCAACGCCAGCCGGGTCCGCGCGTCCAGCCGCACCGGCACGCCGTCGCCGACGAAGCGGTCCGCCGACACCAGGCAGCTCTCCAGCTCCCGGCGGGGCACCGCGGCCAGCGTCGCGAGCGAGGTCAGCTCCGCGCCGGCCAGCGTCCGGCCGGCGTGCGCGAGCAGCCCCGACACCGCGATCACGTTCTGGCACAGGCCTTGCAGCCCGACATCGGTCCGGTAGCGCCGGGCGATCCGCTTGGCCGAGGTGAGCGCGTCGATCCGGCCGCCGCCGACCTCGTCGGCCCGGGACAGCACGACGATCGAGTTGACCGGCGTCTCCCGCGCGATCGGGTGGTCCTGAATGGACTGCAGGAACCCGACGTCCGCGCTTTGCAGGTGGCGCATCAGGTACACGACCGCGTCGGCCTCGAGCGAGATGCGCGAGTCGACGTCGGTCCCGACGTCCGAAGTGGACTCCGGGGAGATCGCCGGCGTGTCGATCAGCGTCAGCCCGCGCAGCGCCCGGCTCGGCCAGTCGACCACGATCCGGTCCAGCGCCTCGGCCTTCCACCCCTCGAGGTCGATGTGCAGCCGACCGTCCACTCTGGCCACCGGCGCGTCCCGGGGCGGCGCCTGCGTCGGGTACACCTGCGCCCGCGGCACGGCCCCGCCGCGGTACCAGGTCAGCACCTGCCCGCCCTCCTCGACGAGCAGCGGCGCGATCTCCTCGCCCACCAACGAGTTCACGAGCGTCGACCGGCCGGTCTGCGGCAGCCCGGCCACCGCGAGCCGCAGCGGCTCGCCGATCCGGTCCACGTGCCGGCGCAGCCAGTTCGTCGCGCGGGGGCTGTCCCGGTACAGCTCCAGGGCCTCGAGGAGCATGGTCCGCGCGCGGTCGGAGAGCTCGGTCACGCGGTGAGACCTCGGCGCTGCGCACTCGGCGTCACCAGCGCCTGGATCCGCTTGTGCAGGATCACCAACCGCTCCACCTCGCGCGAGATCTCGAGGCTGCGCCGCCGCCGCTCGGCGAGCTCGGCCTCGGCGACCCGCTTGGCCTCGGCGGCCCGCTCGGCGATGCCGGACTGGAGCTTCTCCACCACCGCGCTGAAGTGGTCCCGCAGCCGGCGCTGGATCAGCCGCGCGGTGTCCCGGCTCTCCTTGCCGTAGGACAGGAAGAAGTCGTCGACGTGCCGCTGCGCGGCGGTCTTCGCCATGGCCTGGCGGCGCTTGAGCCGGCTGCCCCGCTCGTCCCAGATGGACTTCGCACCGAAGGCCGCACCGGCGCCGAGCGAGATCGGGTTGATCAGCGGCAGGCCGGCGAGCGTGGTGGCGAGGCCGAACATCAGCAGCCCGCCGTAGGACCCGCGCAGGCCGATGAACAGCTGCTGGCCGACGGTGAACTTCTCGATCCGCGGCGGCCGCAGGTCGCCGATGTGGTCGAGCAGCCCGTCGGCGTCCGCGGCGTCGGGGACGGCCTCGTCCAGCGCCACCTGTCTCGCGATCTTGGTGGACAGCCACTGGAACCGCTCGACCAGCCAGGAGAAGTTCACCTCGGCGGTCTCGGCGAGGGTGTCGCACAGCCAGAACTCGAACTCGTCCCAGGTCTTGGCCGGGTCGGCGACGTCGAAGTACTCCTCGGCGACCCGGATGATCTTGCGGGTCCGCTCGCGCAGGTCGAACTCGACGTCGGAGATCAGGTCGGCGACCTCGTCGCCGAGCATGGTCTGCCAGCGGCTGGACCGTCTGCGCAGCTCGTCGAGCCGGTGCTGGGCGGCCCGGTACTGCGCGTGCGCCTCGCTGAGCTGGCCTTCCTTGGCTTGGGCGAGCGCCTGGCTCAGCGGCGTGAGCAGCTGCTGGGTGACCGCACCCGTGAGCACCGCGGTGTTGCGGCTGGCCAGCACGTCACCCTGGGCCAGCACGTCCTGGCGCAGCCAGCGGACCAGCTCCACGAAGCCGGACTCCTCGTTCAGCGCCTGGTCACCGGTGCGGGCGGCGGTCAGCCGCACCGTCGCGGACACCGGGATCACGTTGACCTCCAGGCCGGCGGCGGCGAGCCGGGCGCGGTTGCGCTCGGCCACCCGGCGCCAGCGCGGCACGATGTCGATCTTGGTGAGCACGACGGTGACCGCCGGGCACACCTTCGCGACCTTCTTGATCAGCTCCAGCTCGGACGGGCACAGCTCGCAGGTGGCGTCGGAGATCATCAGGACCGCGTCGGCGTTGGCCAGGACAGCGAATGTGCTGGCGGCGCGCATCGAGCCGAGGCCGCCGATGCCCGGGGTGTCGACCAGCACGAGGCCGCCGGAGAGCAGGTCGCGGGGCAGGCCGATCTCGGCGTGCACGTCGTTGCGTCTGCTCGCGAGGGCCTGCTTCGCGACGTCCTCGACCGGCACGGGGATCCGGGCCGGCTCGGCGTCGGCCGGGCCGATGGCGCGCCGGCCGGCCGTCGGCACGTCGGTGACGAGGGCCGCGGTCGGCACGTCGGCGTGCTCGATCGCCGTCGGCGTCATCGTCGTGATGTCGTCGCCGACGGCGCAGATGGGTGCGTTGACCAGCGCGTTCACCAGTTGGCTCTTGCCTTGGTTGAGCTCGCCGATGACGGGGACACACATGCGCGGGCCGACCATCAGCGCACGTCTGCGCTCGAGTCTGCCGGCCAGGTCCGTGCGGTGGTGAGTAATGCAGGCCGCGATGGTGTCGTCGAGAACGGTGAGCCAGGGCGGAGTCCTCACCCGGATGAGTGTGCCCTGATAACCCATCCGGGTGAAAGGGGGGCCGGGACCCGCGCGCAAAGTCGCAGGCCCCGGCCGTCGGGGTTGGGGCAAACCCCTTCTAGGGCCTCAGAGGCCGAGGTCCAGGTGATCGGTCAGGCCGCTCACCGGCAGGTGGTCGGTGACCCCGGAGACCGTGTCGGTCAGCCCCCCGACGGGACTGGCGCTGACCGCGTCGGTGACCGGGTTGTGCGCGAGCAGGTCCGTGACCGCGCTCGTGTCCGGCAGGGCGACCGGCAGGGCGCCGGTCAGGTCGCCGAGGTGCGGCTCGGTCACGTTGCCGCTGAGCGTCGGCGTCAGCGGCTGGTCCGGGACCACCGCCGACAGGTCGACGGGCAGCGAGTCCGTCGACGGCAGGTTGTGCAGCTGGCCGGTCACGGTGTCGGCGCCGGTCTCGATGCCGTCGCTGAGCGCGTGGCCACCGGTCTCGACGGCACCCGCCACGGGGGCGGCCGGACCGGCCAGGAAGCCGGCCAGGGTGTCCGCACCGGTCTCGACGCCGCCGGCCAGGGTGTCCGCGCCGGTGCCCACGTAGTGCGCGACCGTCCCGGCGACCGCGTCACCGGTGTCGCCGAGGTTGCCCAGCACGTCGCTCGGCGCGGCGGTGGCGATCAGGTAGTCGCCGGTGGTGTCGCCGCCGACGTACCCGAGGGGGGTCACGAGGCTGCCCTCGGCGAAGCCGTCACCGTTGGCGTGCACCACGCCGGCCACGCCGTTCGCGGTGCTGGAGAAGCCGGCGACCAGGTCGAGGCCGTCGGAGTTGTAGCTGGTCATGCCGCCGGCGTCACCGATGTTGGTGCTGCTCGCGGAGGCGCCGCCGAACGCGTCGGTGCCGTCCATCGCCCCGGTGGCGTCGGCGCTGAAGTCACCCAGCGGAATCTCGCTCGGCAGTGCGTCGGTGACCAGTGGGATGACCTCCTGCACGTCCTGCGGCGTGAGGTCGCCCAGGCCCGCGTCGCTCAGCGCGCCGACCGGGTCGGCCTGGTACGCGGCGGCGGCCACGTTGTCGTTGAGCAGGTTCAACACGAAGTCCTGCAGGGTCTGGAAGGAGTAGGTCAACGAAGTTCTCCTAGCGGATTGCTGTGGGTGGGCCGGGGCCCGCGATCAGGTCGCGGACCCCGGCCCGGCGGGGTTTGAGGCAACCCCTTCCGAGACCTCAGAGGCCGAGGTCCAGGTGGTCGGTCAGGCCGCTCACCGGCAGGTGGTCGGTGACCCCGGAGACCGTGTCGGTCAGCCCCCCGACAGGACTGGCGCTGACCGCGTCGGTAACCGGGTTGTGCGCGAGCACGTCGGTGACCGCGCTCGTGTCCGGCAGGCCGGTGGGCAGCCCGGTCGGAAGACCCGTGGGAAGACCCGTCGGCAGGTCGACCGGCAGGCTGCCGAGGTCGGGCACCTGCGGGAGGTCGACCGGCAGGCCACCCAAGTCGGGCACCTGCGGGAGACCGACCGGCAGACCACTCAGGTCAGGCACCTGCGGCAGACCAACCGGCAGACCACCCAGGCCAGGCACCTGCGGCAGACCACCCAGGTCGGACAGCTGCGGCAGAGCCACCGGCAGGCCACCCAGGTCGGACAGCTGCGGCAGACCACCCAGGTCAGGCACCTCGGGCAGGCTCGGCAGGCTGACCGGGAGGTCGCTCGGCGTGGGCAGGTTGACGAGCTGCTGGGTCAGGCTCTCCCCGCCGGAGGCGATCGAGCTGGCGAGGGTGTCCGAGCCGCTGTCGATCACGCCGGCGAGCGGAGCCGCCGGGTTGCTCGCGAGGACACCGGCCAGGGTGTCCCCACCGGAGGCCACCGCGCCGGCCAGGGTGTCCGAGCCGGAGCTGACCGCGTGGGCGACGGTGCCCACGACGGCGTCACCGGTGTTGCCGAGGTTGGCGACGACGTCGTTGGGGTCGGCCGGGATGAAGTTGTAGTCCAGCGAGCTGTCGATGTCGGCGTAGCCCAGCGGGGTCGTGGCGGCGGCGGCGACGCCGTTGCCGTCCACGGTGAGGCCACCGGCGACGCGACCGAGCAGGTCGGTGGCCGAGCCGCCCCACAACGCGACGCCGCCCTGGTCACCCTGAACGCCCCAGGCGGCGAACTGGCCGAGGTCGTTGGCGGCGGCGAGCGAGCCACCGAGGGAGTCAGTGCCGTCCATCACACCGGTGACGTCCACGGCAAGGTCACCCAGCGGGGTGTCCGTCGGCAGGGCGTCGGTGACCAGCGGGAGGACTTCCTGCACGTCCTGCGGCGTGAGGTCGCCCAGGCCCGCGTCGCTCAGCGCGCCGAGCGGGTCGGCCTGGTACGCGGCGGCGGCCACGTTGTCGTTGAGCAGGTTCATCACGAAGTCCTGCAGGGTCTGGAAGGAGTAGGTCAACGAAGTTCTCCTCGCGGATATCTGTGCGGTAGGCGCTCAGCCGGCGGTGCGGACCGCCGCGGCGCTGTGCGGTGATCAACCTACGAACAGGGGACCCCGGGGACATCGGGGATCACTCCGAGTTGTTGGATCGCCGCATAGGGCGAAGAATGACTCACCCGTTAGGGGGTTAGGGGATGTGCCACTAACCCACTCGGGGTTGCCCGGTGGGGGACCACCTTTGGTACGAACTACCCCGGTCGCGGTCACAGAGCGGTCACGGAGAGGAAGCGCCTCGCATGCCCTACGCCCTCGGGATCGATCTCGGCAGCGGCGCCACCACGGCCGCGATCAGCCGGAACGACCACGAGCGCTGGTCCGAGCCCGAGGTCGTGCCCCTGGACGAGGACGCGACGTCGATCGCCTCGGTGCTGCACCTGACCGACGAGGGCACCATCGACGTCGGCGCGCGGGCGCTGAGGCACGTGCCCACGCGGTCCGATCACATCACCCGAGGGCTCGTCGACCGAATCGGCGACGAGATCCCCATCACACTGGGCGGCCGGCCCTACCCGGCCGAGGTGCTCGCGGCCGCGCTCGTCGGCTGGGTCGTCGATCTCGTCGAGGCGTCCGAGGGCGTGCCGGCCAGCCAGGTCGTCGTCACCCACCCCGCGGGCTGGGGCGCGCATCGCCGCGCGGTGATGCTGGGCGCGTTGCGCGAGGTCAACCTGCCCGAGCTGACCCTGCTGCCCCGCCCGGTCGCCGCCGCCGAGAGCTACGCGGCGGGCGAGCGGATCGAGGTCGGCGAGGAGATCGCGGTGTACTCCCTGGGTGCCGGCCGGTTCGAGTCCGCGGTGCTGCGGCGTGGCTCGTTCGGCTTCGAGCTGCGCGCACACGCGGACAGCATGGCCACCCTTGGCGGTGACCTGTTCGACGACCTGCTGGCCGAGCACGTGCTGGCCGAGCTCGGCGGCGAGGTCGACGCGGTCGCGCAGGCCCAGCTGCGGGCGGCGTGCGTGACGGCGAAGGAGCGGCTGTCGACCGAGCTGGCGGTGACCGTGCCGGCGCCGCGCGGGTCCAAGCGCGGGACGGTGATGGTCAACCGGACCGACCTGGAGCAGCTGGTCCGGCCGGCGGTGGAGGCCACCGTGCGGTCGCTGCAGCGGACGATCCAGGCGACCGGGACGGCCGCCGGGTCGCTGCGGGCGGTCGTGCTGGTCGGTGGGTGCGGGCGGATCCCGCTGGTGGCCGAGCTCGTGTCGGCGGCGGTGCGGGTGCGCGTCGCGGCCGCGGCGGACCCGGAGACGGCGGTGGCCCGCGGCGCCGCGCTGGCCGCCGCACGCGTGGCGAAGCCGACGGTGAAGGCCGCCGGGTTGACCGTCAAGCCCGAGCCGATGCCACGATCGGCGGTCACCCACACGGATCTCATGCGTTTCGACGACCTCCCGGCGGAGGAGATTGCCGACATCGGCCCGCCGCCGCCCCGCCCCCCGGTCGACATCGCCCCGCTGGAGCCCCCGCGCCGGCGCCTGCTCAAGCTGGGCAGCCGAACCCGAGCGGCCGAAGACCCCGACGACGACTTCGACCTGGACCGGCCCCGCGACGACCTGGACCTGGACGAGCGCCCACGCCGCCGCTCCTCCCGCCGCGACGAGGACCCGGACGAGCGCCGCCGCCCCGACCCTCCCTTCGACCCGGCCCGCCGCCGCGACGAGATCGAAGTCGACCTGAAACCCACCCGCCGCCGCCCGCGCGACAACGACCAGGACGACGGCGCCTTCGACGACGGGCCCACCCCAGGCCGCCCGAACGGCAGCGAGAGCCGCCACCAACCCGCCGACGGCGCCTTCAGCGAGAACCTCCGCCGCCGCCCCGACGACGGCGCCGTCGACCAGAGCCTCTTCGGCCGTCAGCCCGACGACAGCGACGGACCCTCCCGCCACCAACCAGACGACAGCGGAAGCCTCCCCCGCCGCGGCGACAGCCCCTCTCGCCGCCGGCCGAACGGCAGCGAGAGCCACCCCCGCCACCAGCCCGCCGACAGCACTTTCGACGACAGTGCCTTCGACGACAGCCTCGCCCCCCGCCGACCGGACGCGAGCGAGAGCCGCCGCCGCGCCGACAGCGACGGCCCCGCCGGCCACCCCGACGACAGCGGCTTCAACCAGGCCGTCTCCCACCGCTGGCCGGACGACAGCGACGACCTCCCCCGCCGAACCGACGACAGCGCCTTCAACCAGGCCGTCTCCCGCCGCCGGCCGGACGAGGACGAGGTCCCGCGGCGCCACCGAACCGACGACAGCGGCTTCAACCAAAGCCTTTCCCCCCGCCGCCGCGCCCCCGTCGACGGCGACCTCCCCCACGACCGCCGGGACGCCCGATGAGCGCGGACCCCCTTCTCGACCAGGCCACCGCCGCGCACCTCGCCGCGGTCGCCGCCGATCCGCGCGGCGCGCACGTCGGCATCGTCGCCCCCGGCGGCTACGGCAGGACCACCCTCCTGCACCACCTCGGCCGCACCATCCACGCCGCCACCGGCGCCGAGCCGCGCCTCGCGCAGCCGCCGTTCGACCAGCCGGCCCCCGTCCTGCTCGTCGACGACGCCCACCTCCTCGACGACGCCGACCTCCGTGCCCTCCGCCGGCTCGCGACCACCACCCGCCTCGTCGTCACCGCGCGGCCGCACCCCCGCACCCCCGCGCTCGCCGAGCTCCTCGACCTCACCCAGGACCAGCTCCTCCCCGCCCCCTTCGACGCCGCCCAGGTCCGCGCCGCGCTCCCCGCCCGGCTGCGTACCGACCGGTTCGTCGAGTTCGCCCACACCCAGACCGGCGGCGTGCCCGCGTTCGTCGACCGGCTCGCCCGCACCGCGACCGGCGAGCTCGAGGTCCCCAAGGCCGCGCTCGCCGAGTTCCGCCCCGAGCTCGCCCGCCTCGACGACGACGTGCTGCGCTTCCTGCTCGCCGCCGACGCGGGGGTCGGCCTGCACCTCGACCTGCTCGTCGACCTCCTCGACGCCGACACCGACACAGACGCCGTCCACGATGTCGTCGAAGCCGCCCGCGCCACCGGGCTCGTCGGCACCGCCGGCACGCTGCTGCCCATCGCCCAGCGGGCCGTCCGCGCGCTGGTCCCCGTCGAGCGGCGGGCCTGGATGCGCCAGCGCCTCGCCGAGCTGCAGCTCGCCCGCGGCGGCCAGGTCCTCGCCCTCATGCGTCCACTCGCGACCACCGGCATCGGCGGCGCCAGCGCGGCCGCCGCGTTCACCGCCGCCGCCGGCGAGGCGCTGCCGGCCGACCCCGCACTCGCCGCCCGGCTCTACGCGGCCGCGATCACCGCCGGCCGCCCGGCCGTCGAGGTCGGCGCCCGCCGCGCGGAGGCGCTCGCGCTCGCCGGCGACCTCGACGGAGCGCTGCGCCTGGCCGACCAGGTGATCACCACCGAGTCCGCCCCGCACCGCCGCGACGCCGCGGCCGTCGCCGCCACCGCGCTCGCCCACCGCGGCCAGCTCGCCCGCAGCGCGCAGCTGTACCGCTGGGCCGGCACGCCCGAGGCACACCACTTCGCCACGCTCGCGACGATCGGCATCGGCGACAAGGCCGACGCGCTCGAGCTCGACGGCCCGCCGACGTCGCTGGCCAGCGCGATCTCCCTGATGGCGCAAGGGTTGCAGGAGTCGGTCACCGGCACGCCGACGACCGCGCTGTCGATGCTCGTCCGCGCCGCCGCGACGCTCGAGCCGGTCGGCCGCGGCGTGCTGCTGCCGGACAGCCCGGCCGCGCTCGGCGCGATCCTCGGCCTGCACTACGGCGAGCTCGGCACCGCGACCTCCCTGCTCGATCGCGCGATCGCGGCGGGCACCGGCGGCGTGCCGCTCGCGATCCGGCACCGGCTGCTGCTGGCGTGGATCTCGATGCTGCGCGGCAACCTCACCGCGGCGAGCGAGGGTCTGGCCGCGGCCCGCCGGTCCACCCGCACCCTCGAGCCACGCGACTGGCTGTTCGCGGTCGCCATCGAGCTCGGCGTGGCCCGGCGTGCCGGCGACGCCGCGACGCTCGGCCGGGCGTGGCTGCAGGCCGGCGAGGCCGTGCTGCGCCACCCCGTCGACCTGTTCACGTTCCTTCCGCTCGGCGAGCTGACCGTGGCCGCCGCGCGGGTGCGCGACGAGAGCCGGCTCGCGACGCACCTGGAGCAGGCCCGCGCATTGCTCGCCGGGCTCGGCGACCCGCCGCTGTGGGCGACCCCGCTGTGGTGGGGCGGCCTGCACGCGGCGATCATCGCCGACCAGCGTGGCGCCGCCGAGGAGAACGCCGAGGCGCTGTCCCGGGCCGCCGCGCGGGACGAGCAGTTCGGCGCGGTCGCCGCGGCCGCGCGCTGCTGGCTCGACCTCACCGACGGCAAGGTCGACCCGGACGCGGTGGAGGACGCCGCCCGCGGCCTGCACGGCGCCGGCTTCACCTGGGACGCGGCGCGCCTCGCCGGGCGCGCGGCCACCAAGACCACCGACCGGGCCGCCATGGTCCGGCTGCTCGACTGCGCGCGGATGGTGCAGGGCAAGCCCGTCGCCCCGCGCCGGGTGTCCACATCGGACATCTCGGTCGCCGAGGCGGCGGTCGAGATGCCGGCCGAGGTCAGCCTGAGCGAGCGTGAGCTGCAGGTGGCCGAGCTGGTGGTGTCCGGCCTGACCTACAAGGACGTCGGCGACCGCCTGTTCATCTCCGCGAAGACCGTCGAGCACCACATCGCCCGGATGCGCCAGCGCCTCGGCGCCACCAGCCGCAGCGAGCTGCTCTCGCAGCTCAGGACGCTGGTGGGGAGTTCGGTTGTACGAGACTGAGCGGGCGCGGGTCGTCGCCGCAGGGCGCCGCCTCGCCGCCGGCGGGCTCGTCATCGGCACCTCGGGGAACCTGTCCGTCCGGGTCGGCGACCACCTGGTGGTCACCGGGTCCGGCACCGACCTCGGCGAGCTCACCCCGGCCGCGCTGACGGTCGTGGACCTGGCCGGCACGGTCCTCGAGGGCGCCCGCACGCCGACCTCCGAGCTGCCGCTGCACCTGGCGATCTACCGCGAGACCGGCGCGTCGGCGGTTGCGCACGCGCATGCGCCGTCGTCGATCGCGGTGGGCTGCACGCACGACGTGCTGCCGCCGGTGCACTACGCGACGGTGCCGCTCGGCGGGGTGGTCCGGGTGGCCGAGTACGCGACGTTCGGCACGCCGGAGCTGGCCGGCAACGTGCTGGCCGCGCTCGAGGGCCGGGTGGCGGCGCTGATGCGCAACCACGGCTCGGTGGCCTACGGCGCGAGCGTCGCGGAGGCGTGCGAGCGGCTCGAGACCGTGGAGTGGCTGGCCGAGACCTACCGGCGGGCGGTCGCGCTCGGCTCCCCCCGGCTGCTCACCGACGACGAGCTCGCGGCCGCGGCCGCCCAGTTCACCAGGCTCGGCTACGGGCGTTCGACGGGCTGAGTGCTCCTATACTGCGCTTTGTTGACCGATCGCCAACAGAACGGGGGCATGCCGTGCCGTCCGTACTGATCATCGGCGCCGGTTTCGGCGGCATCGGGATGGCCATCGAGCTGCGCCGCGCCGGGTTCACCGACGTCACCGTGCTGGAGAAGGCCGCCGAGCTGGGTGGCGTGTGGCGGGAGAACACCTATCCGGGCGCGGGCTGCGACATCCCGTCGCCGTACTACTCGTTCTCCTACGCCCCCAACCCGGCGTGGCCGATGCGCTTCTCGCCGCAGGCCGACATCAAGGCCTACCTCGCCAGGGTCGCGGCGTCCTACGGCATCCGCCCGCGGTACGGCACCGAGGTCACCGCCGCGTCGTGGGACGCCGACCGCGCCCGGTGGATCGTGGAGACCGGCACGGGCGAGGTGCTGGCGGCCGATGTCCTGGTGCCCGCGGTCGGCCAGCTGTCCCGCCCGTCCATGCCGGACATCCCCGGGATGGCCACGTTCGCCGGCGCCGGCTTCCACTCCGCACGCTGGGACCACTCGGTCGACCTGACCGGCAAGCGGGTGGCGGTGATCGGCACGGGGGCGAGCGCGATCCAGCTCGTGCCCGCCATCCAGCCGACGGTGGCGCGGCTGACGGTGTTCCAGCGGACCGCGCCGTACCTGGTGCCGAAGCCGGACAAGCGGTACCGCGGCTGGCACCACCGGTTGTACCGGCGCCTGCCGCTGACGCAGCAGGCCGAGCGGGCGTACTTCTGGACGGTGTGTGAGGTCGCGACGCTCGGCGTCATCGGGAACCGGGCGATCACCCGGCTGGTCGAGTGGCTCTCGCTGCGGCACCTGCGCAAGCAGGTCCCCGACCCGGCGCTGCGGGCCAGGCTCACGCCGGACTACCGGATCGGCTGCAAGCGCGTGCTGTTCTCCAACGACTACTTCCCCGCGCTGGGACAACCCAACGTGCACGTCGAGACCGCGCCGATCGCGTCGATCACCCCCTCCGGCGTCGTCACGGCGGACCGTGTCACCCACGACGTCGACGTGATCGTCTACGGGACCGGCTTCACCGCCACCGACTTCCTCGCACCGATCAAGATCCGCGGCCTCGCCGGCGTCGACCTGGGTTCGACCTGGGCCGGCGGCGCCCGCGCGTACCTGGGCATCACGGTGCCGGGCTTTCCCAACATGTTCCTGATGTACGGCCCCAACACCAACCTCGGCGCGGGGTCGATCGTCTACATGCTGGAGCGCCAGGCCCGCTACATCCGCCAGGCCGTCGCGCACATCGCGGACCGCGGGTCCGGTTTGGACGTTCGCGCCGAGGTCGCCGACCGCTACGACGTGGAGATGCAACGGCGCCTGGCGGACACCGCGTGGACGACCTGCCGCAGCTGGTACCGCGAGGGCACGGGCCGGGTGTCGACGAACTGGCCGGGCCTCGTGACGGAGTACCACCGCCGCACGAAAACGCTTGCGGTGTCCGACTTCCGGCCGGTGGTGCCGACATGAGCACCGCGGAGCCGAGGTGGCGGCGGCTGGAGCCGGACGAGCGCCGGGAGCAGATCCTCGCGTGCGCGATCGAGCTGTTCGGCGAACGTTCCTACGCGGCCGTGTCCACGACGGAGCTCGCCCGCCGCGCCGGCGTCGCGCGCGGCCTGATCAACCACTACTTCGGCACGAAGCGCGACCTCTACCTGGAGGTCGTCCGCCGCATGGTGACGATTCCCCAGGCCGCCGTCGACCACCTGCCCGCCGGGACGCTCGAGGAACGGGTCGAGGAGTCGGTGACCTGGTTCCTGGACGGCGTGTCCCGCCACAGCAAGACCTGGCTGGCCGCGATCGGCGCCGAGGGCGTCGACACCGAGGTGGCCCGAATCCTCGCGGAGGCCGACGAGCTGGCCGCCGACCGGGTCCTCGAGGCAACCGGCCTGGCCGACGCCGTCGCCCACCGCGAGGAGCTCCGGGCCCTGATCCGCGCCTACGGCGGCCTCGTGAAGGCGACCGCGAGGGAGTGGCTGGTGCGCGACGTCCTGAGCCGCGAGCAGGTTCAGGTGGTGCTCGCCATGTCACTCCTGTCCCTGGTCCGCGACACCGTACCCCGCATTCAGTCCACTTAGGACGCCTAGCGCCGCTCGCGCGCCGTCGGAAATGCGGATGCCCCAGCCCGGCCCACTGTGCGACAGTCGTCATCGTGTTGATCAGGCGCGAGACCCCGGCGGACGTGGATGCCATCTTCGCGGTGCACCACGAGGCGTTCGAGACCGACCTGGAGGCGAAGCTCATCACGTCGCTACGCGCGGACGACGGCTGGCTGCCGAGATTCTCGCTCGTAGCCCTCGACGGCGACGACATCGTCGGCCACGTGGTCTGCACCCGGGCCCACATCGCCGGCGCGCCCGCACTCGGCCTCGGCCCGCTCGGCGTGCTCCCCGACCGGCAACGCACCGGCGTCGGCGCCGCGCTGATGCACGCGGTCCTCGGCGCCGCGGACGCCCTCGACGAGCCGATCGTCGTGCTGCTCGGACACAAGGACTACTACCCCAGGTTCGGCTTCCGGCCGGCCGCCGAGCTGGGCATCACCCCACCGGTCCCCGAGTGGGGCGACCACTTCCAGGCCCGCCCGCTGACCACGTTCACCCCCGCGCTCCGCGGCGGCTTCGGCTACGCGACACCCTTCAACGAGCTCTGAACGGCAAGGCGAACGTGGCGTGTGGTGTCCTCAGGACTTGCCTTGGTCGTTGCTCAACCACCGCTCCGGGCGCATGACGACCAGCAGGGACGCCTCATTGAGCGCACCGTCCACATAAGCCACCGCTTCGTCCGGGGGTAGGTAGCGACCGGCGATCGCGAGCGCCTCGTCGCGGGTTGGCGCGGTGTCGTTCGACACAACCGGACCCTCCACGGAGACGTACTTGTACGGCAGCTCCTCGGTCTGTGCGACCAAGCTGAACCGGCCGGCCTTGCGGATCACCCGATCCTTCACCGAGTCGCGGTCCATCCAGACCAGGACGTCGCCGCCCGGCTCGTAGCGGTACCAGACCGGCACGGCCAGCGGGCCGCGCCCGTCCCTGGCCACCGCGAGCACTCCGATGTGGACCTCGGCGAGGAACGCCTCTCGCTCCGCCACGGTCATCACGAACGACGACATCAACCACTCCTCAACGTCCGGTTTGTCCCTCCTGCCCAACCCGCCGGTGCCGGGGAACATTCCGCGTTTGATCGAATGGGCGCATGAAGTTGTTCATGGTCGACCGGCCGGCGCGTCGACCGGGCCGGTCGGTCCCCACCCGCGGGCACGTCACCGTCGCCGTCCGGCCGGGTGCGGACCAGGCCGCATGACGACGCGACTCACGCGCACGGCCGTCGCCGGGATGTGCCTGTCGTTCATCGTGATCGGCGCGCTGCAGGCCGCGTACGGGCCCGCGGTGCCGGCGATGCGGGCGCGGTTCGGCATCTCCGACGCCGAGGTCGGGCTGGCGCTGTCCGCGCACTTCGTCGGCGCGCTGCTCGGGGTGCTCGGCACGCCGGCGTTGCGCCGTCGGGTGAGCAACCGGGTGTTCCTGGCGTTGGCGCTCGCGACGATGATCGCCGGCAGCCTGCTGTTCGCCGGTGCGCCGGCCTGGCCGGTGGCGCTCGCCGCGGCGATGCTGGGTGGCGTCGGCTTCGGCTGGATCGACGTCGGCGTGAACGAGATGTTCCTCGAGGCCTACGGCAACGAGAGCACGGGCATGTTGAACGCGCTGCACGCGACGTTCGGCATCGGCGCGGTGCTGGCCCCGCTGCTGGTCGGCGCGTTGCCGGACGGCTGGTATCCGGTGGCGTTCATCGCGTGCGCGGCGCTGTCCGCGGTGGCGCTCGGCACGGTGTCCGGCGTGCGGGGTCGCCGGGAGCCGGGTCCGGTACCGGGAGCGGCCAGGCGGGCGACGGCGTGGCGTCTCACGGTGGTGTTCGGCGTGTTCTTCGCGCTGCACGTGGGCGTCGAGTCGGGGGTCGGCGGCTGGGAGACCGCGCACCTGGTGGCGTTGGGCTGGACCGCGAGCGCCGCGGCGGCGGCCACGTCGACGTTCTGGCTCGCGATGACCGCGGTCCGGTTCGCCGTGCACCCGCTGGCGCGCCGGTTCTCGGCCGAGCAGATCCTGTTCGGCAGCATCGTCACGATGCTGCTGGGCGTCGCGCTGGCGTTCGTCGCGCCGCTGGCGCCCGTGGGCTACGCGCTGGCCGGCGTCGGCGTCGGCCCGCTGTTCCCGACGGGTCTGGTGTGGTTGAGCCAGAAGGTCCCGGGCGTGACGTCGTACGTGATCGCGGCGTCGATGCTCGGCGGTGTGTTCCCGAGCGTCCTCGGCGGTGCGGTCGAGCTGTGGGGCATGACGGCGGTGCCCGGCTCGCTGACCGTGCTGAGCATCCTGTGCCTGGCGTGCGCACTGGCGATCCGCGGGCGCCACCACCGGCCGCGATACCCCGCACGCGCCGGGACGACGGCTGACGCGTAGCCCGCCCAGCGGGTCAGCGCGCTTGGGGCAACCGGAACGACCCGCGCCTGGCCGACGGCGCCGACGGCGGCGGGACGACCGGCCCGATGTCGCCGTCCGGCGCCTCATCCAGGTCGACGATGACCGGCGCGTGGTCGCTCGGCCCGGTTCCCTTGCGCGCCAACCGGTCCACCCACGCCGCCCGCACCCGCCCGGCGACCGGCTCGGAGGCGAGCACGAGGTCGATCCGCATGCCGAGGTCCTTGGGGAACATGCCGGCGCGGTAGTCCCAGTAGGTGAACACCCGCTGATCCGGCCACCGCTCGCGGACGACGTCGTGCAGCCCGAGCGCCTGCAGCTCGGCGAGCGCGGCGCGCTCCGGCCCGGTGACGTGCGTCTGCCCGACGTAGGCGGCGGGATCGAACACGTCGGCATCGGTGGGCGCGATGTTCATGTCCCCGCAGACGATCGCGTCCGCCGGCCCGGCCGCGACGACCTCCCGCAGCGCGGCGAGCCAGGCGAGCTTGTACCGGTAGTGGTCGGAGTCGGGCTCCCGCCCGTTCGGCACGTACAGCGAGTGCACCCGGACACCACCGCAGGTCGCGGCCACCGCGCGCGCCTCGGGGTCCGGGAAGCCGGGCGCGCCCTCAACCCCCAGGACGACGTCGTCGAGCCCGACCCGGGACAGGATCGCCACCCCGTTCCACCGAGCCTCCCCGTACACGGCCGCCTCGTAGCCGCGCTTGGCGAGCTCGTCATCGAGGAGCTCGCCGAACGTGTCGTCGGGGACCTTGGTCTCCTGCAGGCAGACAACGTCGGGCTGCCGCTGGTCGAGCCAGGGCAGGAACCGAGGCAACCGCTGCTTGACCGAGTTGACGTTCCACGTCACGAGCCGCACGAGTCCCACGTTAGCCACCGAGCCCGACCCGGGTTCCGTCGGCGCCGCTACGACTGCTCGATGGACACACCCGCGTCGACGAGGAGAGCCCGGGCGTCGTCGTACTGATCCTCGGCAACCATGACCCGGTTCACCACCGCGTTGATGGACCCGTCGATCACGCTCATGTGCGAGTCGGCCACGGAGTGCACGATCATGGCGTCCTGCAGGAGCGACGTCGCGAACGAGATCAACACCGGATCATTGGACCGGAGCAGCTCGACCATGTCTCCACCCTTCCGAAAGCCGACTGGCGGATGTCAGCCCGCCCTCGCCAGTGTGCCCCGCCCGCCGACGCTTAGCCCAAGCACGACGACGATGGCGATGCGCCCGGCCTTGACCCCCGACATCTCAAGATCAATAGTTCCATGGCAGCCAAGATCCTCGTAGCATCAAGCACATGGCCGACGAGCCGACCGGGTCTGACGGCAGCCCTGGCGCCAAGAAAAATGAGTCTCGCGACGACTCTGATTTCAAGAAATTCGCCACCGCTGCGGCGACTATTATCAGTGTCCTGGTCGGGCTCAATGCTTTGACAGGCTTCAACCCGATGAAAGACATCTTCAACCGTGAACCAACCCCGACGCCGACACCTGTTTCGAGACCACCTTACTTCGTTACCAAGTCCCAAGACTGGTTGGGGCCATGCAACGACGGCTGCTCCATGAGCGCCATCTTCCGCAATATCGGTGGGGACGGTACCGCGACAGCGACCTTCCACGTCATCGCGGCTGACGGCAACTACCTGGCCGACTGCTCCGTTGTCCTGCAGAGCACTGTCCATAACGGTGTCACAAGCGCCGAATGCACCGCCTACAACAGTGATCTTCAGAACTACCTCGACTCCGGCGGAAAAGTGACCATGTCCGCCACGGCAAGTAATCTGTAGTGGCCTCTCGATGTAGTTCAGGTTGCCGTCGCGGGTGCTGTCCTCGACTTCACTCGTCCACTGCCACCAATTCAGCGCAGCCCATCCTCACCGAGGACGTCGGCGATCGTTGCTCGTCGGCCCGCGTCAGGAGGTGGTTCATCGCACACTCGGCGCGCTTGTGGGCAGCCTCGTCAGCGCCCTTGATGTCTCCCGTAGGTAGGCGGCGAGGTGTCATGACGGTCATTGCTCTGCTGTGTCGTCGCCATCAGTCGGCCGGGCGTCCAATGCCTGGGTCGCTCGGGTGTGGCTTGAACGGCGTGACCGCGACGGTCATCCACACGTGTAGCGGCATCGAGGCGAGCACTTGCCGCAGCTCGTCCTCGTCCGTGGCGTTGAACAGTCCGAGAGTGCGCCATTCGCCGGGCGCCTCAGGCGGCTTCCAGAGCCGCTGCAGGTGGCCTTGTGCGGCGAGTTCCTTGGTCCGCGCGGCCTCACGTCGTTTGGTGTCCTCGACGGTCTCTCCGGAGGTGCCCTCGGGCACGGTGGTCACCATGTCAACGAGAAACTCCATTACTGTGCTCCCTTTCTTCTCAGCTGTGAACGCGGGAGTTGCTGGCTGAGTCGCCGAGTCGGGAGACCTGGTAGTGGTTGATGAACCAGGTCTCGCCGGTGCGGCGCAGGATGACGCCGAGATACACGGTCAGCGTCGGCCGGTCGGTGAAGGCGAAGTCGACGCCGAGGTAGCCGAGGACCAGATCGTCAGCGAGGCGCCGGGTCTGCAGGACGGCGTATTCCGCGGTCATGCCGATGGGCTGGCTGTCGTAGTACGCGGCCACGTTGTCCGGGCCGACGCCGTACGGGTGCAGTCCCTGGAAGATCGCATCGTCGGTGAAATAGGTCGCGACGCGCTTCGGGTCGTGCGCGTCGACCGCTGACTTCCACTGGTCGAGCACGGTCGTGAGGATGTCGGTCTCAGTGCTTGTCATGATGGTCACCTTTGTCTGAGTCCACACCGGACAGAACGAACCCGGTGAGGTGCGTGCCCCCATCAGGCCCGTGC
>NZ_DASWSJ010000026.1:0-3939 GCF_036402745.1 Actinophytocola sp. | reverse complement strand
ACGGCGTCTACGCCGGCCGGTTCGCGATCGGAGACCGGCTGCTCCCGGCGGCGATCTCCGTCGGCACCAACCCGACGTTCTCCGGGCGCGTGCGCACCGTCGAGGCCTATGTGCTCGACGTCGACGAGGACTTCTACGGCCACGAGGTCGCGGTCGACTTCGAGCACCGGCTGCGCGGCCAGGAGCGCTTCGACGACGTGGATGCTCTCGTCGTGCAGATGCACCGCGACGTGGAGCAGACCCGCGAGCTGCTGGGCGCCTGACTTTCCCCGTTCGCCCACGGAGCGGGCGTCCGGCTGCGACGATGCCCGCATGTCGACGGTGGCCGAGGAACCGGCGGGGGCGCGCACCGCGCGGGGCCGCGAGCAGCAGCGCGAGCTCTATGGCGCCCCGCTCGGCGACCGCGTGCGCAGGCTCACCTGCGCGCTGGGCATCTCCCAGGCCCGCCTCGCCCGCACCCTGGGGATCAGCCCGGCGATGCTCAGCCAGCTGGTCAGCGCCCGGCGCGTCAAGATCGGTGACCCTGCGGTGCTGGCCCGCCTGCTGATGCTCGACCAGCGCTGCGACGCGGCGCGCATGCCGCCCGTCCCGCAGGCCGTCGACGCCCTGCTCGACGAGGTTGCGCGGGCGCGCTGGCAGTGGGCCGGGCCGCGCATCCCGGCACCGCGGGGGCGGCGGGGGCCCGCGCGCGGCAGTGCCGCCGACGCGCTGCGCAGCATCGCCGAGCCCGCGCGGCTCGCCGCGGCGGCGGCCGCGCTCGGGCCGGCGTTCCCGGAGCTGGCCGAGGTGCTGCGCCAGGCGGCCGGCCGATCCGGCTCGCGCCACCCGGCCTGATCCGTACGCCTGTTCACCGCGTTGTGTCGCGGCGAACGGGCGCGGTTCGTCCCGCACCTCACCGTGCGCCCTGCGCCGCCGTCCCGGGCCGGGGCGCCGACCCCGCTCCGCCGACGCCGTGGGCGGAACTCGGGGGCCGTGGTGGGGCCCGGACGACCTGCTGCTCGTCAGCAGCAGCCGGGCGAGGCCGGTCGCGCTACCGTGTGGTGCACCGCGTCCCGCTCGCCCCGTTCCCGCCCGCGGCGGCGATCCGACGACGGGTTGACCAAGGGCCGGGCCGCCGGTCGGCGACGCATCGTCCCTGGTAACGTGGAGTGCTGGGTCCGGCTGCAGTCCGTGGCGGCCGTGACCGTCTTCCGGTCCCCGTCGGGTTCGAGATCGCGCTCTGCGGGTCGCCGACCACACGGCACAGCAACGAAAGAGGAGCACGTGGCACTCGACGCCGCACAGAAGAAGACCATCCTGGACACCTACGGCGTCCACGAGGGCGACACCGGTTCGCCCGAGGCGCAGGTCGCGCTGCTGACCAAGCGGATCAGCGACCTGACCGAACACCTCAAGATGCACAAGCACGACCACCACTCGCGCCGGGGCCTGCTGCTGCTGGTCGGCCGCCGTCGCCGGCTGCTGAAGTACCTGGCCAAGGTCGACGTCGCGCGCTACCGGTCCCTGATCGAGCGCCTCGGCCTCCGCCGCTGATCCCCGCCGGCCCGGGGCCACCATCCGGTGGCCCCCCGGGCCGGTACCACAACTCAACGACGCCACGCCTCCGGCAGACGATCCGCCGGTCCTCGGTAGTGGCTCCCGGACATCGCGCAGTCGCACCCCGGGGGCTTCGATCGAAGACCGGCTCGGCCGAGGATCCTTCCGCTGTGGCGTGGGGTCTCCCTCTCGAAAGAGGAGATGTCCACTTCATGACCGATGCTCAATCCACCGATCTGGCTGAGAACGTGCACGAAACCAGTGCCGTCATCGACAACGGGAGCTTCGGCACCCGCACCATCCGGTTCGAGACCGGGCGCCTCGCGCGCCAGGCCGCCGGATCCGTCGTCGCCTACCTCGACGACGAGACCATGCTGCTGTCCGCCACCACGGCGTCCAAGCAGCCCAAGGAGCACTTCGACTTCTTCCCGCTCACGGTGGACGTCGAGGAGCGGATGTACGCGATCGGCAAGATCCCCGGCTCGTTCTTCCGCCGGGAGGGCCGCCCGGGCACCGACGCGATCCTCACCTGCCGCCTGATCGACCGGCCGCTGCGCCCGTCGTTCGTCGACGGCCTGCGCAACGAGATCCAGATCGTCGTCACGGTGATGAGCCTCGACCCGCAGGACCCCTACGACGCGCTGGCCATCAACGCGGCGTCGGCGTCCACGCAGCTCGCGGGCCTGCCGTTCTCCGGCCCCATCGGTGGCGTGCGCGTCGCGCTGATCGACGGCCAGTGGATCGCGTTCCCGCAGTACGAGGACCTGCAGCGGGCCGTGTTCGACATGGTCGTCGCCGGTCGTGTCGTCGGTGAGGACGTCGCGATCATGATGGTGGAGGCCGAGGCCACCACCTCCACGATCGAGCTCGTCGCCGGTGGCGCCCAGGCGCCCACGGAGGACGTCGTGGCGTCCGGGCTGGAGGCGGCCAAGCCGTTCATCCGCAGCCTGTGCGTCGCGCAGCAGCAGCTCGCCGACGTCGCGGCCAAGCCCACCGGGCACTACCCGACCTACCCGGCCTACCAGTCCGACGTGTTCGAGCTGGTCTCCGAGGTCGCCTCCGACGAGCTGGCCCAGGCGCTCGCCATCGGGGGCAAGCAGGAGCGCGAGGCACGCCTCGACGAGCTCAAGGTCAAGGTTCTCGAGCAGCTCGGCCCGAAGTTCGAGGGCCGCGAGAAGGAGATCGGCGCCGGGTTCCGGGCGCTGAACAAGAAGCTCGTGCGCCAGCGCATCCTGCGCGACCAGATCCGCATCGACGGGCGCGGCATCACCGACATCCGGCCGCTCTCGGCCGAGGTCGAGGTCGTCCCGCGGGCCCACGGCTCGGCGCTGTTCGAGCGCGGCGAGACCCAGATCCTGGGTGTCACCACGCTCAACATGCTGCGCATGGAGCAGCAGATCGACTCGCTCGGGCCGGAGAGCCACAAGCGCTACCTGCACCACTACAACTTCCCGCCGTACTCCACCGGCGAGACCGGCCGCGTCGGCTCCCCGAAGCGCCGCGAAATCGGCCACGGCGCACTCGCCGAGCGCGCCATCACGCCGGTGCTGCCGTCCCGTGAGGAATTCCCGTACGCCATCCGCCAGGTGTCTGAGGCTCTCAGCTCCAACGGTTCGACGTCGATGGGTTCCGTCTGCGCCTCCACGCTGTCCCTGTTCAACGCAGGTGTGCCGCTGAAGGCCCCCGTCGCCGGTATCGCCATGGGCCTGGTTTCCGACCAGGTTGACGGCCAGACCCGCTACGCCGCCCTGACCGACATCCTCGGCGCCGAAGATGCCTTCGGCGACATGGACTTCAAGGTTGCCGGTACTTCTGAGTTCGTCACGGCCATCCAGCTGGACACCAAGCTCGACGGCATCCCCGCCTCGGTCCTGGCCGCCGCCCTGAAGCAGGCCCGCGAAGCCCGCCTGCACATCCTGGACGTCCTCAACTCCGCGATCGACACCCCGGACGAGCTCTCCGAGTTCGCGCCGCGCGTCATCGCGGTCAAGATCCCGGTTGACAAGATCGGCGAGGTCATTGGGCCCAAGGGCAAGATGATCAACCAGATCCAGGAAGACACCGGCGCTGACATCTCCATCGAGGATGACGGCACGGTCTACATTGGCGCCACCAACGGTCCGTCTGCAGACGCAGCACGCTCCGCCATCAACGCCATTGCCAACCCGCAGGTTCCGGAAATTGGCGAGCGTTACCTCGGTACGGTCGTCAAGACCACCACCTTCGGTGCCTTCATTTCCCTGACCCCGGGCAAGGACGGCCTGCTGCACATCTCCGAGCTGCGCAAGCTGGCCAACGGCAAGCGCGTGGACAACGTTGATGATGTTGTTTCCGTCGGACAGAAGATCCAGGTGGAAATCACCAAGATCGATGACCGTGGCAAGCTGTCGCTGTCCCCCGTAG
>NZ_DASWSJ010000025.1:0-20194 GCF_036402745.1 Actinophytocola sp. | reverse complement strand
GGCCGCCGCCGCCCGCAGGCTCGCGGCGCCGGTCGAGCCGTGCACGAACAGCGTGTCGCCGGCGCGGCCGTATCCGGTCGGGATGACGATCGGCGCGCCATGGGCCACGAAGGCGAGGTGGCAGATCAGGCCGGCGTCCAGTACGGCGTACAGCGCGGCGCGATCGGTGACCGCGCGCTTCTTACCGCGCTGGACGGTGCTGCGGGGGGTGGGGGAGAGCGCTTGCTGAGTCACCCCGCCAGCGTGACCCGAGATAGTGGCATCCTGGAAGGGCCACGACCCACCGATTCTGAAAGGCCACTGTGCTGGATGGTTCGCTTCGCTTCTCCGCTACTCGCCGTCTTCCCTCCTCTCGTGCTCGGCGCTGGCGCGCCTGCGCGCGCTCGTCAGTCCAGACGGCGAACGCTCCGGCGCTCCCGCTCACGCGTCCAGACCGCGAACGCTCCGGCGCTCCGCTCACGGGAGCCACACTTGCGGCGTGCGACGCTGCGAATCCATCAGGCGCGTATGGGAGGACAGTTGACCGGCCGGGGCTGGGTGTGGCGGTTCGCCGTTCTGTTCGTGACCGCCGGCCTCGTCGGGGCGTGCACCGCCGGCCCGTCGGCGCGGCCCGGGATCGTGGTGCAGCAGGCGCCCGACGCCACCAGCGCGCCGCCGTCCGTCACGCCCGAGGTGCCGCCGCTCGAGGACATGTCCGCCGGCATGGCCTGGCGGGAGTGCTCCGCGGAGATCCGCGGCAAGCTCGCCGAGCAGAAGCTCCCCGGCTGGCTGCCGGTCCAGTGCGGCAAGGTCAACGCCGTCCTCGACTCGCCCTACGCGCCCGGCCGCGGCGTCGCGCGGGTGCAGCTGCTGCGCGCCGGCAACGGCCCGGTCCCGCTGGTCGTGGTCAACGACGTCGACGGGCTGCCCGGCACGCTGTTCGCCTCCCGGCTCGCCGCGACCCTGCCCCAGCAGTTCTTCGAGCGGTTCTCGCTCATCGGCATGGACCGGCGCGGCACCGGCAACTCCGCCGCGCCGAAGTGCCTGCCCGACGAGATCCGGCGCACGATCGTCGGCGCCGACCCCGCCGACCTGCCGATCGACACCTGGCTCGAGGCCGCGCAGACCGCGGGCCAGCAGTGCTCGATCGCGCTGGAGAGCCAGCTGCCCGCGCTCGACACCTGGCGCACCGCCGCCGACCTGGACACCCTCCGCGAGGCGCTCGGCGTCTCCCGGCTCAACGGCATCGGGCACGGCGAGGGCTCGCGCGTGCTGTCCGTGTTCGCCGACCGGTTCCCGGACAAGGTCGGCCGGCTCGTCCTCGACGGCGTGCCCGACCCGACCCAGGACGCCGCGGTCGCGCTCGAAGGCGTGGCCAAGGGCGCCGAGGCCGCGTTCGACGCGTTCGCCGCCGACTGCGTCAACCGGCAGTGCGAGCTGGGCACCCAGCCCAAGCGCACGCTGCTGGAGCTGCTCGGCAAGCTGCGGGCCAACCCCCTGCCCCAGCCGGAGTCGCTCGACCTCACCGCCGGGTCCGCGCTGCACGCGGTGCTGATCGGGCTCGCCGACCGGTCCGCGTGGCCGGCGCTCTCCGCGGCGCTCGCGAAGGCGGCCGGCGGCGACCCGAGCGGGCTGGTGGCGCTGCTGACGCCGGTGGTCCTCGGCACCGACGTGCAGGCCGCCACGCTCGACTCGACGCTCGTGATCAGCTGCAACGACACCAAGACCCGGCTGTCCCCCGAGCGGATCAAGCAGTACGGCGAGGACTGGAAGAAGCGGTTCCCGACCTTCGGCACGCTCGCGGCGCAGCGGCTCGCGCTGTGCAGCCCGTGGACCGTGCCGAACCAGCCGCTGCCCACGCCCAGCGCCCGCAACGCCCCGCCGATCGTGGTGATCGGGACCGCGAGCGACGCGGTGACCCCGGAGGAGGGCAGCAAGCGCGCCGCGCAGCAGCTCGCGTCCGGGGTGTACCTGTCGTGGCAGGGCGGCGGGCACGGTGCCCTGGGTTTCTCCCCGTGTGCCACGGACGCCGCCGTGAGTTTCCTTTCCGACGCTAAGGTGCCGCGCAACGGGACGGTCTGCCCACCCTGACGGAGGTCACCCCAGATGCGCCGGCTCCCCCTGCTCCTGGCCGCACTGCTCACCCTGTCCCTGCTCGGCACCCCCGCGTCCGCCGCGCCCGCGCCCGACGTGCCGCTCCGGGTGCTGAGCTTCAACATCCACACCGGCATCGGCAGCGACGCCGCGCTCGACCTCGAACGGACCGCGTCGGTGATCCGGGACAGCCGGGCGGACGTGGTCGGCCTGGAGGAGGTCGACGTGCACTGGGCCGCGCGCAGCGACTTCCGCGACCAGGCCCGGGACCTGGCCCGGCAGCTGCACATGCGGGTGTTCTTCGCGCCGATCTACGACCTGCCGCCGCTCACCGAGGGCGCGCCGCGGCGCCGGTACGGGGTGGCCGTGCTCAGCAGGCACCCGATCGTCGCGACGGAGAACCACCCGCTCACCCGTCTGTCCACTCAGGACCCGAATCCCGTGCCCGCGCCCGCCCCCGGGTTCGCCGAGGCGGTCGTGCTCGTGCGGGGCGTGCCGGTGCACGTCTACGCGACGCACCTGGACTACCGGGCCGACCCGGCGGTGCGGGAGCTGCAGGTGGCCGACACGCTGCGGATCCTGGCGGCCGACCGGCCCGGCGCGCGCCAGGTGCTGCTGGGCGACTTCAACGCCGGACCAGGCGCGCCCGAGCTCGCTCCACTGTGGACCCGACTGGCCGACGCGTGGACCTCGGCCGAGCCGGGCCTGACCTATCCCGCGGACGTGCCGGCGAAGCGGATCGACTACGTGACCGTGTCGCCGGGTGTGCGGGTGCGGAACGCGGCGGTGCTCGACACGCTGGCCTCGGACCACCGCCCGGTCGTGGCGGACCTGCTGGTGCGCCGCTGATCGCCGGGCTTACTCCTCCGCGTACTCCTCGTCCGCGCGGACGCGGTACTCGCAGCCGTACTCGACCGCGTAGCAGAGGTCGTAGTGGTGCACGATCTTCGGGCCCTCGTGGAGGTGCACGTGGGTCACCGTGGTGCGCGGCTCGTCGGGCAGCTCGGCCAGCGTGTCCACTCGACCGTCGAGTGGCCCGCCGACGTAGCGGACGACGTACGGCTCAGTCACGGTGACCTCTCCTGATCGATGTTCGTCGGACCCTTCCGATGCTTCCTGCTGACGTGGTGGAAATCAACCGCCGATACCGCGATCGGGTCGCGATGGGGTCAAAGCCGGTGGTCAGGCGGCTGGAGATACGCTGGATCGAGGCGCATTCCGTGAAACCGTAACGAAATCGGGTGACGTGACGACTCTTGGGCAGCAGCGCAAGGAGCCTTCATGACCACACCTTCATGACGACCGAGGAGACGACCGGGTCCCGGCACCGCTGGCCGCTCTGGCCATGGCTGGTCCTGACCGTCGCCGGCGTCGTGGTGACCGCGGTGGCCGCGATCGTGGGCACCCTGGCGCGTTCGGAGCCGGAGAACACGGCACCGGCCACGCCGACCCGCGTGACGGTGACCCAGTTCGAGACGGCCACCGTCACGAAGACCGTGACCGCCAGCCCCGCGACCGGCCCCCTCTCCGAGTTCCGCGACGGCCTGTTCGAGGTGGGCGTCGACGTCCAGCCGGGCACCTACCGCACGGACGGCCCCGACGGCAGCAACGCGGGCGGCTGCTACTGGAGCCGCACGGACGCGACGGGCAACGTCATCGACAACGGCGTGGTGAACCAACCAGGCACGGTCTCGATCGCGAAGGGCGAACGCGTCGACACCGCCGGCTGCCTGACCTGGCGCCGCACCGCCTGACCGCGTGGCGCGGCCGCGCCCTACTCCTCCGGGCGGGCGCGGGACGGCTGGACGCGCTTCGGCTCGCCGGCCATCTTCGGGTACTCGGGCGGGTACGGGAGGTCGCCCAGGCCCTCGCGCTCGTCCCGGGCCACCAGCTCCAGCAGCGGCTCCAGCGAGTAGGCCTCCGACGCCACGCCCGCGTGCAGGTCGCCCACCTTCGCGAAGCGGGCCGGCATCGTCTCGATGTCGAAGTCCTCCGGCACCACGTCGTCCAGCTCCGCCCAGTCGAGCGGCGCGGACACCAGGGCCCGCGGCGTCGGGCGGACCGAGTAGGCGCACGCGATGGTCCGGTCGCGGGCGCCCTGGTTGAAGTCGATGAAGATGCGTTCGCCGCGCTCTTCCTTCCACCAGTTGACGGTCACCTGGTCGGGCCTGCGGCGGGACAGCTCACGCCCCAGCGCGATCAGCGCGCGGCGCGCCTCGACGAAGGTCCAGCGGGGCTCGATCGGGACGTACACGTGCAGGCCGCGGCCGCCGGAGGTCTTCGGGAAGCCCGTCATGCCCAGCTCGGCCAGCAGCTCACGCAGCTCGTGGGCCACCACGACCGCGTCCCGGAACGTCGTGCCGGGCTGGGGGTCCAGGTCGACGCGCAGCTGGTCGGGGTGGTCGACCTCGGGCCGGCGCACCGGCCACGGGTGGAACGTGAGCGTGCCGAGGTTCGCCGCCCAGGCGACCACGGCGAGCTCGGTCGGACATACCTCATCGGCTGGCCGGCCACTCGGAAAGGTGATCCGCGCCGTCTCCACGTAGTCGGGCGCGCCCTTGGGCACCCGCTTCTGGTAGAACGCGTCGCCCCGGTTGTCGGCCCTGGTGGACAGCTTCGCGCCCTCGAACACGCCGCCCGGCCAGCGCTCCAGCGTGGTCGGCCGGTCGCGCAGCGCCCCGAGAATGCCGTCGCCGACCGAGAGGAAGTACTGGACCACGTCGCCCTTGGTGATCCCGCGCTCGGGGAAGTACGGCTTGCTCGGGTTGGACACGCGCACCGCGCGGCCGTTCACGGTGAGTTCGATCGCCTCCGCCACCGCGTCAGGTTACCGTGGGGGCATGGCCGCGAGCGGGATCAAGGACCCGGACGACGACCCGAGCCGGCCGGCGGACCCCCTGGCGGAGAAGTTCGATGACGAGCTGCTCGGGCTCGACCCGGACGACCCGGAGGCCCGGGCGTTCGCCGAGCACCTGCAACGGCAGCACCGGACGCACCCGGGCTTCACCGTCGAGGGCTACCTGTCCGGCATGGGCGACTGGGCCGCGTCCGCCAACCGGCTCGGCGGTCACCGCAAGCTCATGGCCAGCATCCTCGTGCTGCTCATCCTGCTCGGCGTCACGATCGCCGTGTGGGACGCGCTCGTCTACGCGATCTCGGTGTTCGCCAACTAGCAGTACCGTGGATGGCATGAGCGAGCTTGCGAGCGAATCGATGTCACAGGGTCACCGCGAGCGGCTCCAGCGAGCCTGCGAGGGGGAGTCATGAGTCAGGAAGTCGACGCCACCCCCGGCGTGGTCAAGTCCGAGGACGAGTGGCGCCAGCAGCTCACCGCCGAGGAGTACGCCGTGCTGCGCCAGGCCGGCACGGAGCGCCCGTGGACCGGCGAGTACACCGACACCAAGACCGTCGGCGTCTACCAGTGCCGGGCGTGCGGCACGGAACTGTTCCGCAGCGACACCAAGTTCGACTCGCACTGCGGCTGGCCGTCGTTCTGGAGCCCGCTCGCCGGCGACAAGGTCATCCTGCGCGAGGACCGCGCGATGGGCATGGCCCGCACCGAGGTCCTGTGCGCCACCTGCCACAGCCACCTGGGCCACGTCTTCGAGGGCGAGGGCTACGGCACGCCGACCGACCAGCGCTACTGCATCAACTCGATCTCCCTGAAGCTGGTCCCGGCCGAGGAGTGACCGCGCGGCCCCGTCGTCAGAGCCGCATACATCTGATGGTGGCCACCCCGTCATCGCTGATCAGGTCCATCCCAGCCCGCTCTTGTAGCCGGATCGGACGGTCGGCGGCCATTGTCGGGCTTCGGCGGACCGCGGAACGAGTTGTCCGCTAGTCCGCTATCACGGGGGGCACGGCGGGGAGGTTGTCGGCGAGGACATCCCGTAGGAGTCGAGGAAGTGTGCTCGGCAAGAGCTTGTCCTGGGTTGCCTCGAGACCCTCGGTCGTGAACCAGCGCCGCTCGATGAGGCCCAGTTTCTCGTTCTCGGTCGGCTTGATCTGCGCGCGCGGCGAGGTGGTGGCGGGTCGGGCGAGGAAGACGTGGTCGACGCGGTGGTGGTCGCGGTTGCGGTAGCGGAACCGGCTCTCGCGGATCCAGAGGCGCGGGCCCAGCGCGTCGAGCCGGATGCCGGTCTCCTCCGCGACTTCGCGTATCGCCGCGTCCTGGAGCGACTCGCCAGGGTCGAGCCCGCCGCCGGGCAATTCCCACCAGTGGTGGTCGGGGTGGTCGGGGTCGCGGGCGTGGATGAGCAGGACGCGATCGTGGGGGTCGAGCAGAAGCACCCGGGCTCCAATGCGTGGTGCGTCGACCGGGGAAGTCGGGAGCATTCTGCCGGTCCTCCGTTGTCGCGGGCCGCGTGTTCGTCGTGCGGCCGGCGAGCGCCGGAAGTCCCGGAGGGCTAGAACAGGGTCGGCGGGCTGGTCGCTTCGACGGGGTCGGAGGTTAGCAACGGGGAGGTGCCGGAGCAGGTGAGGCGCACCGTGAGCGCGGAATGATCGCTGAGCCGGGTGAGGCGCGGTTCGTGGACGTACTCACAGTCGACCAGTTCGGCGGCGAGGTCTACTACGGCCTCGGCCTCCTGGACTCCCGACTCGTGCACGGATGCCTGCTCACCACCAGCCAGGTCGCCCGCGCCGCCCTCGACGGCCGCCTGCCCGGCGGCCACGGCCTCCGCGCCATCCCACTGGCCAACGACTTCGACCCACCACTGGAACTCGTGACCGGTGTATTCGGCCGCCGGAACGAGCGCGAGCACTACGCCCCTGACCATCCCCTCAACCTCCTTTGGCACGAATTCGCGACATCAGCGACAACTCACAAGAACTGAGCAAAGCGAGAACCATGTCCCGTTGCGACGTTCAGCGGTCCCCCGAGATCTTCTGGGGTCTGGGATCCTGGCGGGTGGCAGCGCCGGCGCGTGGGGCCCGACCTGACCGAGTCCGACATGGAGCCGCTCCGGCGCGCCGGTGTTTGCCGGCGAGCCGTACATTGGCTACCGGATCCGGGAGGTGACGGCGCGCCGCCGGAGATGGGAGTGAGCGTGATGCCGGAACAGACCTCCGTGGTCCGGATCGAGGAGTTGGCCGGCGAACTGCTTCGGCAGGCCCATCAACACCATTCCCGGAGGGCGGCGAAGACGCTCGCGACCGGCACCGCGCTGCGGGCGACGCTGATCGCGCTCGTGGAAGGCGCCGATCTCGGCGAGCACGACTCCCCCGCGGGCGCCACCCTGCACACGCTCAGTGGCCGGGTACGGCTGCACACCCGCAGCACCGAGTGGGAGCTGGAGCGCGGTCAGTTCGCCCAGACCCCACCGCAGCGCCACGGTCTGACCGCGCTCACCGACGCCGTCGTCCTGCTCACCGTCGCCCTTCGCTGACCCTCGCAGGGAACTCACCCGAACGGCCAGGACTACGGGACGGCCCCGTTGGTCGGCGTCGGCGTGACTGTGACCGTCGGCGTCGGCGTGCCTGTCGGGGATGGCGCGGTCGTCGGCGACGGACTCGTTGTCGGTGCCGGCGTCGCGGACGACGAGGGCGCCCGTGTCGTGGGGGGTGTCGACGTCGCGGTCGGGGTGGTGGTCGGCGAGCTGGTCGGTGCCGGAGACGGGGTGTTGGCCGGCGCCGGCGGCGGCGCGGACGTGCTTGGCGCCGCCGGCACGACCAGGGCCGGGGCGGGGATGTTGCTGGCGGCGGGCGCCGCCGCGAGCAGCGCGAAGACGGCCGCCGTGATGCCGGCGCCCACCGCGATGCCACTCGCCGCGGCGGCGGCCCCACGCGCCGCGGGTTGGCGTAGGAACTCGGTGCGCCGACGGTGCCGCAGGTCCGGCGGGAGTGCCGCGCGCTGCGCGGCGAAGCTGTTGAACGGCGCGGCGGCGAAGCCGAGCGTCGGAAAGAGCAGCAGTGCGGCCAGCAGCGGCCCGCTCAGCGTTGTCGGCTTGCTCAGCGCGGCGGCGATACCGATGACGCCGCAGGCGGCCAGGACGCTTTCCGCGCGATTGGCCTTGACGACGTCCCACCAGGAGGCCTTGTCGAACGTCTTCGGCGTTCGCATGAACACCGCTTCCTTGGCGAACAGTCCCTGGACGGAGGCACGCGCGACCACGAGCGATGTCGCCTGCCAGATGAAGAACGACCCGAACGCGTCCTTCCATGACGCACCCGTGCCCCGGCGCAGAAGCGCGACGGCGCGGAGCAGGCCGAGCAGGACGAGCGTCGGCACCGCCGCGACGAGGAACCCGGTGATCTTGCGAAACAGCTCACCACCGCCCAGTGCGAGGTTCGCGGCACCGGCCAGCAGAAACAGGTAGAAGATCAGCCCGAGCAGGTCGCCGTACCACTGGAGACCGCCCGACAGGTACCCCCATCGTTGCCCCAGGGTCAGCCTGTTGCGGTCGGTGCGCGGTCCGGGCAGCAGCGAGCGCCAGTACCTCCGGAGAATCTGGATGCCGCCGAAACACCAGCGGTACCGCTGGCCCTTCAGCGCCTCGAACGTCAACGGCATGATGCCCTGGCCGTAGGACCGGTCGACATGTAAGCCGGTCCAGCCGGCTCGCAGCATGCGCAGCGAGAGCTCGGCATCCTCGGTGATGCACCATTCGTCCCAGCCGCCCAGGTCGTCGAGCGCCTTCCTGCGGATGATGCCCATGGTGCCGGCGAAGATCGCGGCGTCGCGCTCGTTGCGCGACGGCTGCGAGACGGCGAAGAAGTACCGGTAGGAGTAGTAGAGGCGCCGGTAGTACCTGGACTGGCGCCAGCCGCGGTAGTCCTGCGGCGCCTGGACGAACCCGACGCCCGGGTCGGCGAACAACCGGGCGCAGCCGTCCAGGAAGTTGGGCTGGATCTGGTAGTCGGAGTCGACGACGGCGACGAGCTCGGCGCGCGGGTCGGTGAGTTCCCTGAGCGCGTAGTTGAGTGCGCCGGACTTGTAGCCGGGCCAGTCCTCGAGATGGGCGAACTTGACCCGGTGCGCCCGGCACCACTCCTCGACCGGGCGCCAGAGGTCGGGGTCGTCGGTGTTGTCGTCGATGGCCACGATCTCGTAGTGGGGATAGTTCAGCCGTCGCAGTGCGGTGAGGGTCTCGATGACCATCTCGGGCGGTTCGTTGTGCGCGGGGACGTGCATGCTGACGAAGGGCAGGTAGTCCGGGGTTCGCGCGGCCGCGCCCGCGTCGATGACCCTGCGGCGCCAGTGCTGGGTGCCGAGGGCGTCGCACAGTTCCCACAGGTAGGCCCCGGCGAGCAGGCCGGCCACCACCTCGAGCACCCACAGGGCGACACCACCGATCGAGTCGAGGAGGCCGAGGTGGCTGACGAACGTCCAGTGGATGATGAAGACCAGGTACGCGACGTACAGGTACGAGCAGGTGGCCCAGCACACGTGCGCCCGGCCGTTCCAGCGGCGGGTGACCGGGAGCAGGGCGACGCTGGACGCGGTGACGACGATGGCGGCCATCAGCGCGCGGAACGGTGTGGTGCCCACCAGTACCGACAGCCCGTAGCCGATGGCCGCGAGGGCGACGGTCACCACGACGGCCGACACGAACCTGCGCGAGTACGCCAGGGCGCCGGCGACCGGCCAGTGCGTGGGCAGCGGCACGAACATCAGGACGGAGCTGAGGGGGGCGACGAACAGTCCTGCGAGCAGCAGCGCGGCAAGCACGTGCGGACACCTCCTTCAGTCGGCGGACCTCGATCGCCGGTCCTCGTCGCTCGGTGGCCGGGCTACCGGGCCGCCGGCGCTCGCTGGTCGCCGGTCGCCGGGCCCAGGTCCCGCTCGATCTCCTGGAGACTGCGCTGCTTGGTCTCCGGAACGCGCTTGGCGAAGTAGACCAGCGCCACCACGCTCGTGACCGCGAACAGGAAGAAGGAGCCCTTCGGCGTGATCGTGTCGACCATCGTGAGGAAGGAGACGGTGACCACGAAGTTGGCGCCCCAGTTGGCGATCGTGGCCACGCTCATCGCCTGCCCCCGGATCCGCAGGGGGTATATCTCAGCGATCATCAGCCAGAACACCGGCCCGAGGCCGATGGCGAACGACCCGGTGTAGATCAGCAGGCCGGCGATGGCGACGTAGGCGGTCGCGCCGTGCAGCTGGCTGCCGCCGAAGAAGGCCAGCGCCGTCATGACCATCCCGACGACCATGCCCGCGGTCCCGGCGAGCAGCAGCGGCCGCCGGCCGGTGCGGTCCAGCAACCGGATCGCCACGATGGTCATCCCGACGTTGACCACCCCGTTGACCACGTTGGCCAGCAGCGAGGCGCCATTGCCGAGGCCGGCGCCGGCCAGCAGCGACGGTGCGTAGTAGATGACGGTGTTGATCCCGGTGATCTGCTGGAAGATCGCCATCAGGACACCGACCCACAGAGCGGGGCGCACCCCCCTGGCCAGCAGGTCGCGGCGGCTCACCCGCCTGGCGGCGACCTCCTTGACCTCGGCGACCTCGGCGTCGATGTCGCTCTCGCGCAGCCGGCTCAACACCCGGCGGGCCTCGTCCTCGCGACCCTGGCGGATCAGCCAGTGCGGGCTCTCCGCCTGCGTCAGGATGCCGACGAACAGCAGGGCCGCCGGGATCACCGCGAGGCCGAACATCAGGCGCCAGTTCGCGCTCGCCGCCAGTCCGTAGTCGACGAGGTACGACGCCAGGATGCCACCGGTGATCGCCAGCTGGTTGAGGCTGACCAGCGCGCCGCGCATGCGCGGCGGCGCCAGCTCGCCGATGTAGAGCGGCACGGTCATCGACGCGGAGCCGACGGCCAGGCCGATGACGACGCGAGCCACGATCAGGGTCCAGAACGAGGGCGAGAGGGCGGCCAGCAGGACGCCGACGACGAAGATCACCGCGGTGATCAGGATGGTCGGACGGCGGCCGATCCGGTCCGCCACCCGGCCCGCGCCGAAAGCGCCGATCATCGCGCCGATCAGCAGCAGGCTGGTCACCAGCTCCTGCTGGAGCGAGGACAGGCCGCCGAACTCGTTCTTGAGGAAGAGCAGCGCCCCGGAGACGACCCCCGTGTCATAACCGAACAGCAGGCCGCCGAGCGCGGTCACCGCCGCGGCGGCGATGACGTGTCGCCGGACGCTGCGCCGGCCGGCCACCGGCGGCCCGGCGGAGCCGTCCGGGCGGCCCAGCACCGAAGCGGAGTTGCTCTGTTCCCCTACCGACATCGGTCGTTCCTTCCCTCCGCCGACACGGTCGTCACCTCGACGGTCGGCGCTCCGGTGCGTGGGTGGTCGCGCACTGTCTTGACAAGAAGACGAGCTACTTCCCGGTGCCCTGCGCGGCGGCGGCGACCGGCTGCCACTCCTGCCAGGCAGCCAGCCGGGACTGGTAGTCCGCGGTCGCGATGCCGAGCGGCGCCTCGCCGAGGAACAGGCGCAGCGGCGGGTCGGGGCTGTCGACGAGCCGCAGTACGGCGTCGCGGGTGGCGGCCGGGTCGCCGGGGGTGAAGCGCCTGGCGCGCGCCTGCGCCGCCTGCTGCCGGACCGGCTCGTAGTCCGGGGAAGCCGTCGCGTGCTTGGCGGAGGGTCCGGCCCAGTCCGTCGAGTACCCGCCCGGTTCGATCAGCGTGACCTTGATGCCGAACCCGGCCACCTCCTGGGCCAGGCTCTGGCTCAGCCCTTCCAGCGCCCACTTCGAGGCGTGGTAGGCGCCGGTGTTCAGGAACGCCGAGATCCCGCCGATCGAGGACACCTGCAGGATGTGCCCGCTGCCCTGGCCACGCAGGTAGGGCAGCGCCGCCTGGGTGACCCACAGCGCACCGAGCAGGTTCGTCTCCAGCTGCGCCCGGATCTCCTCCTCGCTGATCTCCTCGACCATGCCGAACTGCCCGTACCCGGCGTTGTTCACGACGACGTCGAGCCGCCCGAAGTGTTCCCGTGCCTGCTTCACCGCGGCAAAGCCCGCGGCCCGATCGGTGACGTCCAGCTGGATGGGCAGGATCGCGTCCCCGTACTTGGCCACGAGATCGTCGAGGCTGGCGAGGTCACGGGCCGTCGCTGTCACCCTGTCGCCGCGGTCGAGAGCCGCGATCGTCCACTCGCGGCCGAAGCCACGCGAGCTACCGGTGATGAACCAGGTCTTGAACGCCATCGCATGTCCTTCCGTTCGAACCGGACACAGACAGCGTCGCGGCGCCGGTGCCGGGCGGCATTGCCGCTGGCGGCCGTTCTGGTGTGCTGGCAGCCGGAGTCCTGGTGTACCGGTTAGCGGGCAGCCGATCGAGGCACGGGACGGGACGTTCGCCATGCACGGCCCGGTGGGCCCTTTGGTTCCTCCAGGTGGCGGGTATGGCGGGGTGGGGCTCACGCGCACCGCGGAATGGGTGTTGGCGGAGACGACAGGGGCCCGTGGCTGGGCGAGGCTGGCGGTGCGGAGTCGAGGTCACGAGTCCGCACCGCACCATCGGACCCGGAGGAAACCCATGCCACTGCTGTACTTCGACGTGATCGAGGGCCGAAACCCAGGTGAGCTCGAAGCGCTGCTCGACACCTCCCATGCCGCCCTGGTCGAGGCGTTCGGAGTGCCGGAGCGGGACCGGTACCAGGTCGTGCGGAGTCACCCCGCCGGACAGATCGTCGCGCTCGACACAGGTCTGGGCATCGATCGGTCCGACCAGCTGGTCGTCATCCACGTGGTCACCCGCGCGCGGACCCGTGCGCAGAAGGAGAAGTTCTACGAGCTGCTGGCCGAACGGCTGCGCCGCGACTGCGGTCTGGACCCGGCCGACCTGATCGTCTCGATGACCGAGAACGACGACGAGGACTGGTCGTTCGGGCACGGCCGGGCTCAGTTCCTGACCGGAGAGTTGCAGTAGGAGGGTGCCGGCCGGCCGCCTCGCGGCCTAGCTCGCCGGCGGGGTGCCCCGCGAGGCGTTGTCCGCCAACGAGGCGGTGGCCCCGAAGTGCGGTCGCGTCAGAGCACGGGCCGGCGTTGCAGCGGGAGCGTGACGGCGATCCGGGTGCCGTCGCCCGGTGGGCTCTCGATCTCGAGCCGGCCGTCCATCGCCGCGACGCGGTCGTTGAGCCCGCGCAGACCCGTTCCATCGGCGCGGGCACCGCCGACCCCGTCGTCCCGCACGTGCACGTGCAGCACGCCGTCGTCGACCCGGGCCGTGACGTGCACGCTCTGGGCGCCGGCGTGCTTGGCGACGTTCGTCAACGCCTCGGCGACGACGAAATAGGCGCTGGCCTCGATCTCGGGAGGGAACCGGTCGCGGGGCACGGCCACCTCGACGGGCACGCGCAGGCGCGACACCAGGGCACTCACGCCGGCCGACAGGCCGCCTCGGGCCAGGACGGCGGGAAGGATGCCGTGCGCCAGTTCGCGGAGCTCGCCGTTGGCCTGCTCCGCCTGGTCGAGCGCCTCGCCGACGAGCGCCTTGGCCGCTTCGTCGCCCTCCGCCAACGTGTGCTCGATGAGCCTGAGCGTCATGATCACCTGGACGAGGCTCTGCTGTGCGCCGTCGTGCAGGTCGCGCACGACGCGGCGGCTAGCGTCGTCGCTGGCCGTGAGCAGGCGGGCGCGCGAGGCGAGGAGATCGGTCTGCGCCTCGGCATTCGAGACCGCCGTGGCGACCAGCTCGGTGAAGTCCGCGATCCGCGACTCCGTGTTGGCGGGGAACGGTGTCTCGCGCCTCGTGGACGCCGCGATCACTCCCCACGTCCGCCCGCCGACGACGATCGGACAGCCGACCGACGCGCGGATGCCGAGCGCCTGAGCCTCGTGCGCGATCGGCCCCGACGCGCCGACGAAGGTGTCCACCCGGGCCGGCCGGCCCGTCGCGAGCACCTGGGTGGCGATGCTCTCCCCCTCGAGCGCGAAGCGTCTGCCGACAGCCAGCTGGGCGTCATCGACCCGGCTCCAGGCCGCGACCGCGGTGACCGTGCCGTCCGGTTCGAAGCGCTCCATGCGAGCGAGGTCGGCGTCGCACCGCAGCCCGACCTCCCGGGTGACGGCCTCGAAGACCTCCGCGGTCGGCACCGCCTTCGCCACCAGCGTCGCGACGCGCCGCAGGGCGACCTGCTCGTCCGCGAGCCCGGCCATTCCCGTCCGTGCGCCGGTGTTCGAGACGGCCGTCGCGACGAGCTCGGCGAACTCGGTCAACCGGCCTTCCATATCGGTCGGGAGCGAGCCGCTGGCAGACCAGGCGAGCAGCACGCCCCAACGGCGGCCTTCGACGATGATCGGAGCGCCGACCACCGACCTGACATCCACGCCACGAGCGAACGACGCCCGCTCCTCGACATCCTCGTAGTCGTCGATGCGGGCGGCGCGCCACGTGCGGAGCACTTCGGCGGACACGCTCGTCCCTTCGAGCTTGGCGTGGTCGTAGGCGGGCGGGTCGTAGCCGGGCTTGCTCCATTCGGCCACGTGCGCGAGCTCCGTCTCGTCCTCGTAGCGGGCGATGCGGATGCCGTGCACGTCGAGCAGGATGCCGGCCTCGACCGCCACCGCGGCGAAGAGCTCCTGCGCGGGTACGTCCTGGGCGACGAGGGTCGCCACCCGGCGAAGGGCCGCCTGCTCGTCGGCGATCTCTTCCCGGGCGCGTTCGGCGGCCTCGGCCCGGCGGGCCGCGTGTGCCGCCAGCTCACCAAGGAGGACCGCTACGCCCAGGTAGACGACGAGGTCCACCAGGTTGGCGGAGTCCGGGAACGTGAGCGGGTGCGTCGGGGGGAGAAAGAACCAGTCGTAGGCGAGGATGCCCGCCATTCCCACCGGGACCGCGTAGGCGATGTTGGCGAACCGGGCGACCGCGACCACGACAGCGACGTAGACGACGCCCAGCAACGCGACGACCAGGTCCGTGCCGACGCCCGCGAGAACCACACCTGCCAGGGCGAAGGCACCGGCGCCCGTTGCGAACGCCAGCGCGATCTCCGCGCCGAGCGGGAGCCGTCCGGCATGCTCCCGTGCGGCCATCGGGTGAGAATACTCCCGCGGCAGCACCTCATGGTCCTCACCGCCGAGCTCGGCTCACCCTCCCACGAGGCGCCGCGCGTCATGGCCTCCTGGGAGCGGCTGGTCAATCTCGTCGCGGCCAGGCATCCTGCAAGACGTGGCCGCCGAGGAGACCCTGCGCTGGTCCAGGCACTTCTCGGGTACCGGGTGCGTCGCCGGCGGGCTCGGCGGCCTGGTCGGCGGCACGTTCGTCACCGTGGTGCTGTACGCGATCTTCTCGATCTCGGGTTGGTGGGTCGCCGGGCTGCTGGTCGTCCTCGTGGTCCTCGGCGCGTTGCTGGGCACCCACGACAGCCGGCGGGAGGTGCACACGGCGGAGTTCAGCAGGCATGGCGTTCGGCTCGTGAGCCCACTCACCACCCGGTTCGTCTCGGTCGCCGACCTGACCGCGGTGACCGTCGACCACAGCGGGGACACCGACCAGGGCTACGTCAGGACAACGCTGCGGCTGGCGATCGCGGGCCGGCCCGCCGAGACGATCCCCGGCGTCTACGACCCCGCGCTGGCGGGCGTTCTCGACGAGCTGCTCGGGCCCGACATCGACGTCCACGAGCTGCACGAAGACCTCGAACCGCCGCCGAGCACCGCCTGAGGTCAGCCGCAAACCACAACCACGGACAGCGCACGCATGCGACCAAGCCTGGTGCGCCGCCCGCGAACCCGCCAGCCGCCGAAGGTCGGGACGAAACCGGCACGCTTCCGAACAGACCAACGCTGGCTACGATGGCTGGGTGAGGCATGCGGCGGCCCGGACGCGGCTCACCACCGGCGTCCCCTGGCTGAACCTGCTCGACCCCGCGGTCCTCGCCGACCTCGACCTCGACGAGCTGGTCGTGCCGGCCGGCGCGGTCGCCGCCGCGCGGACCGACCTCGAGGCGGCCCTGGGGGCGTACGTGATGACCTACCGCCCCACCCGGCCCGCGCCCGGCAAGCGGCAGCTCTGCCAGGTGCTCGCCCCGGCCGAGCTCGACCCGGCCTCCGTCGCCGCCCTGCGTGACGCCGAGCAGCGGCTTCCCGGCGTGCTGCTGTGCGCCTACGCCCGCCCGCTGCGATACCGCTTATGACCGTGCGGTTCGGCGTGCTCGGCACGGTCGAGGTCTGGCGGGACGGGACGCCACTGGCCGTGCCGAGCGGCCGCACCCGCCTCGCGCTCGCCATGATGCTGCTCAACACCGGCCGGTTCACCTCCACCGACCGGCTCATCGACGGCCTCTGGCACGACCCGCCGCAGCACGCGAAGGCGAGGCTGCACAACATCATCCGCGACCTGCGCCAGCGCCTCGGCGCCGACGCGATCGTCACCCGGTCGCCGGGCTACGAGCTCGCCGAGCACGCGCTCGACCTGGCCGAGTTCCGCCGGCTGGTCACCCACGCCGCCCAGCTCCGCGCCTCCGGCGACCACGCCGCCGCGCACACGCTCCTCGACTCGGCACTCGCGCTCTGGCGCGGACCGGCGCTCGCGGACGTCGCCGGCGACTGGGCCGACGAGGTCCGCGTCACGCTCACCGACGAGCGGCTCGCCGCGGTCGAGGCCCGGCTGGACGCGCGGCTCGACCTGGAGCGGTACGACGACGCGCTGCGCGAGCTGGCCGAGCTCGTCGCCGACCACCCGTACCGCGAGAGCCTCTACGCGAGGCAGCTGCGGGCGCTCGCCGGCGTCGGCCGCGCGGTCGACGCGCTGGAGACCTACCGGCGCGTGCACCGGCTGTTCGTCGACGAGCTGGGCATCGTGCCGGGGCAGGAGCTGCGTGACCTCGAGCGGCTGATCCTGCGCGGCGAGCTGCCCGCACCCGTGTCGGGGGCGCGGACCGCGATGCCGCCGCCGACCCTCGCGCTCACCGGGCGCGACAAGCTGATCAGCCGGATCGTCGACGAGCTGCGTGCCGACCGCGGCTTCCCGTCGGTGGCGCTGCTCGTCGGTCCCGGCGGGGTCGGCAAGACCACCGCAGCGCTGGCCGCCGCGCAGGAGCTGCGGGAGTCCTTTCCGGACGGTGCGTTGTTCCTCGACCTGCGCGGCAGCCTCGACCCGCTCGACCCGCACGAGGCGCTCGGCCGGCTGCTGCGCATGCTCGACGTCAGCGGCTCGGCGGTGCCGGACGACCCCGACGAGCGGGTCGGCCTCTACCGGTCGCGGCTCGCGACGTCGCGGATCCTGGTCGTGCTCGACGACGCGGCCACCGAGCGGCAGGTGCGCCCGCTGCTGCCGCAGCACGCCGGGTGCGGTGCCGTGGTCACGTCGCGCCGCCAGCTCGGCGCGCTGATCGGCCCGGTGCGGCTGACGGTTCCGGTGCTCACCCAGCAGGACGCCGTCGACCTGCTCGGCCGGATCATCGGCGCGGGCCGGACGGCCGCCGAGCCGGACGCCGCGGTCGAGGTCGTCGCGCTGTGCGGCAACCTGCCGCTCGCCGTGCGGGTGGTCGCCGCCCGGCTGGCCGTCCATCCTTCGTGGACACTCGCGGAGCTGCGCACGCTGCTCGCCGACGAGCGGGGCAGGCTGAACGAGCTGGCGATCGGCGACATGGACGTGCGGGCCACGTTCGAGCTGAGCTACCGGACCCTGGATCCCGACGCCCGCCTGCTCTTCCGCCGGCTCGGCCTGCTGTCCACACCGGACTGGCCGGCGTGGGTCGCGGCGGAGCTCACGGGCCGACCGGCCGGCCGGGTGCTGGACGAGCTCGCCGACGCGCACCTCGTCGAGCCGCTGGGCCGCGACGAGGTCGGCCAGTCCCGGTTCCGGTTGCACGACCTGATCGCGGAGTTCGCCGCCGAACGGTCCACAATGGAGGAATCCTCGTCCACACTGGACGCTGCGCGGTGGCGGGTGCTGTCGCAGTGGCTGGCGCTGGCGGCGGAGGCGGACGAGCGGGTCGAGCACGGCATGGTCGTCGGCCAGGACGTCGCCGGCCCGGCCGCGCCGCTGCGCTCGCCGGCCGCGGGGGCCGAGCCGGCCGAGTGGTTCGAGGTCGAGCGCATCAGCCTCACGACGGCGGTGGACGACGCGTGCCGTGCGGGCCATCCGGATCTCGCGGCCCGGCTCGCGTTGCGGCTGGCGGGTTTCCTGGCGCTGCGGTCCTATGACGACGATCGCGAGCGGGTGCTGCGGCGGGCGTTGGCGCAGCGGCCGAACGATCGGCTCGGGGTGCGGCTGCTGGCGGCGTTGTGGGGGGTGTGCGCGCAGCGGGACCGGTACGCGGAGCTGCCGGCGCTGGCCGCCGAGGAGCTGGCCGCCGCGCGCAGGCTCGGCGATCGCGAGCACGAGCTGCTGGCCCTCACCCACGCGGGCCGGTCCGCCCGAATGCTGGGCCGCTTCGCGGAGGCCGTCGAGTGGCTCGACCAGGCCATCGGCGTGGCGCGGCACCCGTCGATGCCGCCGGCGCTGCTGACCCGCGCGCTCGCGGCCCTGGCGCACGTGCGGACGAGCATCGGCGACCCGGCGGCGGCCGTGGAGCTGCTGGCGGAGGCGGTGGAGCTGGGCGACCACACCCGCACGTCGGCGATGCACCTGCACGCGTACGGCGTGAACCTGACCGCGGTCGGCCGGCTCGACGAGGCGGTGCGGGTGCTGACGATGGCCCGCACCCTGGTGGACGGCCAGGACGAGCGCGGCGCCGCGTGGCTCGACCACGCCCTCGCCGACGTCGACGTCCGCCGCGGCCGCTTCGCGCCCGCTCGCGCGCGCCTGGCCCGAGCCCTGCAGGTCCAGGAGGAGGTGGGCGACCAGGAGGGGATGGCCGAGGTCCAGCGCTCGCTGGCCGACCTGGCCCTCGCGCGCGGCGCGTTCGAGGAGGCTCTCGGCTGGGCGGGCAGCGCACTGGAGATCTGGCGCCGCCTCGACGCCCGCCACGAGGTGGCCAGCATCCTGGACCGCCTGGCGACCGCCCACGCCCACCTGGGCGACGAGGCCGCGGCCGCCAGCCACCACGAGGAGAGCCGAGCCCTACTGGCGAACCTGAACCTCACCGAAGCCGCCCTACGCCGCCCCGACCTGCCCTGACGTGACCTGGCCGCCTGGCCGCCGCGAGTTGTCCACAACGCGCCCAGTCGTCCACAGGAAGCCTGACGAGCCCTTTCCGCAAGCAAGCATGGCGGGTGCGCAGCAGGCGCAAGCAGGCAGACGCGCGGGCAGGCGAGCGAGCAGGTCAGTCGTGGCCGGCTCGGGTGAAGGCTCTGTGCAGCGCCGTCGTCACGAGGGTGCCCAACAGCCAGCCCAAAGCCACGCCGACCACCACGATCCACTGCGGCGGGTCGGTCCACCAGGCATACGCCGACGCGGCCAGCACGGCGGCCAGCGCCAGTACCGCCACCCCCTCGAACGCGAGCCGCGTCGGGTGCCAGAAGTTCCAGCTCGTCACGCCGAACCGGCGCGGGTCGCTCGCCTCCGCGAAACCCTCCGGCTTCCAGCTGTCCCACTGGAGGTTCCCCTGCAGCCGCTCGGACAGCGAGTCGCGGAGGTACCGGTGGATCAGCTTGATGTGGAAGTCGTGCAGGAGATACCGGAACCCCAGCATGTACGACGACACCGGGATGATCACCAGCAGCGCGACGTTCGCGGCCGTCGAGACGGCGACGCTCGCGATCGCGCCCGCGGCTGCCAACTGGAGCGCGAACACGTGCCACTGCACCGTGGCCCGCCGGTCGATCTCGGCGCGTAGGGCGGCGTACTCGGCGAGCATGACCTGCTGACCCGCGTCCGGGCCGTGCGGCTGCATGGGGTGATCGTGCCCGACTGCAAGCTCCCAGGAAAGATCCTGCGCGGAGCGCGCACGCCGCAGGCGTCCTCCGCGAGGACGTCACCGACGCGGACCTCGGCCCGATCTTCGAGCAGCTGGCCGCCGTCCACGTCGACGACGAGCGCCGCACCCCCACGGGCTGCGCCAGCGCTACCTGACGCTGTTCCTCGACGGCCTGCGCACCCCACCGGCAACGTCACCGCTGCCGTGGGGCGGCCCGACCATGACGGAACGCGCGGTGGCCTGGATCCCGAAGACCTAATACTCCAGCCAGGTCCCGCGTGGGGGACGCTGACCCACGCCCGGGCGGGAGTAGTCGCAGACGCCGCCGGGGAAGGCCGCGCGCAGCTGGGCCTGCTGTGCGGCGGTGAAGCGGACCGGGTAGTCGCCGAGGTCGAGGGGCCGCAGGCGGCACTTCAGCACG
>NZ_DASWSJ010000024.1:0-7949 GCF_036402745.1 Actinophytocola sp. | reverse complement strand
GCCCTCTTCAGCTTGTCGAAGTCGAAGGCGCCCACGGCGTCCGAGGCCTTCGCCAGCTCGTCGGCCAGCGGCTGGTAGGTCGCGTCCTGCTTGGCGAGGGACGGCCCGACCTCGGCGATGCCCCACCTCCGGAAGTCCTCCAGCGACGTGTCCTTGGTGGGCACCGCGGTCCGCTCGACGACCCCGCACACCGCCTGCGCGTCGGCCCGCACCCCGCCGGACCCGCGGGAGCTCAACGCCCAGGCGAGGCCGAGTCCGCCCGCGCCGACCACCAGCCCGAGAACCAGACCGAGCACGAGCGACCGGCCACCCCGGCGCGGTGGCGGGTAGCCAGGCGCGTAGCCCGGCGGCGGGTAGCCGTAGCCCTGCGGGTTCGGCACGTCGTGCGGGCCGGGGACGGGTGCGCTCATCTCGACGTTCTCCTCCAGCAGAAAACCGCTCTCCTGCGGGGAATACTCGCTCATGGGGCGGCGCGCCGCAGGAAAATCGATCCGAATTGTCGGACCCCGGGTCTACAGTCGCCCTCGCCAACACAGCCTGCCCCTGGGAGTCGACATGCCACCGTCCGCGTCCGAGGTCGCGGTGCGCGCGGAGGCCCTGGTGAAGACCTACGGGTCCACCCGCGCCCTGGACGGGATCGAGTTCGAGATCCCCACCGGCACCGTGCTCGGCCTGCTCGGGCCGAACGGCGCCGGCAAGACCACCGCGGTGCGCATCCTCACCACCTTGCTCCGCCCCGACTCGGGCCGCGCCTGGGTCAACGGGCACGACGTCCTCGCCGAGCCCGACGCGGTGCGCCGCTCGATCGGCCTGTCCGGCCAGTACGCGGCCGTCGACGAGAACCTCACCGGCTTCGAGAACCTCTACATGGTCGGCAGGCTCTACGGCAAGAACAAGGCCGACGCCCGGTCCCGGTCCCGCGAGCTCATCAGCCGCTTCCAGCTCGACGACGCCGCCGACCGGCCCGCCAAGACCTACTCCGGCGGCATGCGGCGCCGGCTCGACCTCGCCGGCGCGCTGGTGGCCGAGCCGGCGGTCGTGCTCCTCGACGAGCCCACCACCGGGCTCGACCCGCGCGGTCGCCTCGACACCTGGGAGGTCATCGGCGAGCTCGTCGCCGACGGCGCCACGGTGCTGCTCACCACCCAGTACCTCGAGGAGGCCGACCAGCTGGCCGACACCATCCTCGTCATCGACCACGGCAAGGTCATCGCCAGCGGCACCGCCGACCACCTCAAGGCCGAGGTCGGCGGCGAGCGGCTGCAGATCGTCGTCGCCGAGCAGGGCGAGCTCGCCACCGCCGCCCGCGTGCTCGCCGACATCGGCTCCGGCGAGCCCACGGTCGACGAGCACAGCAGGCGGGTCCAGGTGCTGGTCGAGGCCGGCACCAAGTCCCTCATCGAGGCGCTGCGCAGGCTCGACGCCGAGGGCGTGGTCGTGCTCGACGTCGGCCTGCACCGGCCCACGCTCGACGACGTGTTCCTCTCGCTCACCGGCCACGCGGCCGAGGACGAGCCGGCGCAGAAGGCCACGAAGAAGCCCGCGAAGAAGGGGGAGTCGGCATGACCGTGCTGACCCAGGGCCTACGCGACGGCGGCATCGTCGCCTGGCGCAACCTGCTCAACGTCCGGCGCAGCGCCGACTGGCTGTTCGCCGCGGTCATCCAGCCGATCATGTTCGTGCTGCTGTTCGCCTACGTCTTCGGCGGCGCGCTCGGCGGCGGGCAGTACCGCGAGTTCCTCATCGCCGGCATCTTCGTCCAGACCACGTCGTTCAACTCGGCGTTCACCGTCATCGGGCTGTGCAACGACCTGCAGAAGGGCATCATCGACCGGTTCCGCTCGCTGCCGATGTCCCGGCTCGCGGTGCTGCTCGGGCGCACCACGTCCGACCTCGTGGTCAGCTCGATGGCGCTGCTGATCATGTCGCTGTGCGGGCTGCTCGTCGGCTGGCGCATCCGCGGCAGCTTCCTCGACGCGGTCCTCGCCTACTTCCTCCTGCTGCTGTTCGGCTTCGCGATGTCCTGGATCGGCGCGCTCATCGGCCTGTCCTCGCCCAGCGTCGAGGTGGCGCAGAGCGCCGGGCTGATGTGGCTCTTCCCGCTCTCGTTCATCTCCTCGGCGTTCGTCGGCGCGGGCACGATGCCGGGCCCGCTCAAGGCCATCGCCGAGTGGAACCCGTTCACCGCGGTCATCCAGGCGGTGCGCGACCTGTTCGGCAACGAGGCCCCGCCCGGCATGGCGCCGCCGCCGGGCTGGCCCTCGGAACACGCGCTGCTCTACGCGGTGGCCTCGTCGGTCGTCATCCTGGCCATCTTCATCCCGCTGTCGGTGGCCAAGTACCGCCGGGTGGCCAGCAAGTAGCTAGGCCACCACGGCGGGCCGCGGCGGCGTCGGCAGCTGGTCCAGCTCCATGCCGAAGTGCGTCCGGTACGCCGCGCGCACCGCGTCGTCGCCGTCGAGCGCGCACTCCGTGCGCTCGCCGGCCACCGTCGTGATCAGCCGGTTGCCGGACAGCGTCACCCGGCCGTCCGGCGTCAGCAGCGAGCAGGTCAGGCTCTGGGTGAAGTGCGAGTCCGGCGAGGTCTGCTGCCACCAGCAGGTCGGCGCGAAGTCGGTGAGCGAGCGGCCGCGGGCCTCCGCGCGGTACTGCCGCACGCCGTCCATCAGCACGTCGACGTCCCCGTCCGGCCCGTCCACCACGAGGAACTCGCCGCTCGGGTCGGCCTGCGGCTCCGGCCAGTCCAGCCGCAGCGGGTAGCTCGAGTGCGCGCCGGAGCCGACGTCGACCAGGTACCGCTCGTCGAGGTCGACGCGCAGCACCAGGTGGTCGAACGGGTGGGTGAGCGTGCCGGCCGGCGTGTAGACCTGCGCGGACAGCAGCGTCACCGGAAAGCCCAGCGCCCGCAGCAGGGACGCGAACAGGCCGTTGAGCTCGTAACAGAACCCGCCCCGGCCCCGGTCGACGACCTTGGCCACGAGCACGCCTTCGTCGAGGGTGATCGGCTCGCCGAGATGGATCGAGAGGTTCTCGAACGGCACCGCCCGCAGGTGCCGCAGGTGAAGATCACGCAGCAGGTCGACGGTCGGCTCCCCGGGTGCCTGCGCACCGATCCTGCGGAGGTAACGCCGCACGGTCTGGTCGTCCATGGCACCACTCTGCCCGCTCGACCTAGGTGGAGGTCAACCCCGCAGGTCACAGGAGCATTTCCCGTATGCGGGCAGTTTCGCCGCAAGTCTTGACGAATCCCTGACGCTCAGCGCTAATAGGTACATCGGCATCGAATTGATGTCGGTGAAGGTTTCGTAACTGTCGAGGAATTGACGCGAGGTGCCTGGATGACCTGATGACCCGTCGGCGCTGCCGGGTCGCCTGCCGTGCCCTCTGCTGTCCTCGGCTCGTGGCAGCACTGAGGAGCGGTCAGGAGGTGCGGGCATCATGGGCACGTTGGTTGTCTTGTCGGTCAGCATTGTCGTACTGGTTTTCGTCACGAAGTTCCTCGTCGGCAGAAACCGCGTGCGTGAGCTCGACCGCGATTTCTCCCTGGAGCTTTCCTGCACGCGGGAACGGGCGCTGAGTGTCGCCGCGAGCGCCGCGCGCGGGGTGATGTGGCACGTCGAGTTCACCGAGAACGGCCTCTACACGCGGCACATCTTCGCGCGCAACGTCATCCACGTGGCCGTCTCCGGCCACCCGGCCCGGCCCGGCCGCTGCACCGCGAAGGTCTGGACCCGCGTCCGCCTGGCCGACGACGGCGTCTTCTTCCTGCGCGCGAAGTCCTACCTCGACACGAAGCGCAAGCGGGACAAGGTCGTCCGCTTCCTGTCCACCTACGGCGCCACGACGGGAGGCCGCGACGCGACCATCGGGTGAGGGGACCCGGGCGCGGGCCGGACCTCGTGCACGCGCTCGGCTACCGGCCGGGCTCCGCGGAGTGGATCACCGTCGTCGCCAGGTGACCGTTTGTTGTTGGCCAGTTGCGGGTAGTTCTCGTTGGCACGCAACCCTGGGCGGGTTCACCCGTCCTTTCAGTAGCAAGCGTCCAGTGGGGTCGGGGCCAGGTCTGGAGGCGTAATACCCATGCTGCGAACCAGGATGAGTCGAGCCGCGTTGCTCGTCGGCGGCGTCACGATCGCGTTGTTGACCGCCGGGTGTCAGAACGCGACCACCGGTGCGAACAGTCCGGACGTGCCGTCCATCACCGAGGCGGCCGGCACGCCGCCGTCCACCCAAGCACCGCCGGCGTCGAGTTCCACGCCGCAGGCCCAGCCGCCGGTCAACAGCGCGGCGAAGCCTGCGGCCGAGAAGCCCAAGCCGGCGGCGACCAATCCCAACGAGTGCAAGGTCGCCGACCTCAAGCTGAGCCTCGCCGGTGGCGACGCCGCGGCCGGCACCACCTACCGCCAGCTGCGGTTCACCAACTCCGGTCACCGCACCTGCACGATCCAGGGCTTCCCCGGGGTGTCCTACGTGGCCGGCAACGACGGTCACCAGGTCGGCCCGGCCGCCTACCGCGACGGCAGGAAGGGCCCGGCGATCACGCTGAAGCCCGGCCAGATGGCCTACGCGCCGCTCGGCTTCGTCCAGGTCCGCAACTACGACCCGGCGGTCTGCAAGCCGACCGCGGTCCGCGGGCTGCGGGTGTACCCGCCGCACGAGTACAGCTCGATGTACCTCGCCGCGCCGGGCACGGGCTGCGCCGGCACCCCGCCGGGCAACCAGCTGGTCCTGCGGACGATCCGGCGCTAGCCGTTCATCAGGCCTGTCCGCCAGGCCCACGCGGCGACCTCGACGCGGTTGCGGGCACCGATCTTCGCCTGCACCGCGGCGAGGTGCGTCTTCACCGTGGACAGCGACAGGTACAGCTCGGTGCCGATCTCGGTGTTGGTGAGCCCGCGGGCGGCCGCCTTCACCACGTCGCGCTCGCGCCCGGTCAGCGGCTCGGCCGGCGAGTCGGCGGCGGCCGGCGTGGGGACCGCCGACGCGAAGTGGCGCAGCAGCCGCACGGTGATCTGCGGGGACACGAGCGCGTCGCCGCGGTCGGCGGCGCGGACGGCCTCCAGCAGCAGCGCCGGGCCGGCGTCCTTGAGCAGGAACCCGTTGGCGCCGTTGGACAACGCGGCGTTGACGTACTCGTCGAGGTCGAACGTGGTGACCACGACGACCTTCAGCGGGTCGGCCACCCCCGGCCCGGCGAGCGTCTTGGTGACCTCGAGCCCGTCCATCCCGGGCATGCGGATGTCGAGCAGGCACACGTCCGGCCGCAGCTCGCGGGCCCGCTGCACCGCGGTGATCCCGTCCGGGACGTCCGCGACGACCTCGATGTCGTCCTGGGTCTCCAGGATCATCCGGAACCCGGCACGCACCATCTCCTGGTCGTCCGCGATCAGTACCCGGATCATGCCCCCTCTTTCCGCAGTGGCAGCCACGCCTCGACCGACCAGCCGACGTATCCGCTCGGCCCGGCCTCGAACCGGCCGCCCAGCAGCTCCACCCGCTCACGCATGCCGACCAGACCGTAGCCGCCGGACCCACCGACCGGGTTGACCGGCCGGTTCGCGCCGTCGTCGGTGACCCGGATGTGCAGGCCCTCCTCGCCGGTCACCACGCGCACCCGCACCGCGCTGGCCCCCGGCGCGTGCTTGCCGACGTTGGTCAGCGACTCCTGGACCAGCCGCAGCACCGAGCGGCCGACCTCGTGCGGCAGCTCCGCGGGCGGCGACAGCTCCAGCTCGACGGGCGGCCCGGCGAAGTTCTCGACCAGCGCGCGGATGTCGGCCTCGAGGTCGGTGGTCGCCTGGCCGGTCGCGTCGGAGCTGCCCGCGGTCCAGGCCGCGGTGCCGTCCCGCAGGCTGCCGACCAGCGTGCGCATCGCGGTGAGCGCCTCGGTGCCGCTGCGCTCGATCTTCTCCAGCGCGGGCACGGCGACGCCGGGGTTCTTGTCGGCGACGAGCAGCGCCGCCTGCGCCTGCACGACGATGCCGGTGACGTGGTGCGCGACCACGTCGTGCAGCTCCCGGGCCAGCGCCATCCGCTCGCCCTGCTGCGCGGAGGTCACCGCGGCCTTCACCGTCTGGTTCCGCTCGCGGTCCCGCGCCCGGAAGTACCAGCCGGTGGCCACCGCGACGACCAGCATCAGGCCCAGCAGCAGCATGATGTCGGCGTTGGCGATGAAGTCGCCCGACCGGATGCCCAGCGACACCAGATGGGCGGCGACCAGTGCCGCGGTCGCCGTGCCCGCCTGGCGCAGCGGCAGGTAGCGCACCGCGTAGGCGATCATCGCCATGCTCGCGCCCAGCCCGGTGAACGACAGGGGGAGGTTCGGCCACGCGCCGATGCCGCCGATGGCCAGCGGGATCAGCACCAGCGCGGCCGCCCCGAGCAGCGCGTACCGCAGCGGCGCGCGGGGCGCGAAGAACGCGCACAACCCGGCGACCCCGGAGCCGAACAGCGTGATCACCCCGGTGTAGCCGACATCGCCCGCCTCGATGAGCAGCAGCACCGCGAGCGCGGCGCCGAGCGGCCACTGCTTGCGGATCAACGCGTCGGTCGCGGACTCCACCCGCTGCTGGCTGGTGTGCCGCAGGTAGGTGCCGATCGCGATCGAGAGGAGCAGCACGCAGAACCCGAACACCAGCGAGCGGTACAGGTCCGTGCCGTTGATCAGCGAGTAGCGCACCGAGCACAACGTGCTGGCGCACGGGTTGTCGCGGGTGAACATCGCGACGAGGCACGCGGCGACCAGCGCCGCGGTGCAGCCGGCGGCCACCAGTGGACCGCAGCGCCAGACCACCAGCACGACCAGGGTCGCGCCCGCCACCATCTCGGAGAGCAGGATGCCGTGGATGCCCATCGACACCGGGATCGCATCGGTCACCCGGATGATGTACGACGAGGCCAGGAGCGCGGCGGCGCCACCCAGCGCGCCGGCCACGGGCCTGGTGAGCGCGAGGTAGGCGCACACACACAGCGCGACGGCGCCCGGCAGCGCGGGCGAGGCCTCGCGGAGGCCGCTCGAGCCGGCGAGGACGAAGTCGACCAACAGCGCGGCGCCGAGTAACGCGGCCAGCCAGCGATGTGGCACCGGGATCGGTGTCATGCGCAAGAACGTATTGGACCCGCGGTCCGGTCGCCTCGGCCGAGTGGCGGCCGCGGGTCGGCCGATCGGCCAGTGGGGCGGCCCGGTGCGGTGACCGGTCGGCCGGCTTGCGGTGTCTGTTCGACCGATCCGCCGGGGGCCCTTCCGGGGCGAAGCTTTGACCAGGACGTTTACCGGAGGTGGGAGAAAGATGTTGCAGGCAATCCTGGTGTGGAGCGGAGCAGTGCTGGCGATCGTGGTGCTGCTGCTGATGGCGCTCGGCCCGGTCATCGTGGAGGCCGACTCGTGGTGGTACGAGCGCAAGCACAACCGGAAGCTGGCGAAGAAGGCCGCGAAGGCGCCGGCCGCCGCGGTCGCCGCCCGGCCCGTGCACAAGTCGGCCGCGCCGCACGCCGCCTAAGGCCTGTCTCGTAGATCATCGGGTGAAGTCCTGCGCCGACCACCGGAACCTCAGGGGACCGTGACGGCACCCAGCCACCATCCACCTCGATACCCGCACTGTTCGCTGGGACGCAACGCACACTTTTAATCCCGGGGAGGCGGACTAGTCGGTCGGCCGGGTGGTTCAGCCGTCCGCGTCGCCGGGCTTGGTGCGGGTCCGGCCCGCCGGGTCGTCGGTGTGGCGGGCAACTGGGGTCAGTCGGCCGAGGCGAGCACCGTGGACACCAGGCCGGGGAACCTCGTGTCCAGCTCGTCGAGGCGCAGCGTGTTCATCCGCTGCCGGCCGTCCTCGTACTGGCGCAGGATGCCGGCCTTGCGCAGCGCGCGGAAGTGATGGCTGAGCGTCGAGGCGGCGACCGGGAGGCCGAACGTGCCGCAGGCCCGGTCGCCCTCGGCCAGCAGCATCCGC
>NZ_DASWSJ010000023.1:0-13154 GCF_036402745.1 Actinophytocola sp. | reverse complement strand
CGCCTGCCGCCCCCACGACCCACGCGCACCGAACCGAACCGAACCGGCGACGGCGCCGGCTCTCCAACAAAGCACCGCCACCGGCCCACCCCACGGGCACCGCCCACCAGCCACCCACCGGCGGTGGCGCGGCTCAGCGTCTCCCCGGGTTCACCGTCGGCCGCGGCCCCGGCAACGCCGGCTTCTGAGCGGGGTCGGGGGCGTCACCGGACGCGGCGGCGCCCGACGACGGCCAGGACGTCGCGCAGCGCGTCGGCCGCCGCGCGCACCGCCTCGTCCGGGACGCCGGCCAGGATGTCCTCGTGGACGCGGGTGGAGGCGGCCATCGCCTTGTCGGTGACGCGGAGGCCGGTGTCCGTCAGGTGCACCCAGCGGCTGCGGGCGTCGCCCGTGTCGTCCGCGCGCTCGACGTAGCCCGCCGCAGTCAGGCGCTGCAGGACATTGCTGGTGCCGCCCGAGGTGAGGAACAGCGACCTCGCCAGCTCGCTGGGCCGCAGCCGGTGCGGTGCGCCGGCCCGGCGCAGCGCGGCGAGCACGTCGAACTCCGCGTACGTGAGCCCGAGCCCGGCAAGCTCAGCCTTCAGCGCCCGCTCGGCCAGCCCGCCGATCCGCGAGACCCGCTTGGTGAGCTCCAGGCGCGCGATGACCTGCGGCGACAGACCGGCCGCGGTCCACTGCTCGGCCAGCGCGTCGACCTCGTCCTCCACATCGCCGAGCGTACCGCTCACCATATTGCTTTCTCAAAAGCTTTTGCTATAGCCTTCTCGGTATGCAGCTTCTGATCCGCGGCGGCATCGCCGTCGACACCGACCCCGTCTCCGTCACCGCCGCCGACGTCCTGGTCGACGGCGGCCGGATCGCTGCCGTCGGACCCGGCCTCGCCGCCGGGCCGGACGCCGAGGTGATCGACGCCCGCGGGATGCTCGTCCTGCCCGGCTTCGTCGACACCCACCGCCACACCTGGCAGGCCGGCATCCGCGCGACCGGCCCCGACATCTCCTTCGCCGGCTACGTCGACCGCGTCATCGGCGAGCTGGCCCCGCGCTACCAGCCTGACGACGTCCACGCCGGCACCCTCGCCGGCGCGCTCGAATGCCTCGACGCCGGCATCACCACGCTCGTCGACTGGTCGCACATCCAGCACACGCCCGACCACACCGCGGCGGCCGTCGAGGCTCTGCGGCACAGCGGGATCCGCGCTGTCTTCGGCTACTGCTCGAGAGCCCCGGACGCGGCGGTGCTCACCGAGTACCTGGGCCACGACCTCGTCACCGTGGCGATCGCGCCGTACGGACCGGAGCTCGTCGACGAGTCCGTGGCGCTCGGCGAGTGGCGGCTGGCCCGCGAGCTCGACCTGCCCGTCACCGTCCACATGGGAGGGCACGGCGCGGAGAGCGCCGCGCGCGGGCTGGACTTCCTGGTGCGCAACGGTTTGCTCAACCCGCGCACGAGCTACGTGCACGGCAACCACTACACCGACGACGCGCTGCGCCGCATAGCGGGCAGCGGCGGCGCCGTCTCGGTGTCCCCGCTCGTCGAGGTGGAGCTGGGCCTCGGGGCCCCGGTCACCGGCCGCGCACTCGCCGCGGGCGCCCCGACCGGGCTCGGCGCCGACACGGTCGTGAGCGGTCCCGGCGACATGTTCAGCCTCATGCGGGCCGCCTACGCGCTCGAGCGGGCGCGCCCGAACACCGGCTTCACCACCCGGGACGCCCTGCGGATCGCGACCGCCGACGGCGCGCGGACCGCCGGGCTCGGCGACCTCGTCGGCACCCTCGGCGTGGGCCGGCAGGCCGACCTCGTGCTGCTGCGCACCGACCTGCTCGGCGTGGCCCCCGCGCACGACCCGGTCGGCGCGGTCGTGCTCAGCGCGGACACCCGGGCCGTCGACACGGTGCTCGTCGCGGGCCGGGTGCTCAAGCGCGGAGGTCACCTGCTGCACCACGACGTCGCGAAGGTCCTCGACTCCCTCACCGAGTCGGCGGCGAGGGTGCTCGCGGCCTGAGGCGACACCGTCGACTTCGGGCCGGCATCCGGTGGTAACGATCTCCTCGGTGGGGTAAGCCGGGTCCCGCATGCACGAAACTCGGTGAGGGAGGATCGCATGAATCCCCATCCACCCCTGGACGGCTCGAGGCCCCGGCGCACCCGCCCCCGGCTCGCCGGCGTGTTACTCGCTGCCGCCGCGCTCGCGGCCGTCGCGGTGGCGCCCGCGCAGGCGTCGGGCGCGGCCGCGCCCTACCTCAACCCCCGGCTGCCCGTCGACCAGCGCGTCCACGACCTGCTCGGCCGCATGACGCTGGAGGAGAAGGTCGGCCAGCTGACCCAGGCGGAGCGCGGCGCGATCGACGCCGACCAGGGCCAGATCACGAGCCTGGGCCTTGGCTCGGTGCTCTCCGGCGGCGGCTCGACCCCGGCGAACAACACGCCCACGGGCTGGGCGGACATGATCGACGGCTACCAGTCGCGGGCGCTCGCGACGCGGCTGCACATCCCGCTGCTGTACGGCATCGACTCGGTGCACGGCGACAACAACCTCGTCGGCGCCACGATCTTCCCGCACAACATCGGCATGGGCGCCACCCGCGACCCGGCGCTGGTGCGCGAGGAGGAGCACATCACCGCGACCGAGACCCGGGCCACCGGGCCGCAGTGGGTCTTCGCGCCCTGCGTCTGCGTGACCCGGGACGAGCGGTGGGGCCGGACCTACGAGAGCTTCGGCGAGGACCCCCGGCTCGTCAGCCGGATGGAGACCGCGATCGACGGGTTCCAGGGCGGCGACCTGGCCGCCCGGGACCACGTGCTGGCGACCGCGAAGCACTACGCCGGCGACGGCGACACCAGGTACGGCAGCTCGACCGGCGGCTACACGATCGACCAGGGGATCACGTTCACCGACTGGCGGCACTTCCAGCAGGTCGACCTGGCGCCCTACGTCACCGCCGTGCGCGAGCACCACGTGGGCAGCATCATGCCGTCCTTCTCGAGCGTGCAGTGGACCGACCGGCCCGGCAGCACGCCGGTGAAGATGAGCGCGAACAAGGAGCTGCTCACCGACGTGCTCAAGCACAAGATCGGCTTCGACGGCTTCCTCATCAGCGACTGGGAGGCGATCCACCAGCTCCCGGGCGACTACGCCACCCAGGTGCGCACCTCGGTCAACGCCGGCATGGACATGTTCATGGAGCCCTACTCCGCGCCGCGGTTCGAGCAGGCGCTGCTCGCCGAGGTGCGGGCCGGGCGGGTGCCCATGTCGCGGATCGACGACGCGGTGCGCCGGATCCTGCACAGCAAGTTCGAGCTCGGCCTGTTCGAGCACCCCTACACCGACCGCACGAACATCGCCACGATCGGCTCGCCGGCCCACCGCGCGGTGGCCCGCCGGGCGGTCGCGGAGTCCCAGGTGCTGCTGAAGAACACGAACAGGGCGCTGCCGCTGCGGCCGTCGCAGCGGATCTACGTCGCGGGCACCAACGCCAACGACCTGGGCAACCAGGCCGGCGGCTGGACGGTGACCTGGCAGGGCCAGTCCGGCAACACCAGCTTCCCGGGCACCACGATCCTGCAGGGCATCCAGGGCAACGCCGCGCACGTGACCTACAGCGCGGCCGCCTCGGCCCCGACGAGCGGCTACGACGTGGGTGTCGTGGTGATCGGTGAGACGCCCTATGCCGAGGGGGTGGGCGACGTCGGCAACAACGGCCACACGCTCAACCTCTCCGCCGCGGACCGGGCGAACATCGACCGCGTGTGCTCGTCGATCAGGACCTGCGTCGTCCTCGACGTCGCCGGCCGCACCCAGATCGTCACCGGCGAGCTGCCGAAGATGGACGCCTTCGTCATGTCCTGGCTGCCCGGCAGCGAGGGCGCGGGCGTGTCCGACGTGCTGTTCGGCAAGCGGCCCTTCACCGGCACGCTGCCGGTGAGCTGGCCGCGGACCGAGGCGCAGGAGCCGATCAACATCGGCGACCGGCACTACGACCCGCTGTTCCCCTACGGCTACGGCATCACGACCCGTCACTAGCCACCGAACCGATCGCGCCCGTGCCTGCCGCCCGACCACGAGCGGCAGGCACGGGCGGTCGCATGCTGGCCGGTAGGCGTCACGCCTTGAGCAGCCGCTCGCTCAGCTCCCAGAGTCGTTGTGCCGACTCCGGGTCGACGGCGTGCGGCACGACGTCGGACGAGACGATCTCCTCGGTACCGAAGGTGATGGGCGACGGGTCGTCATCCAGCGGTCCGATGTCGTTGTCCTTCAGGTAGACACCGCCGATCCCGGCAAGCAGCGGGCTGGTCGCCGCGAACACGATGGTGCTGGCCCCCTGCTGTGGCGTCTTCTTCTCGCGGTCGGGGTCGATGATCGGCCGACCGGAGTCGTCGATCAGTCCCATGGCCCGCAGTTGGTCCTGGGGCGTCGAGTTGTTCAGGTTCGTGCCGACGACGATGCCTGGGTGCACGGCGTAGCCGCGGATTCCCTCTTCGGCCCATCGCCGATCCAACTCGACGGCGAACAGCACGTTGGCGGTCTTGGCCTGGCCGTAGGCGAGAATGCGGTCGTAGCCGGTGGTGAAGTGCGGGTCGGCCCAGCGGATGTCGGAGATTCGCTGGGCACCGGAGGACACGTTGACGACTCGGGCACCGTGCGCGGCGCGCAGCGCGGGCAGCAAGCCCAGCGTCAGCTGGAAGTGGCCGAGATGACTGGTCGCGAACTGCGACTCGTAGCCGCGCGCGTCTCGGACCAGTTCGCCGGGCGCCGGGATGGCGGCGTTGTTGACCAGGATGTGGAGCGGACGGCCGGAGTCGAGGTACCGGGCGGCGAAGGCGTCGACCGACGTCGGGTCGAGGAGGTCCAGCTGACCGATCTCGACGCGCTCGATCCCGGCCAACGCGGGGGCGGCACGGTCCGGGTTGCGTGAGCCGACGGTGACGGAGGCGCCGGCCTCGCTGAGCGCACGGGTGGTCTCCAGGCCGAGCCCGGAGTGGCCGCCGGTGACGACGACGTTCGTGCCGGACAGGTCGATGCCCTTGAGAACCTCGTCGGCCGTCGATGCGGCGGTGAAGCCGGATCCGATTGGGTGCTGTTGCTGAGTCACGTCACCACGCTAAGCGTGATCGTCCGTACTTTGAATGATTGACGGTCCGCATTTCTTGCGCGATAGTACGGAGATGGTCGATGATCAACTGTCCGAGGTGTTCGACCTCGTCGAGGTCCGCGGTGTGCTGTCCGGCGCGTTCGCGGTGCGGGGCCCGTGGGTGTCGCGCGCGGCCATCGAGTCCCCGCTGAAGTTCTTCGCGATGGTGTGCGGTCGGGCCCGGCTGACCACCGACGGCGGCGACGGGCCGATCGAGCTCGAACCGGGCGACGTCGCGATCCTGAACAACCGCTCGTGGCTGGAGCTCGCGGGCGGCACCGGCGACGGTCCGCGCCGCGAGATCGTGCCTGCGGCGGACCTGCCCTCCACTCACCTCGCCGGTGCCGACTGCGGTACCGACGACGTCGTCATCGGCGGTCACGTCGACCTCAACCCTGCCGGTCAGGCACTGCTGCTGCAGGCGCTTCCGCCGGTGGGGCACGTCCGGGCGTCGGCTGCCGCGGCGACCAACCTGCGCGGGAGTCTCGACCGGCTGTTCGACGAGGTGACCGGTAACCGGATCGGCTCCGCGTTCGCGATCCGGCAGTACGGCCAGCTCCTGCTGCTCGACGTGCTGCGCGCCTACGTCGACCAGGCCGAACTGCCCCCGGGATGGCTACGGCTGCTGACCGACGAACGGTTGCGTCCGGCGCTGCGCCTCATGCACGCCGAACCCGGAAAGCCTTGGGGCTTGGCGGAACTGGCGCGCGCCGCGACGATGTCGCGGACGTCGTTCGCCGAACGCTTCCGGACCACGGCGGGCATACCTCCGCTGACCTACCTCAACCGCTGGCGGATGCTCCTGGCGCAGCGCGCTCTTCGTGACAGCGACGTCCGAGTCGGGTCGCTGGCGGTCGAACTGGGCTACGCGTCGGAGAGCGCGTTCAGCACCGCGTTCAAACGGGAGGTAGGGGAGTCACCGCTGCGCTACCGATACCGGGTGCGCGACGAACTGTCGGCCCGCGCCGAGTCGGTACAGGTATGACCTGCACACCCACGCCTGGGCACCGTGCACGACCCGCGCGGGGGGTGCCCCTGCCCACCCTCCGCGCCAAGTGGCCCTATGTTGGAAGGTGCGGCCGGCGAAAAGGAGGGGCATGAACATCGACGCGTTTCTCAACGCGATCCCGCCGCTGGCCGTCTACCTGATCGTGGCCGTCGTCATCGGCACGGAGAGCCTCGGCATCCCCCTGCCAGGTGAGATCGTGCTGGTCAGCGCCGCCTTGCTGGCCTCGCACCACGCCACCTTGTCCCCCGTGTGGATCGGGATCTGCGGGAGCGCGGGCGCGATCGTCGGCGACAGCATCGGCTACCTGATCGGGAAGAAGGGCGGCCCGCGGCTCTTCGCCTGGGCGGGGCGCAAGTTCCCCAAGCACTTCGCGCCCGAGCACATCGACAAGGCCCGGGGGCTGTTCCAGCGCCGCGGCGTGTGGGCGGTGTTCTTCGGCCGGTTCATCGCGCTGCTGCGGATCCTGTCCGGGCCGCTCGCGGGCTCCCTGCACATGCACTACGGCAAGTTCCTCGCCGCCAACGCGCTCGGCGGCATCGCCTGGGCGGGCGGCACCACGGCCCTGGTCTACTACCTGGGCACCGTCGCCGAGCAGTGGCTCTCCCGCTTCTCCTGGATCGGCCTGGGTGTCGCCGTCGTCTTCGGCCTGGTGGTGACGATGGTCGTCCGCAGGCGCATGGCCGCCCACCCCCACCAACCCGACACCCACGACGACACCGGCGACGACACCGGCACCGGCGACGACACCGAGACCGGGTCCCCCGCGACGGTCACCTCGCGGGAGATCCGGCCGTGAGGTCCGGCGTCAGAGCCCGGTGACCGGGCGCCGGGCCGTCGCGAAGCGGTACACCTGCCGCGGCGGCTGCGCGCGGTGGTGCCGCTGGCGCCGGGACCGCTTCACCAGCGTCCACAGCCACAACAGCCCGATCGCCGCGACCACCGCGAGGCCCAGCCAGTTCAGCACCGTGTAGAGGCGCACCTGGGTCGCGGTCGGCTCCACGAGCAGGCCGCGCTCGAGCAGCTGGAGCTGCCACGGCTGCCCGGTGAGCAGCAGCGTGATCATCACGGCGATGGTGGACATCGAGTCCCACAGCGCGTGCAGCAGCGAGACGCCGAGGTAGGCGAGGACGAGCCGGGCGGTGATGACGAAGTGGTCCCGCGTGCTCCACGCGAACAAGACGCCGCCGAGGATGGCGGTCCACAGCCCGTGCCCGACCGGGGTCAGGATCCCGCGCAGCAGCTCGGTCGTCACCAGGTCGTGCAGCGACAGGCCCTGCGGGGTGAACAACGAGGTGAGCGCGTACCCGGCCGACTCGAAGGCGGAGAAGCCGAACCCGACCGTGGCGCCGAGGATCATCCCGTCCCGCATCGACTTCACGGCCAGCCGCCGGGTCAGCAGGGCGAGCGCGACCAGCTTGACCGCCTCCTCGATGAGCCCGACGCCGACGTAGAGCCAGATCGACGGGTACAGCAGGTACGTCTCCAGGACCGACGCGCCGAGCACCCCCAGCACGCCGCCGACGAGGAAGGTCCGGAACACGAGCTCGGCGGTGATCTCGCCGGACTCCCGTTGCTCGAACGCCCACGCCACGAACGTCACCGGCACGAGGAAGCTGCCGAGGAGCACGAGGGTCGGGATGAGGTTGGCGTTCCCCGTCAGGTACGTGGCCACCGCGGACAGCACCCACAGCACCAGGCCGATGCCGAAGATGCGCAGCCAGCCGCGCCGGACCAGCGGGCGATCGCGGCGGGCAACCGTCACCGGCGCCTCCCCCATCGCTCGGCGCGGCCGTGGGCCGCGGTGTCGATGAACACCCGGTTCCGCGCCGCCGAGCCCGGCTCCGCGACGTCGAGCCCTTGCGGGCAGAGCAGGCCCGACCACCGCAGGGCGGGCGGCTCCGCCGTGTCGAGGGTGGCCCGGTACTGGGCGAAGATCTCGCTGAGCGGCTCGTCGTCCATCGCGTACAGCACGGGTGGCGCGAGCCCGGTGAGCTCGAACCTGCCGTCGGCCGCGGACACCCGGTCCTCCACCCGGCGCATCAGCTCGAGGAGGGTGTCGTCGACGTGGTCCACCCGGGACAGGTCGACGACCAGGTCCCGCGTGCCGGCGTTGAGGAGCCCGGCGAAGAGCGCGGCGAGCCGGCGAAGCCCTTGCGTGTCGACCGACCCGCCGACCGTGACCACGGTGTAGTGCCCGCCGCGCAGCGTCGAGGAGACGGTGAGCTCCCCGGTCGAGTCGGCCATCGCGCGGACGAGCGCGCGTCCCATGAGCCGTTCGAGCTCGGCGAGCGCCGTCATCCGCTCCAGACCGTCGAAGCGGTGGGAAAGTCCGGTGACCATGCACGTAATCGTCCAGATCACCGGTCCGGACGGCCTCACCCTGGTGGGACCAAATTGGGCGGCCGTGGCTGACACCGCAGGACAGCATCGCCTGCCGTCCCGGTCGCCGGGCTGTCCGGGGCCGACAACCAGGGTCCTGCGTGCTGTCCGCCGCGGACACGGCTGGTGGGTGGGCCTCGCGGTTATCGTCGGGTGACCCCGCGAAAGGAGTGGCCATGACCTCGGCGACGGGTGGTGCGCTCGGCATGATCGAGACGAGAGGTCTCGTCGGCGCGATCGAGGCGGCGGACGCGATGGTGAAGGCCGCCAACGTCCGGGTCGAGGGCTACCGGACGCTGCGCAACGGGCAGGTCTCGGTGCTCGTGCGGGGCGACGTCGGCGCGGTGAAGGCCGCCGTCGACGCCGGCGCGGCCGCCGCGGCGGCGACCGGGGAGATGCTGTTCGCGCACGTCATCCCGCGACCGCACGGGGAGACCGAGGGCGTCGTCAGCGAGGCCGTCGTCTCGCCTTAGGGCTCGTCCGGGCCGGTCCGGTTGAGCTGGAGCAGCCGCAGGGCGAAGTCGGCACGCATGCGGTCCTCGTGGCGGCTGAGGTCCAGGCCGGTCAGCTGCTTGATCTGGGCCAGCCGGTAGCGCAGCGTCTTGTGGTGGATGAACAGCCGCTCGGCGGCCAGGCGCTGGGTGCAGTCGGCGTCGAAGAACGCGCGGAGCGTGCGGACCAGCGACCCGTCGTTGTCCCGGTCGTAGGCCACGAGCGGACCGGTCACGTCGTCGACGAAGGTCTGCAGGTCCGGGTCGGTGCCCGAGCACAGCAGCAGCCGCACGATGCCCAGCTCCTCGTAGAGGAACACGTTGTCGCCGCCGAGCCGGTGGGCCGCCGACAGCGCGGTCTTCGCCTCGTTGAGCGCGCTGGGCAGCTCCACCACGTCATCGTGCGCCCGGCTGATCCCCCAGGTCAGGCGCAGCCCCGCGAGCTCCCGGCGCACGGCCGTCGTGAGGCCGCTGACCAGGTCCTTCACCCCGGCCCGGTCGAGGTTGGCGGTGATCCCGGCGATCTGGTCCCCGCGCAGGCTGGCGAGCGAGAGGCCGCGGCTCTCGTCGACGGTGCGCATCGTGCGCAGCACCTCGCGGCGGACCCGGTCGGTCTGCGAGGTGTCCCAGCTGTTCTTGGCCGCCAGCTCGTCGAGGTTCTCGAGCTTGCCGTAGAGCACGCGCAGCGCGCCGCGCAGCGTGACGTTGAGCTGCCGCGCCCTGGTGCGCGCGGCGATGCGGTGCTCGACCGGTCCTTGCAGCAGGTCCCACAGCACCTGCTCGAGCTCCTCGGCGCGGGCCCGGCTCGCGGTGCGCTGACGCAGCAGGGTGAGCGAGCACGCCATGGCGACCTGTCCGGCGGCGACCTCCATCAGCTCGGCCGACTGCTCGCCACGCAGCAGGCACACGCACCCGAACTGGTCGCCGTCGGCGTACACCGGCTGCGTCCACGCGGGCGCCTCGCCACCGCCGTCCGCCAGCCGCAGCGTGATGCGGCCGGGCGGGGTCCGCGCCGGGATTGTGGTGGGCAGCGTCGCCAGCAGGCCGTCCTCGCTGTGCGCGGCGACCAGCGCGCCATCCTGGCCGTAGATCCCGACCTGGCAGCCGAGCTCGGTGGCCACGGTCCGCGCGATCGCCGGCAGGCCGACCCCGTCGAGCACCGTGCGCAGCAGCACGTGCTGGAGGTTCGAGGACCGGGCCAGCACGGCGACCTGCTGCTCCAGCGCGTCCCGCGTCACCTTCATCTGGGCGACCGCGACCGCCTGCGTGTCGTGCAGCCGCGCGTTGTCGATGGCGATCGTGGCGAAGTCCGCGAGGGTCACCATCCGGCGCACGTCCCGGTCGGTGAACACCGAGGGGCGCCGGCGCCAGACCTCGAGGACGCCGATGAACTCGCCCTGCAGCCGCAGCGGCACCGCGAGCGCGGACTGGGTCTGCTCCTGCTCGGCGAGGAACATGAAGTCCTGGCTGATCGTCTGGTCCTCGAGGTAGCTGTCGACCTTCGCCGGCTCGCCGGTGAGGAACACCAACCCCGCCACGCCCTGGCCGCGGCGCATCCGCAGCCGGGCGGTCTCGACCACCCGGTTCCCGACGCAGGACCGCATCCGCACCTGGTCGCCCTCGCGCAGCAGCACCCCGCAGATGTCGGCGTCGAGCTGCTGCAGGGTCCGGTCCGCGATCGACAGCAGCACCTGGTCGACGTCGCGGACCGACAGCAGCCGGGCGACGACGTCGCGGATGACGGCGGTCTCCGCGGCCGCCTCCGCCGCGCCGACCACGACGTCGTCGCGCTCCACCGCGAGGGCGAGCCACACGGCCGCCTGCCGCAGCACGCGGCGCACGGCGGGGGCCACGGCGACCGACGGGTCCCACGTCAACGCCACCGGGCCGGCCCGCACCACGCCGTCGGCCCGGCCGTCCGGGTCGGGAGGCCCGATCGGCGAGGTGCCGGCGAGGATCGTCCAGTCGCCCCGCTGCCGCACGCCCACCGCGAGGTCGGTCCCCGTCTCGTGCGCCGCCGCGGCCGCGACCGCCGCGGCGGCGGTGGGCAGGTCCTCGGGCAGGTCGGCCAGGAGGTCGGCGAGGCCCCGGCCGGCCGGGCGGTGCTCGATCGGCCGGAGCACCGTGACCGAGCTGCGTTGGGACGGCGTCATTGCCAGACCTCCGACGGCGGCTTATACCGTGATCAGTGATTTGAGGCTACGCCGCCGGGCCATCCGGCGATATGCCTCCGGAACGTCGCTGAGCTGCACGATGTCCGCGCCGAGCACGGTCGGATCGACGGCTCCCGAGCGCAGCAGCCCGACCAGCTCGTCGGCGTCACGCATCAGGTCGCCGACCACGAACCGCAGGCACAGCTCGTCGGTGAACGCGCGCGCGACCGGCAGCTCCCACGCCGGATCCGCGTGCACGCCGACCGACACCACGGTCCCGCGCCGCCGGACGAGCCCGAAGGCGGTGTCCAGCCCGCGCGGGCCGCCGACGGCGTCCACCACGACGTCGGCGCCACGGCCGTCGGTCACCCGGTCCACCAGCTCCCTGGCGGTGTCCGGCTCGGTGCCGAGCGCGCCCTCGCGGGCCGCCAGGTCGCGGCGCTCGGCCACGGGCTCGACCAGCACGACCACCCCGGCGCCGCAGGCCTGCGCGGCGAGGCTGGTGAGCTGGCCGACGGGGCCGCCGCCCACGACCGCGACGGTGTCCCCCGGGCACGGCGCCGCGCGGCGCACCGCGGCGTACCCCGTGGCGAGCGTGTCGCCGAGGAAGATCGCGGCGTCCAGCGCCACGCCGGGCGGCACCGGGTGCAGCACGGTGTCGGCGTGGGGCACCCGCACGAGCTCGGCCTGCGCGCCGGGAAGCGGCGGCCCGAACGCCGAGCCGGTGCCGAAGAACCGTCGTTCCGCGCACTCCCAGTGGTCGCCGTGGCGGCACCACCAGCAGGTGCCGCACGCGGTGTAGTCGGCGCCGACGACCAGGTCGCCCGGCCGGTGGACGTGCACGCCCGCGCCGATCTCGGCGATCTCACCGACGAACTCGTGGCCGAGCACGAAGCCCTCGGGCAGGCCGGCCGGGTGCGCGACGCAGTGCAGGTCCGTGCCGCAGACCGCGGCCCGGCGAACCCGCACCACCGCGTCGGCCGGCGACTCGAGCACCGGGTCGGGCACCGTGTCGACGCGGACCCGCCCGTCGCCGGCGAACACCACGGCACGCATCACCCGCCGCCCGTCACGACACCGCCGCCAGCTCGCCGAGCCGGTCCCGGATCCGGTCGGCGGCCTGGCGCAGGGCGGCCAGCTCGTCCTGCTCGAGGCTCAGCTCGACGATCTCCTTGACGCCGCGCCGGCCGAGTCGCACGGGCAGGCCGACGTAGACGTCCCGGATGCCGTAGGTCCCGTCGGCGAGCACGGCCGCGGGCATGACCTCCCCCGTGTCGTGCACCATCGCCAGCACCATCCGGGCGGCCGAGGTGCCCGGCGCGAGGAACGCGCTGCCGCTCCGGAGCAGGCCGACGACCTCGGCCCCGGAGCCGCGCGCCCGGTCGACGACCGCGTCGAGGTCCGGCACCTGGTCCGCCAGCGGCCCGCGCGGGGTGCTCGCCTGGGACAGCGGGATGACCATCTCCTCGCCGTGGCTGCCGAGTGCCACCGCGCCGATCCGGTCGGCCCGGTCGACGCCGGTGAGCGCGGCGAGTGCCTGGAACCGTGCGGTGTCGAGGACCCCGGCCATCCCGAGCACGCGTTCGGGCGGGAAGCCGGACTCCCGCCAGGCGTGCTGGGTCATCTCGTCGAGCGGGTTGGTGACGACGACGAGCACCGCGGCCGGCGAGGTGCGGGCGACCTCCCGGGCCACGTCGCCGACGATGGCGGCGTTGGTGCCGACGAGGTCGGAGCGGCTCATGCCCGGCTGGCGCGGCCTGCCCGCGGTGATCACGACGTAGTCGGCGGGCCCGGCGTCGGCCACGGTCGCGGTGCCGCGCACGCGCGTGCCGAACCCGCCGAGCGCCGCGGTATGGGTGAGATCGAGCGCGATGCCGGCCGCCCGCCCCTCGTCGATGTCGACGAGAACGATCTCGCCGAACACATCCGCGTCGGCCAACCGCAACGCGGTGATCATGCCGACGTGCCCGGCCCCGACGACGACCACCCG
>NZ_DASWSJ010000022.1:0-6120 GCF_036402745.1 Actinophytocola sp. | reverse complement strand
GGGACCGGTGCGGCGGCGCCTCCCTCCCCGGCCTGGGACGCCGCCGCGACCGGTAGCTGGCTCGCCGCCGCGGCCGGTGGCTGGCTCGCCGCCGACGTACGCGATGCCTCGGCGGCGGCGATCGACCCCTCGCCGACCGCGGCCAGGGCCGACCGCAGGGTGTCCCAGGTGCCGGCCAGATCCGACTCCGCGGCGGCGCAGGCGGCCTCGAACGCCTCGGCGCGCGTCTCGTACACCGGCACGAACGCGTGGTCGAGCCAGCCGCGCACGTCGGTGCCCACCTGGTTCAGCAGGTCCCGGTCGGTTCGGCACGCCGCGGGGCTGATCTCCAGGTCGCACAGCGACGCGAGGTCGAGGAGCTGGGCGTCGGTCAGCGAGTCGCCCGCGGTCGCGGCCGTCACCAGCAGCGCCACCTCCCCGGCGGCGAGCCCGCCGACGTGCGAGAGCGCCAGCGCCCGCACCGCCCGCGCCTTGTCGACCGCGATCCGCTCGGCCGCGTCGGCCGCGGTGTCGATGGTCGACGCCAGCGTGGCCAGCCGCGACCACGTGGAGCCCGCCGAGTGCAGCATCCCGTCCAGGTGCTCCTTGGCCGCGTCGGCCGCGCTCCCCTGCCAGGACCCGAAGACCGGCGCCGCCGCGTCCCGGAAGTCCAGGCTGTTCTCCGACATCGCGGCGCACAGCGCACGCAGCCGCTCGGCATCGGCGTGCAGCTTGCCGAACGCGATCTCGCGCTGCCGGTCGTACCGCGCCACGATGTCGCGGTCCAGGTCGAAGGCGCCGCCCCGGTACCGCGCGTAGAGCGGGCCGAAGTCGGCGAAGAAGTCGAGCCCCTCGCGGCCGGCGTCGAAGATCGCGGCCGACGAGCCCTGCCCGGTCCGGTCCTCCACCCACAGGCTCGACTCCAGCTCGCCGATAAACCGCGCCGCGTCGGCGTTGGAGGTGGTCACCGCAGCGTCCCCGCGGCGTCGTCGTCGGCCTTGAGGTAGGTGGCGAGCGTGCCCTCCAGCCGGGACAACACGGAGCTGGTCGCCTCCTGGAACTCCCGGAGCATGCGCGGCACGACGTCGTCGAGCACCTCGCCGTACAGGCGGGCGAGCTCGGCGTGGTCCGCGCCGCCGAAGTCCAGCGCACCCGTCTCCGCGCCCCCGCGCCACGTCTGGTCGCCGGCCCGGTCGGACTGCGTGCGCATGTGCTGGCACACCTGGACCAGCTCGTCGGCGGACAGCGAGAACCCAGCCATCCCCGTCCCCCCGCCCGTCATCCCGGCCCCCAGGTCCATGTGCCGCCTACCGTTCCGGGTCGACCTTGAACGAACCTTGCAGCGCGGCCAGGGTCGCGAGCGCCCGCTCCTCCCCCGGCCGGTGGCCGGTGTCCCGGCACAGCGCGAGCGCCGCGGACGCGGCCCCGGCGGCCCGGTCCGGCAGGCCCTGGGCGAGGTGCAGCTCCGCCGCCGCCCGCAGCGCCCTGGCCTCGAACACCCGGTAACCGTACCGCCGCGCGACGGCCAGCGCTTCGTCCACATCGGACAGCCGGGTCGCGCGCTCCGCGTACCGGGTGAGCACCTCCGCGAGCGCCCGGCTGTCCCCGCTCGCCCGGGCCGCCAGAACCGCCCGCTGGTGCCCGGCCAGCGCGGCCTCCGGCCGGCCGCGGCGGTCGTCGATCCCGGCCAGCACGCTCTCCGCCTCCGCGACCACCCCGTCCGCGCGCAGCTCGTACGCCAGCCGCAGCGCGTGCCCGGCCTGCTCGGCGGCCTCGTCGAGGCGCCCGAGCTCCAGGCAACCCGCGGCGAGGTTGACGTGCGCGTTGGCCCGCAGGGAGCGATGGCCCATCGCGCGGGCCAGGGCCAGCGCGCGGCGGTGCATGTCGACCGCCTCGGTGAGCTCGCCGAGCTGGCCGAGGACGAGCCCGGCGTCGGCGAGCGCGTTGGCCTCGCGGAACGGGGATGGGGCGACCGCCAGCAGGCCGAGCTCCGCGCGCAGGTGGGCGAGGGCGCGGTGAAGGAACCCGCGGCCGGCGCACACCGAGCCGAGGTTGCCGTGCGCGGCGCCCTCGGTCGCGGCGTCGCCGTCCGCCCGGGCGAGGTCGATGGCCCGGACGAGGCAGTCGATGCCGGCCTCGGCCTTGCCGACCTTCGGGTACACGAAGCCCAGCTGGGCCAGGGCGGCGGCCCGGCCACCGGCCCAGCCGGCGCGTTCGGCCTGCCGGAGAGCCTCCTCGAACGCCGCGACCGCGGCGGCGGCCGGGCCGCGCATGCGGAACAGGTAGCCCCGCGAGATGGCCGCCGTCGCCATGGCCGCCGGGTCGTCCTGTCGCCGGGCCGCGGCCACCCCCGCGTCGATCATGCGCGGCCAGTCCCCGTCGTGCGCGCGGAGCTGCAGGTAGCCGCGCAGCAGCGCGGAGAGCTGCCAGGCCAGGTCGGGCAGCCCGAGGTTCTCGGCGTTGGCGGCCAGCAGCACGAGGTTGGTTCGCTCGGCGTCGAGCCAGCCGAGCGCCTCGTCGGCGGTGAGCCCGGCGGGACCCGTGGCCGCCGGCGTGGGCATGGCGAGCGCCGGGGCGCCCACGCGGCAGGCCCGGTCCGTGGCATGCAGGTAGTACGTGCCGAGCCGGCGCAGGGCGGCGGCCCGCTCGTCGGCGTCGTCCTCGGCGCGGGCCCGCTCGCGGGCGTACTGCCAGACCAGCTCGTGGAAGGCGTAGCGGGGGTGCGGACCGAGCTCGAGCAGATGGGCGCCGGCGAGCCGGTCGAGCAGCCGCCGCGCGACGGCGTGGTCGGTGCCGGTGAGGGCCGCCGCGGCCTCGGCCGTCACGTCCACGCCGGGATGGTGGGACAGGAGCCGGAACAGCCGCCGCTGGTCGGGGTCGAGTCGCTGGTAGGACAGGTCGAACGCGCCACGCACGGCGTCCGGCCCGCCCAGCGCGTCGAGCGGGGTGGTCGCGCGCAGCTCGGCGACGTGGCGGGCGATCTCGCCGTGCGGCTCGACCAGGAGGTTGGCCGCGGCGATCCGCAGGGCCAGCGGAAGACGCCCGCACAACGCGACGAGCTCGGCGGCCGCCGCCGGATCGGCCGCGACCCGCTCGGCGCCGAGGACGTGGGTGAGCAGCGCGAGCGCGTCCGCGTCGGGCAGGCTGGCGAGCGGCAGCCGGCGGGCGCCCTCGTCGACGACGAGGCCGGACAGCCGGCCCCGCGACGTGACCACGACGACGGACCCGCCGGTGCCGGGCAGCAGCGGCCGCACCTGGTCGACCCCGGCCGCGTCGTCGAGCACCACCAGCATGCGCCGGGTGGCCAGCAGCGAGCGGAACAGCGCGGCCGCGGCGGCTTCGTCGAACGGGATCCGGTCCTCCGCGACGCCGAGTGCGTGGAGGAACCCGGCGAGCGCCTTCACCGGGAGCACCGGATCGGCGGAGTGGCCACGAAGGCTCACCTGCAGCCGCCCGTCCGGGAAGCGGCCCGCGGCCCGGTGCGCCCAGGTGAGCGCGAGCGCCGTCTTGCCGACCCCGGCCATGCCGGTCACCAGCACGATGGCCGGCTCGTCGGCGGTTTCGGTCAGCGCGTCGAGGTCGGCCAGGTGCCGGTCGCGCCCGACGAACCCCTCCGGCGGCGCGGGCAGCTGGTGCACCCGTGGCCGGGCGGCCAGGAGGTCACGATGCGCGGCGGTGAGCACCGGGCCGGGCTCGGCGCCCAGCTCGTCGGCCAGCCGGCGCGCGGTGGCGCGGTAGTGCTCCAGCGCCTCCGCGGTCCGGCCGACCTCGTGCAGCGCCCGCAGGAAGCCTGCGATCAGCGGCTCGGCCAGCGGGAACTCGCGCACCGCTTGGCGCAGCCGGGTGACCACGGCCGGAGCCGCCGCCAGCCCGGCCCACTCGGTCAGCAGCGCGAGCCGCTGCCGCCGCAGCCCCGCCCGCGCCCGGTCGATCCACGCACCGGACAGTCCGGCGAGCGGCTCACCCGTCCACAGGTCCAACGCCAGCGCCAGCGCCGCGGCCCGGTCACCGGTCCCGGCGGCCAACTCCGCCACCCGCCGCACATCGACCTCGGCGGCGCCGACGTCGATCGCGTACCCGCCCGACCGGCGGCGGACCTCGACACCGGTGCCGGCCAGCGCCTTGCGCAGCCGAGCGAGATAGGCGTAGAGCGAGTTCCTCGGCTCGGCGGGCGGCACGTCACCCCACAGCCGGTCGATGAGCGCCTCCGTGGCGATGGGCCCGCCGGTCTCCAGCAGCAGGATCGCGAGCAGGCAGCGCTGCTTGGGGGGACCGAGTTCCCGGCGCTCGCCGTCGACGAGCAACTCGACCGGGCCGAGCAGCCGGAGCTCAGCCGACACCGGCGGGCTCCGACGCCCGGACGTCCGCCGCGTACCGGCGCACCAGGTCGAGGAGCTCGAACCGGTGCCGGCCGCGCTGCTCCACCAAGCCGGCGTGGGCGAGCGCGGTGAGGATCCGGCGCGCCTGCGTCACCTCGACACCGGCGAGGGCGGCGGCCAGGTGAGCGGTGCACGGCGTGCCGGGTGGCAGGCCGCCAAGTCGGCGGAACAGCCGCCGCTGCTCCTCGGGCAGCCGCCGGTAGGAGCGCTCGAACGCGGCCCGGACCGAGGCGTCCTCGGTCTCCAGCTCGCCGAGCGGATCGCCGTCGCGGAGCTCCCGCGCGTAGTCGGCGAGGCCCGCGCCGGGGTGGTCGAGCAGCCGGGCGGCCGCGATCCGGAGGGCGAGCGGCAGGTGGTCACACACCCGCGCCAGCTCGTGGGCGCCGTCGAGGTCGGCGGCGATCCGGGCGGTGCCCAGCTGGCCGGCCAGCACCGCGACGGCGCCGGCCGGCGACAGCGGGCCGAGCCGGATTCGGTCGCCCGGCAGCTCGGCCAGGCGGTCCGCGCCGGTGACCACGGCGAGGCAACCGGGCGTGGGCGGCAGGAGCGAGCCGACCTGGGTCGCGTCGGCGACGTTGTCGAGCAGCACGAGCACGCGTCGCGCGGCCATCAGCTCGCGGTAGCGGACGGTCGCCGCCGCGAGGTCCGGCGGCACGTCCCGCGAGGGCTCGCCGAGGGCACGCAGGAACCGGGGCAGGATCGCCGCGGCCGGGTGACCGTGGAGGTCGGCGTACAGCTGGCCGTCCGGGAACCGCCGCGCGGCACGGTGTGCCCAGGTGAGCGCGAGCGCGGTCTTGCCGATCCCGGCCAGTCCGGTGACGACGACCGGCCCGGTCCCGCCGTCGAGCCGGCGCAGCTCCTCGGCGCGACCGGCGAACCCGCGGGGAGCCGCGGGCAGCTGCGCCGGCGTGGTCGCCGGTCTGGTCGCCGGTGTTGTCGCAGGTCTGGTCGCCGAGGTTGTCGCCGGTGTTGTCGCCGAGGTCGGCGTGCTGCCGGCCGGCCCGCGCAGCAGCCGCAGGTGCAGCTCACGCAGCTCCGGCGCGGGCGCGGCACCGACGTCGGCCACCAGCCGGCAGCGGTGGACCTCGTACCGCTCCAACGCCTCCGCGGTCCGCCCCTCCGCGTGCAGTCCCCGCAAGAACGCCGCGACGAGCGGCTCGGCGTCCGGGTAGTCGTCGAGCGCGTCGCCGCAGCGCCGGACCACCTCCGCCGCCCGGCCCTCGTCCAGGGCCGCGCGCGCCCACGCGGCGAGCAGCCCGACATGGCGACGGTGCAGCCCGACCCGCACCCGCTCCACCCACTCCCCCGCCAGCCCGTCCAGCGGCTCACCGCGCCACTCCCGCAGCGCGAGGTCGAGAAGGTCGAGCGGCGCGGACCGGTGCCCGTTGGCGACGAACCGGTGCAGGTCCACCTGCTCGGGCGCGGCGACGAGCAGGTACCCCGGTCCGGTCTTCGCTATGTCGACCCCCACCTGCCGCAGTTCCTTGCGCAGCCGGGCGATGTAGCTGTAGACGACGTTGCGCGCCTCGGCCGGCCGCGTGCCGCCCCACACCCGCGAGACGAGCAGGTCCACCGGTATCGGCCGCCCGGCCCGGAAGGCGAGCGCCGCCAGCACGCACCGCTGCTTGGCGGGCCCCAGCTCCACCACGCCGTCATCGACCCAGACCTCGACCGGACCAAGCAGGCGAACGTCCACCCGTCCACCCCCTCCGTCGATCGCGCTCCCGATTCCGTTCACCATTGTGGGACGCCGGCCCGGCAC
>NZ_DASWSJ010000021.1:0-22916 GCF_036402745.1 Actinophytocola sp. | reverse complement strand
CACCAGAGCGAGCCCGGCCGACGATCCATCCGAAACCGAGTAACGCCAAACGGACAAGTCCGATACCCAGGCAAGGACTCACTGCAGCGCGAGGAGTGCCGTGTCGGTCGAGCAAGCACGCCCGCGGCCCCTCAGCCCAACCACGAACCCTGCCAGGCCGGGCCGAACCCTGACCCTGGCCGCACTGACCACCGCACTGGTCCCGTTCGCAGTCCACACGACGGTCTGGCTGAGCGGGTACTTCGGCCAGGACGACTTCATCCTCACCCACCGGGCCGCCCACGCCCCCGCCCTGGACCCGGCGTTCCTCTTCCAGGACTACAACGGCCACGTCCAGCCCGGCGCCTTCCTCCTCACCTGGCTCGTCACCGCCATCGCCCCCCTGAACCACACCGCGGCCGTCATCCCACTGCTGGTGATGCAGGCGGCCACCTTGTGGCTGTTCTGGCAGGTCCTCACGAGACTGTTCGGCCGGCGATGGTCACTGGTGCCGCTGTACGCGGTGTTCGCGTGCTCCCCGTTGATCCTCTTCCCAACCCTGTGGTGGGCCTACGCGCTGCAGCTCTTCCCCATGCTGGTGGCCGTGTTCGCCGCCCTGCACGCGCACCTGCGGTTCCTCGACGGTCGCGGCGGCTGGTGGGCGGCGGTGCTGTGGACCGTGTTCGGGCTCGCGTTCTACGAGAAGGCCGCGCTGATCCCCGTGGTGCTGCTGGGGGTCACCGCACTGCTCGCGCCGCACGCCGAGGCCGGGCCGATCCTCTGGGCGCTGCGCCGCTACCGCTGGCTCTGGCTCGGGTTCGCCGGGCTGCTCGCGGCCTTCGCCGTGCTCTACCTCGCGGTGACCGGCACCCAGCCCAGCCCGACCCCGGTCACCGGCCGGTCCGTCGCCGGGCTCGCCGTCACGTCCATTGTGGACACGTTCCTCCCCGGCCTGTTCGGCGGACCGCTGACCGACGTGGGCGGCGGGGCGACCTGGGCCACCCCGCCGCTCGCCGTGCGGATCGCGGCCGGGGTACTCACGCTGGCGGTGGTCGTGGTGAGCGCGCTGCGGTCGCGCAGGCGGGCGCTGCTGCCGTGGCTGTTCCTCCTCGCCTACCTCACGGTGGACCTGGGGCTCGTGGCGACGACCCGGCTGGGCGTGCTCGGCCCGGTGATCGGCACCGACCCGCGCTACCTGGCCGACGCGGTCCCGGTGGCGGTGCTGTGCGCCGCGTTCGCGCTGCTGCCCGCCCGGCGCGTGACCGAGACCGCCGACCCCGCACCGGTCGCGCCCCCGGCCCGGCCCGTCCGGCTCGCCGCGGCCGCGCTCACCGTGTTGGTCCTCGCCGGCGCGACCGTGAGCTTCCTGCGGGTGGCCCCGGCGCTGCGGTTCCGCGAGGCCCGCGACTACGTGGCCACCGCCCGCGACGCACTGGCCGCCAACCCCGACCTGGTGCTGTTCGACGGCCCGGTCCCCAACACGGTCATCGCCGACTGGTTCGTCGACGACGCACTCACCTCGCGCGCGATCGGCCTGGTCCCGGAGAGCCCGCGGTTCGACCGCCCCACCGAGCACCTCTACAAGCTCGACGGGACCGGCACGCCCCAGCAGGTGATCGTCCTGCGGGACGCGACCGCCGCGCTGCCCGGCCCCGTCCCGGACTGCGGCTACCTGGTCGAGCACGAGACCGTCCGCATCCCCATGGAGGACACCGTGACGGGCCGCCGGGTGGTCCGGATCGGCTACTACACCGCGGATCGCGGCATCGGCGTCGTGCGGGTCGGCAACACCCGGACCGAGGTGCGGTTCGACGAGGGCCTGCACACCCTCCACCTCGTCGTGACCGGCACGTTCACCCAGGTCCAGATCACCCGCGACCTCGACATCGCCCCGCTCTGCGTCACCGACGTGCAGGCCGGCACGCCTTAATACGGGTCGTACGGTCCGTGATGGCCGACCCAGGAGGCCACCCGGCGCAACCGCAACCGCAACAGCACCTTCACGAACACGTTCCACGTGAACCACGGCAGCTGGGCGACCACGCGCAGCCGGTCCGCGAAACCCGGGCGCCGCACCACGAACCGGGCCAGCGAGCGGCTGCGGTCGAGGTAGGCGAACCGCGAGCCGAGCAGCACCTTGTGCAGGGTCCCGGCGGTGACGCCGATCGAGGAGTAGCAGTCGTGCACCAGGATCTCGCCGTCCGGCGGCAGGTGCGCCGACCACCGCAGATCGTCCACATAGGTCCAGTAGTCGTGCTTGCCGTCCACGTACAGCAGATCGACCGGCCGGGTCCACGCCGGCCGTAGCCGGGTCGAGTACCCCACCACCAGCTCGACGACGTCGGACAGGCCGGCCTCGGCGACGTTGGCCTCGAAGCGGTCCCGGGTCGAGCGCCCGCCGAAGAGCCGGCCGTCGACGAACGCGTCGATCGCCACCACGCGGGCGCCGACCGAGCGGGCCGCGTGCCCGAGGACCACCGTCGACCGGCCCTGGTGGCTGCCGATCTCGACGACCGTGGCCCCGGGCCGCAGCCGGGATACGGCCTCCCACAGCATCCTGGCCTGGTCCTCGGTGAGCCAGCCGGGAATCTCGGCCGCCGAGGTCCAGACGCTGTCGAAGTCCACCCAGCACCCCGCCTCGCCGAAAGCCGACTTTGGTCGGGCCACCATAGCCCTAGTATTCGGGCGATGTTAACCACCGATGGCAGGGTCTCGAGGCTGGGCCGCAACCCGGCCGCCTGGGTCATGCTGGGCCTCACCCTGCTGTCGTTGCTGCAACGCCCCGGCCGCACCACGTTCGACACCAAGCTCGATCTCGCGGTCGACCCGATCGCGTTCCTCGGCCGCGCGCTGCACCTGTGGAACCCCCAGGCCACCGGCGGTGAGCTGCAGAACCAGGCGTACGGCTACCTGTTCCCGATGGGCCCGTTCTTCGCCGGCGGCCAGCTGCTCGGCCTGCCGCCGTGGCTCACCCAGCGCGTCTGGTGCGCGCTGCTGCTGTGCCTGGCGTTCGGCGGCATGCTCGCGCTCACCCGCGCGCTGCGCATCGGCAGCGAGCCGGCCCGGTTCGCCGGCGCGCTCGCCTACGCCCTCGCGCCGCGGATGCTCACCGAGATCGGCCCGCTCTCCGCCGAGATGCTGCCCGCCGTCCTGCTGCCGTGGGTGCTGCTGCCGCTGGTCAAGGCCAACCGCATCGGCTCGCCGCGGCGCGCGGCGGGACTGTCGGCGCTGGCCGTGCTCGGCATGGGCGGGGTCAACGGCGCGATGGTGCTGATGGCGCTCGTGCTTCCCGTGCTGTGGCTCGCGACCCGCCGGTTCACCGCCGAGCACGTCAAGCTCTGCGCGTGGTGGGCAGGCTCGGTGCTCGCCGCGTGCCTGTGGTGGATCCTGCCGCTGCTGCTGCTCGGCGAGTACAGCCTCCCGTTCCTCGACTACATCGAGTCGGCGACCAACACGACCGCGCCGATGTCGCTGTTCGAGGTGCTGCGCGGCACCAACCAGTGGGTCGCCTACGTCGTCGCCGGCACGCCGTGGTGGCCGTCGGGCTTCCTGCTGATCGACAACCCGGTCCTGATGCTGGTCACCGGGCTGGTCGCGGCGATCGGGCTGTTCGGCCTGGTGCGCCCGCGGCTGCCGGAGCGGCGGTTCCTGGTGCTCAGCGTGCTCACCGGGCTGACCCTGCTCACCATCGGCTACGTCGGCACGCTCGACGGGCCGCTCGCGGCCACCGTGCGTGACCTGCTGGACGGGCCGCTCGCGCCGCTGCGCAACGTGCACAAGTTCGAGCCGGTGCTGCGGCTGCCGCTGACGCTCGCGTTCACCCACGCGATCACCGGCCGGCTGCCCGGCATGGCCCGCGGCACGTCGGCGCTGCGGGCCACCCGCGCCCGGCTCACGGTCGCGGCCCTGCTGGTGGCGGTCATGGCCGCGCCCGCGTGGCTGTTCACGCTGCGGCCCGGGCCGGGCTGGTCGGAGGTGCCGGACCACTGGCGCGCGGCGATGACCTGGCTCGGCAAGACCGACCCGAACGCGCGCACGCTGCTGCTGCCGGGGTCCGGGTTCGGCGACTACACGTGGGGCCGCACGGTCGACGAGCCCGCGCAGGCGCTGGCCCGCTCGCCGTGGGCGGTGCGCAGCCAGATCCCGCTCGGGTCGGAGGGCAACACGCGGATCATGGACGCGGTCGAGGACGCGCTCGCCGACGCCCGCGGGTCACCCGCGCTGGCGCCCTTCCTCGCCCGCGCCGGCTACCGGTACCTGTTGCTGCGCAACGACATCGACCAGGACGGCACCGACGCGCCGCCACCCGCGGCGCTGCGCGCCGGGCTCGCCGGCTCGGACGGGCTGCGCCGGATCGCCGACTTCGGCCCGGCGGTGCCGCTGCCCGGGGTGGGGCGGGTGCCGTCGATCGAGATCTACGAGGTGGAGCGGGCGGTCCCGCAGGCCAGCGTGGTCGCGGCCGAGGACATCCCGACGGTGAGCGGCGGGCCGGAGTCGCTGCTGCCGCTGCTGGAGGCCGGCGTGCTCGACGCGGGCGCGCCGACCGTGCTCGCCGGCGACGGCGGGCTGGCGGGGTCGCGCGAGTGGCTGGTGACCGACGGGCTGCGGCACCGGGAGCGCAACGTCGGCCGGGTGCGGGACAACCTCAGCCAGACGCTGACCGCCGACGAGCCGGCGCGCCAGCGCAGGCCCTCGACCGACGTGCTGCCCTTCCGCGGCCGCGAGCACCAGACCATGGCCGCCTACCGGGGCATCCGGGACGTGACCGCGTCGACGTCGATCAGCTACGCGGACGCGGTGAACGGGAGCGACCCGTCCGGCCTGCCGTTCGCCGCCATCGACGGCGACCCGCTGACCGCGTGGCGCTCGTCGAGCTTCGACGGGCCGGACGGCCAGTGGCTGGAGGTCGAGCTGGACACGCCGCGCCAGGTCAACGAGGTCAGCCTGGCCATGGTGGACAGCCTGGCGGTCGGCTGGCCGGTCACCCGGGTGCGGATCACCACCGACAACGGCAGCGTCGAGCACGAGGTCGCGCGCGGCGGCCGGCCGCAGCGCTTCGCCACCGCGCCGGGTCTCACGAGCACGGTGCGGGTGACGGTCGTGGCGGTGGCGGCCGGGCGGCAGACGGGCAACGTCGCGATCTCCGAGCTCGCGGTGCCCGGGGTGGCACCGACCCGCGCGCTGGCGGTGCCCGAGGACGTGGCCCCGGCGCCGGGGCGGCCCACGAGCTTCGTGTTCACCCGCGGCGGGCAGCCCAGGTACGCGTGCGTGGCCGGGCGCTGCGACGCGGGCCAGGCGCGGGTCGGCGAGGAGCCGTCCGGCGTGCACCGGCTGTTCGCCACGTCCGCGGCGGCGAACTACCGGCTCGAGGGCACCGTGCTGCCCGCGGCCGGCGGCCGCAGTCCCGTGTCGCTGCCCGGTTTCCAGGTGTCCGGCTCGAGCCAGCTCGCCGGCGACCCGGCGGCCGGCCCGCTGGCCGCGGTGGACGGCGACCGCTCGACGACGTGGATCGCGGACGGGACCGACCTGCGGCCGAAGCTGACGCTGTCCTGGTCCACGCCGCACGAGCTGAGCGGGCTGCGACTGTCCACTGCGGACGACTCGGGCGGCGCGCGGCCGACCGACGTGGTGATCACCGTGCCGCAGGGGACCCAGACGGTGCCGGTGACGCCGGACGGGGTGGCGAAGTTCCGGCTGACCACGTCGTCGATCGAGATCTCCGTGGCGGGCACCGAGTCGCGGCCGGGCGCGCCGGCCGGCATCACCGAGCTGGCGCTGGCCGGCGTGGACTTCCCGCCACTGGCCGCGAACACGCCGTTCACCGTGCCGTGCGGCGGCGGCCCGCGCCTCGAGCTCGACGGCTTCACCTACACGACGTCGGTGTCGGGCACGCTGGCCGACCTGAGGGCGCACCGCCCACTGCGGTTCCGGACCTGCCGCGACCTCGAGGGCGGCGTGGACCTGCAGCCCGGTGAGCACGAGGTACGCACCACGCCGTCGGACGCGTTCGTCGTGCAGGACCTGCGCCTGCTGCCGGCCGCGAGCTCGCCGGCGCCGCGGCCGCGGAGCGCCAGGGTGACCCGGTGGGACGTCACGGACCGCAAGGTCGTGGTCGACGAGGGGCCGGCGGCGGTGCTGTCGGTGCCGGAGAACGCGAACGCCGGCTGGGTGGCCACAATGGACGGTCGGCCGCTGTCCCGGGTGCGGGTCGACGGCTGGCAGCAGGCGTGGCTGGTGCCCGCCGGCGCGGGCGGCACGGTCTCGCTGACGTTCGCGCCGGACGCGCAGTACCGGCGGGGCCTCGCGATCGGCGGGGTGGCGATGCTGGTGCTGCTCGGCTCGGTGCTGGTCCCGGGGCGGCGGCGGCCCGTCGACGTGCGGGCCGGTGGACGGCGGTGGATCCCGGTCGCGCTGGTGGCGCTTCTGGCGCTGCTGGGCGGGATGCTGCCGGTGGTGCTGCTGATCGCGTGCCTGCTGGCGCGGACGCTGTGGCCGCCGGCGCCGCGGGTGCTGGCGTTCGGCGGGGCCGCGGTGGCGTGCGTGGTGGCGGTGACCGGGCGGGTGCTGGACCACGGGCAGGCGTGGGCGTACGGGTGGGTGTCGCAGGCGGCGTTACTGCTGGCCGCGGCCGCCGTCGTCGCGGGCTGCGTCGACTGGTTCGAGCCGCCGAGACCGGAGCTCGACCACCGCGCCGGCGAGGACGAGCGACGCGGTGGCGATGACGGCGGCGGTGACGATGTCGGTCAGCTCGTCGTGCAGCCACGCGGTCACGAGCACGATCTCGACCGCGACGGCGAGCCAGAGCAGCACCGTTGACCGGCGGTCGGCGCTGGCGATGCGGGAGAAGAGGAGGAGCTGGACGAGCGAGAGCAGCGAGCCCGCGATGGCGAAGGGCCAGACCGGGATGTCCGCGTTCGCGTAGTCCGCGCCGCCGATGATGCCGACGACGGTCGGTCCCAGCGCCGCCGCCGTCACCACGACGACCGCGTCGAGCGCCGCGCAGATGCCGAGCGCGCGCGGCAGGGCGTGGCGGCGCCCCTCCTTGCTGGCGAGCCGCGGCAGCACGAGGATGGCGACGGCCTGCGGCAGCCAGTAGGCGATCTTGGTGACGATGGCGCCGACGGCGTACTCACCGGCCTGGTGGGCGTCGAGGTGGTGGCGGGCGAGCACGAGGTCGAGGTTGACGAGCAGGACGAGGGCGAGCATGGCCTGGACGGCGTGCAGGACCTCGCCGACGTGTCCCTTGTGGTGCCGGGCGGGCGTCGGCCTCCCGCAGACGACCCAGCCCACGACGGCCACCGCGGCCGCGCCGATGGCGGTGCCGGCGAGCGCCCCGGTGGCGCTGCGCGTGATGACGAGCCCGGCGACGGTGCCGCCGATCCGGCCGACGGCTTCGGTGGCGAGGAGCGCGGCCATGGCGGTGAAGCGGCGGGTGCCCTGGAGGATGCCGTAGCAGAGCCCGATGAGCGTGATCGAGCTGAGCGAGACCGCAACGAGGATGGCGGGCCAGACGGACTCGAGGTGCAGCAGGGTTTTGAGGAGAGGCGAGGCCACCACCGCGACGGCCGTGACAACCCCACTGGTGGCCAGCCCGAGCGAGAACAGCTGCCCAGTGTCCCGTGTGGACATTTCGGCCGTCCGAGCCACCCGCAACGCCGCGACGGTCTGCAACCCCATGGCCGGCACGGCCCCCACGACGAGCACCGCGAGCAGCGACCCGAGCTCCCCGAAGCCGGCCGGCACGAGCAGGCGCGCGGCGACGACGTTGAGCAGGTAGGAGGCGGCCTGGCTACCGGCCACACCCACGGAGACGAGCAGCGCGGCCACCCGAACCCGCTGAGCAACCTGACGCGCCACAACCCCTCCGTACCAGCGAGTAGCCGCGACTGTAACCCAGCCCCGACACCGTGAACACCCACAAGAAGTCGCCCGCGCCGCCCGGAACCCTGCCGCCTCCGGCAAATCCGCCAAACCCGCCGCCAGACGCGGCAGAGCCCCGGACCAGCCCCGCTAAACCGCCCAGCCCTCAACCACCCCAGCAGCCCGAGCGAGCCCCAAAGACCCCCCAGCCGGACCTGCGAAAAACAGCAAGCCCCGCGCGCACGCGCGTACGGTGACAGCCCCCACCCTCTCCGGGGGCACCCCGATGGCTCCATTCTATCGGCTGGGGGTGACAAAGAAGGCGATGTCGATCTTGGTTGTGGACAACTCCGGAACGGGAGGTGGCATGGGGACAACTCGGCGTCTCGTGCTGCCCGGGGTTTGCCTCGCCATGGCGCTCGCGGTGCTCGGGCCGCTGCTCGGGCGGGGGTTCGTGCTCAGCTACGACATGGTGTTCGCGCCTAGGCAAACCCTCCTGCCCGACTCGCTCGGGCTCGGGTCGGCGCTTCCCCGCTCGGTGCCGGCCGACGCCGTCGTCGCCTTCCTGACCACCGTCGTGCCCGGGGATCTCGTTCAGCAGCTGCTCCTCCTCGCCGCGCTCGTCGTCGGGCCGCTCGGGGCCGGGCTGCTCGTGCCGTCGGACTCCCAGACGGTGCGGGTCGTCGCGGCGGTCGCCTACGGGTGGAGCGCCTACGTCGCCGAGCGGCTGTTCATCGGGCACTGGCCCTACCTCCTCGCCTACGCCTGCCTGCCCTGGATCGCCCGCGCGGCCCTCGCCCTCAGAACCGACCCGAAGCTCAAGCAGCTCGCCGTGCTCGTGCTCGTCACCGCGCCCGCCGTGCTCACCCCGTCCGGCGGGCTCCTCGCGGCCGGCACGGCCATCGTCTGCGGTGGGGTGCGGCGGCTGCCCGTCACCATCGGCGTCAGCGTCGCGCTCAACGCGCCCTGGTGGGTGCCCGCGGTGCTCCATCCGGGCGGCGGGCTGTCCACGCCGGACGCCGTGACCGCCTTCGCGGCGCGCGGGGAGAGCTGGGGCGGCCCGCTCGTGAGCCTGCTCGGCCTCGGCGGCATCTGGAACTCCGAGGTCACCCCCGCCAGCCGGGCCAACCCGCTCGTCCCGGTCCTCATCATCGCGATGGTCGGGGTCGCGATCCTCGGGATGCGTGAGCTCCACCGCCGGTGGGGGCCGGGCCTGCTCGTCCTCGGCGTGGCCGGCCTGCTCGTCGCGGCACTCGGCGGCACCGGGCTGCTCGGCTGGGTCGTGGCGCACGTCCCCGGCGGCGGGCTGCTGCGGGACTCCCAGAAGTGGGTCGCCTGGTGGGCGCTGCCGTTCGCGCTCGGGTTCGCCCTCGGCGTCGCCAAAGCGGCCAAGGCGGCCAGCACGGCGGGCACGAACAGCAAGGCTGCCAAGGGAATCGTCATCGCGGCCGCGGTCATCCCGATCGCGATGATGCCCGACCTCGCCTGGGCCGGCTGGGGACGCCTGCAGGCGGTCGACTACCCCGCCGACTGGGCCGAGGTCCGGCACATCCTCGCGACCGACCCCCGCGGCGGCGACGTCGTCACGCTGCCGTTCCAGGCCTTCCGCCAGTTCGGCTGGAACGGCGAGCGCACCCAGCTCGACCCCGCCCCGCGCGTCCTCCCGCGCACCACGGTCATCGACGACACGCTCGTCGTCAACGGCCGGCCCCTCGCGGGCGAGGACCCCCGGGCGGCGGCGATCAGGGACGGCGGCGACCTGAAGGACCTGGGCATCGGCTGGGTCCTCGTCGAGCACGGCACCCCGGGCCGGGTCGACCGGGCCGTGCTCGACCAAGGGCACCCGGTCCACGAGGGCGAGTGGCTCGACCTCTACCGCGTCGACGGCACGATCGCGCCGGATCCCACCACGAAACCACCGCGGCCGGCGGTTCTCGCCGCGGATGCGTTGGCATTGGTGACGGTCACGCTCAGCTTGTTGTGGCTTGCCTTACCGGCCGGTAGCCTGAGGCGGTCCAACCGTCGGACTCGGGAGTTGTGACCGTGGGAAAACTCGTCGGCGCCATCGCAGCCGTTCTGGTCGGACTCGCGCTCGCGACCGGGGTGGCGGTGGCCGTCGCGTCGGCGTCCGCGCCGGACAAGAGCGTCAACCTCAACGACCCGTCCTCCCCGAACAACTTCGGCGGCCGGTCGGGCGACTCGGTCAACTACGGCTCGAACCCCTGATCACGAACCGGGTCGAGCGCCAGTGCGTCGCCCGGTCGTCCACGGTCTCGCTCGCCACCACCGCGCCACCCGCCGACCCCACCACCGAACGCAGCCGCGACGCCGGGTACCGGGTCATCCGCATCGGCGCCGGGTAACGCAGGAAAACCCGCTGCGCCAGGCGAACCAGCCATCCCGGCGCCAGCCGCCACACCAGGCCCTTGAACGTCCACAGTGGACGAGTCGTGCACTGCAGCAGCGCCACCCCGCCCGGCGCCAGCACGCGGACGAACTCCGCGAGGTAGCCGTCGATCACCGGCGCCGGCAGGTGCTGGAGCACCAGCTCGGAGTACACGAGGTCGAACGAGCCGTCCGCGAACAGGCCGAGGTCCGAGGCCGGGTTCAGCACGAACGAGCACCGGCCAGCCGGGTCGAGCCGCCGCGCCATGTCCAGCATCGGCGGCGACACGTCGACCCCGACCACCTCGCCGGCGTGCGCGGCCAGCGCCTGGGACAGCCGGCCCGCCCCGCAGCCGAAGTCCAGCACCCGGCCCCACCGCGGGCCGAACCCCAGCCGCGACAGCCAGGCCACCACCGCCGCCACGTCCGCCCGCCCGGTCGCCAGGAACTGCCCGGGGTCCCAGCGCCCGCCGCGCTTGTCGGCGCTGACGTACACCGCCCACAGCGGATCCTGCTCGCCGAGCCGGATCCAGTCCCGGCGCACGTCGTCGAAGCTCACCTGCGGCATTAAACGCGAGCAAGTCCTGCGGTCTCGACCAGCACCGCCTCGAACTCGGCGACGCTGCGCTCCCAGGCGAACGACAGCGCCCTTGCCCGGCCCACCGCGCCGAGCGACGACCGCAGGTCACCGGAGGCCAGCAGCCGGTCCACGTGGCGCACGAGGTCGTCGAAGTCGTCGGCCAGCAGCCCGGTCTCGCCCTCCACAATGGACTCGGCGACCCCGCCGGCCCGGCGGTAGGCCACCGACGGCACGCCGTGCGCGGCCGCCTCCATGATCGCGATGCCCCAGCCCTCCTTGACCGACGGGCACAGGTGCACCCACGCGCGCGCCAGGACCTCGTGCTTGTCCTGCTCGCCGACGAACCCGTGCAGCACCACCCGGTCGCCCAGATCGCGCTGCTCGACGTGGCGCCGCAGGTTGTCCAGCCACCAGCCGTGGCCGACGATCTCCAGCCGCAGCTTGGGCCACCGCCGGGCCAGCCGCGCGACCACGTCGACCGCGTGCTCGACCCGCTTGTGCGGCACCACCCGGCCCACCACGACCAGCGTCGGGTCGGGGTCGGGCTCGGCGTGCACGGCGGGCGGCGTGTCCAGGCCGTTGCGCACCACCGTGGTCCGCGCGGTGGCGATGCCGAGGCCGGCGAGCTCGCGCCGGGTCTCGTCGGACACCGTGAGGTAGCGGCAGTCGCGGTAGAGCCGCGGCGCGACCCGGGACTCGATCCACCAGCCGATCCGGCCCAGCAGCGGGCCGACGACCGCCGGCCACTGCTCGCGGTGCACGTGGTGCACGAGCACCAGCACCGGACACCGCGCGACCAGCCGGGAGAAGAACGGCAGGCCGGCCTGGACGTCGACGATCACGTCCGCGTGCATCCGCGCGACCGCGACCAGCGCCCACAGGTAGACGGTGAACCTGCTGCCCCGCCGGCGGTAGCGCACGCCGGCGACCACCTCGTCGGCCGGCGCGTTGGCGTGTGCGGCGCACTGGATGGTGACCCGGTAGCCGCGTCCGGCCAGGCCCTCGGCCATCCGCTCGACGTAGCGCTCGGATCCACCACCCTCCGGGTGTGCGGTGTCGCGCCAGTTGACGAACAACACCGCCGGGGAGGACGAGTGCTCGCGGCTCATGAAATCTCCGCTTCGCAGGGAGTGATACGTTACCGGCCGGTACAGTTCACCAAACTATCGACGAAGGCGATACCCCCAATGGTAGGTAATGCGACGCGAACCGATTCAGAATACCGCCGGGACGCCTCATTACACAGATCCGTCCGACTGTTCCGCGCCTTTTTGAAGGAACAGTCCGACCCGGACCATTTCTACCAGATCCTGGCCGCCGACTCGGTTCGCCAGATTTCCACCTACACCCCGCTCGACGGCCGGCTCATCCTCGATGTCGGCGGCGGCCCGGGCTATTTCGCGGACAGTTTCCGGGCGGCCGGCGCACGCTACCTCGGCATCGACCCGGATGTCGGCGAGCTGTCCGCCCGGGGCGAGCCCGCGGCGGGCATGGTCCGCGCCAGCGGCACGGAACTGCCTGTTCAGACGGGTTCTGTGGACGTCTGCTACTCGTCGAACGTGCTGGAGCACGTGGCCGACCCGGCGGCCATGCTGGCCGAGATGGTCCGGGTGACCAAGCCCGGCGGAACCATTTTCGCGTCATTCACGCCGTGGTTCTCGCCATGGGGCGGACACGAGACCGCGCCCTGGCATTTCCTCGGCGGCCACTACGCCCGCCGCCGGTTCGTCCGGCGAAACGGACGCGAGCCGAAAAACCGTTTCGGCGAAAGCCTGTTCGCATTCACCGTGGGCGCGGCGATGCGCTGGGCACGCGATTGCGCGCACGCCGAGCTGGTGCGCGCGCTGCCGCGTTATCACCCCTGGTGGGCGACCTGGATCGTGCACGTTCCCGGTGTGCGGGAATTCGCCTCGTGGAACCTGGTTCTCGTACTCCGGAAACGCCAGGGCACGAACTAGCCGTGGGCCCCGGCCGGTTGTCTGCGCAGCGGCGGCGCGGAACCGGTCCGGCCACCGGACTGCGAGCCGGTCATCAGCAGGATCACCGCCAGCACGATCAGCGCGGCGCCGCCGATCCACATGGCCACCGGCCACGAGGTCAGCAGGCTCAGCTTGGACCTGTTGTCCTCGGCCTTGGTGACGTTGTCGTTGATCGTGGTGTCGTTGAACCGCAACGTGCCGTCGAAGACCGTGGTGCCCTCGCCGGGTGACTGGCCCGGGGCGAGCAGCTCCTGCCTGCCCTCCTGCTGGCCCACCACGATGATCCCCGTCTCCGGCTCGACCCACACGGTCCGCTTGACCTGGTAGTACAGCTCGGCCCGCACGGAGGGCTTGTCGCTCTGGCCGATCAGCGAGCCTGGCACCTCGCGGTCGCCGATCTTGGTCGGCGGCACCTCCATCACGAACCGGTAGGTGTTGAGGCCCTGCACGGCTTCCTCGCCGTCGAACTTGGCGTCGACCGCCTTGCCCACCGAGAGGTCGTAGTAGGAGTAGGTGCGCTGCTCGGTGCCGAACGGGAACTTGAACGACAGGCCCGGCTGCTGGATCGTGTCGCGGTCCTCGGTGACCCGCTTGCCCTGCTCCTGCTCGGTGTACTGGCCCTCGCAGGGAACCACGGCCTCGTTGGTGAACCGGTCGACACACAGCGAGCGGACCGACGCGTTGACCACGATGCCGGACGCGTCGTCGACGGTCTTGATCGCCTCGACGTAGACGGCGACGTTGCCGTCCGTCTCGACCTCGGGCTGGGTGAGGTCGCCGGTGACGTAGGTGGTCGAGGTGAGGCTGAGATTCTGCCGGATCTCCGGCTGGGGCGCGCCGTCGACCGTGCGCACGACCAGCGCGGTGATGCCGTCGCCCTGCGCGACCGACGTGGACTCCTGGTCCAGCGGAATCTTCGCGAGCTGCGGGTATGCGTACAACCTCAGCAGTAGGCCGAGGGCCACCGCGAAGACGCCGAGTCCCAGCAGGATGAAGCTGATGATGCGGCGCAACGGACCTCCTCGGTGAGGTGCGACAGCTGTCACAGTTGGCGGATAAATTACCCGACAGTAACCTCTGCGCAAGCCCCATCTGGAGTAGTGCGCCAAGAGGGGCAAGTCCTTGCGCCGGACGGTCGAAATCGGAGGTCGCATACTCGCGGCCGGGCGCGACCGGTCATGATCTGACCATGCGATGCGACGTGTGGTGGGCCCGGCCTGCGGCGGAGACCCCGCGCCTGCTGGCGATGCTGGACGACGTCGAGCGCGAGCGGTACGGCCGCTACCGCCTGGAGGTCGACCAGCTGCGGTTCCTCACCGGCCGCGCGCTGATCCGCACGATCGCCGGCCAGCGGCTCGGCATCGAGCCGGAGGCCGTGGTGCTGGACAGCAGCTGCTACGACTGCGGCAAGCCACACGGCAAGCCGCGGGTCGTCGCGGACGGGGCGCCGTCGGTGTCGATCTCGCACTCGGGCTCGCGGGTGGCGCTGGCGGTGATCGACGGGCCGCCGGTGGGCGTCGACGTCGAGCAGGTCCGCGACGCGGAGGTCGACGAGCTGGCGCGGATCGCGTTCTCGCCCGACGAGCGCGCCGCGTTCGACGCGCTGCCGGCGGCCGGGCGGCGCTCGGCGTTCTTCACGTACTGGGCCCGCAAGGAGGCCGTGGTGAAGGCGACCGGCAAGGGCATGTCGATCGTGATGAGCACGTTCACCCTCTCCGACTTCGACGCCCCGCCCCGGGTCGTGGCCTCCGACTCGGCCGAAGTGGACCCCGCCCGGGTGCACATGAGCGACCTCGCGGCGGGCGAGGAGTACCGCGCGAGCGTGGCCGTCATCGGCGACGCCCCAGGCCCGGACTGGGTGACCGAGCAGAACGCCGACGCGGTCATCGCCGCCCTGGGCTGAGCCACCTCCGCCGTCGCGCACGGGTCACCCGCGAACCCTTGGGTCCGAAGTGGACGGTGAGCTGCGCGTCGTCGAGCGGCGGCCCGCCTAGGGCAGGAGGTCGTCCAGGCCCATCGCGCGCAGCAGGGTGCGGAGCTTCGCGCTCGTCTCGGCCAGTTCCAGGTGGGGCTCGGACGCGGGCATGATGCCGCCGCCGGCGTAGAGGGTCATCGTCGAGGACGCGGTGGGGGCGGGTTCGGTGATCTCGGCGCAGCGGATGCCCACCACCCACTGGCCGTCGCCGTCGGCGTCGCACCAGCCGATGGCGCCCGCGTAGAACCCGCGGTCGAACGGCTCGAGCTCGGCGATCGTCTCGCGGGCCCGCGCGACCGGCCGGCCGCACACCGCCGGGGTCGGGTGCAGCGCGGCGGCCAGGCGCAGCGACGAGATGCCCGGGTCGGCCAGCTCGCCGGTGATCCTGGTGGACAGGTGCCACACGGCGGCGGTGCTGATCAGCGACGGCCCGTCCGGCACGGTCAGCGTCCGGCAGAACGGGCGCAGCGCCTCGATCACCGTCTCGACGACGACCCGGTGCTCCTCGAGGTCCTTGGCGGACGCGGCGAGCTCGTCGGCGGCCAGCCGGTCCTGCGCGGGGTCGGGGTGCCGCGGGATCGTCCCGGCCAGCGGGTTGGCGACCACCACCGGGCCGGTGCGCGACAGCAGCATCTCCGGGGTGGCGCCGACCAGCGTGCGCCGCCCGGCGCCGGCCGCGGGCAGGTCGACGGCGTAGGTGTAGCCGGTGGCGTTGTCGGCGGCGAGGTTGGCCAGCAGCGGGACCACGTCGACCGCCCCGGCCAGGTGCAGCCGCAGCGTCCTGGCCAGCACGACCTTGTCCAGCTCGCCGGCCCGCAACCGCGCGACGGCGGTGGCCACGGCGCGCTCGTGGTCGGCCGGCGCGGGCACCGGGACCACCCGCAGCACGGCGGGAACGGCCGGCCGGTGGATGCCGGTGGGGTGCACGGGCCCGGACCAGCGGACCGCGCGGGGCAGGACCACGTGCGGGGCGGCGGTGTCGTCGAAGGGCAGCGCGCCGACCGCGACCGGGACGTCGGAGTCCACCACGAGCTTCGTCACCTTGGCCGACAGCTCGTCCGGGTCGCGCTCGTCGACGACGTTCTGCGCACCCGTGGCCAGCAGCGCCCGCGACGGGGAGGTGAGGAGGAAGGAGCCGGGTCGGTAGTCCGCGATCAGCCCAAGGGTCACGTCCCCATCATGCCCACGCGGGCGGGCGACAAAACCCTCGCGAGCCGAGATTTTGAACACGTTCAGAGGATGCCAGGGACGCAGAAGGGCCCGCCGGTGGTCGCCATGACGACCGCCGACGGGCCCTGACCTCGGGAAACTACTTAGTTGAGCGCGTCGATCAGCGCGGAACGCTGACGGTCGCCGAGACCAGCCGCACGCCGGTCCGGGTCGATGCCGGCCTGCTCCAGCAGAGCGGCGACCTTCACCGCGCCGAGGCCGGGCACGGCCTTGAGCAGAGCGGCGACCTTGGTCTTGCCGATCGTCTTGTCGTCCTTGGCACGCCCGAGCACCGACGCGATGGTCTGCTTACCGGACTTGATCGACGCCAACAGCTCGGACCGCGCCTTGCGCGCCTCCGCAGCCTTGGCCAGCGCGTCAGCGCGCTGTTCTGGAGTCAACGTGGGCAGAGCCACCGTGGTGATCCTTCCTTGCTCGACTGCTTGGCTGGTCCGCGACCGGCCAACGCCCCAGGTCAGGCCTGGGGCGTGCCCCTGCGGTGCCGCGACCCAGTAAACACATCAACGAGGGAGAACATACGCGCGACACGCGCATTCTTCTCGGCGAAACCGCAGGTGACCCACGTTCTGGGGGGCTGATACGGAGCGTTACCCATGTCCAGATGTGACAATTCGCTACTACTGTTCGCCTCGAAACGCCACCAGTCACCAGGGAGCTTGAACAGCGATGTTGGGCACCATGCAGGACGGTCAACTGTCCATCGCCAACCTGTTGCGCCACGGCAGCCGGGTACACGCGACCGCGGAGGTCGTGACCTGGACCGGAACCAGTTCCCGGCGCTCCACCTACGCCGAGGTCGGCCGCGAGGCGGCCCGGCTCGCGCACGCGCTGCGCGGCCTCGGCGTCACCGCCGACCAGCGGGTCGGCACGTTCATGTGGAACAACAACGAGCACCTGGTGACCTACCTCGCGGTGCCCGCGATGGGCGCGGTGCTGCACACCCTCAACATCCGGCTGTTCCCCGAGCAGCTCACCTACGTGGCCAACCACGCCGAGGACCACGTCGTGCTGGTGGACGCCACGCTCGTGCCGCTGCTGGCCAAGGTCCTGCCGACGTTCGACACGGTCAAGCACGTGGTCGTCGTCAACGGTGACGCGAGCACGCTGGAGGCGCCGGACGGGGTGATCGTGCACTCCTACGCGGACCTGCTCGAGGGCCAGCCCGACGAGTTCGAGTGGCCGGCCGTGGACGAGAACTCGGCGGCGGCGATGTGCTACACGTCGGGCACGACGGGTGACCCGAAGGGCGTCGTCTACACGCACCGGTCGATCTGGCTGCACTCGATGCAGGTGTGCATGACCGACTCGATGGCGCTGGCCCAGTCCGACCGGGCGCTGGTGATCGTGCCGCAGTTCCACGCGATGTCCTGGGGCCTGCCCTACGCCGCGCTGATGGTCGGCGCGTCGCTGATCATGCCGGACCGGTTCCTCCAGCCCGAGCCGCTGGCCGCGCTGATCGCCGCGGAGAAGCCGACGATGGCCGGCGCCGTGCCGACGATCTGGCAGGGGCTGCTCGCGCACCTGAAGCACCAGCCGCAGGACCTCGCGCCGCTCGGCCGCGCGGTGGTCGGCGGGTCGGCGTGCCCGCCGTCGCTGATGGCCGCGTTCGACGAGCTGGGCGTGACGATCATCCACGCGTGGGGCATGACCGAGACGTCGCCGCTGGGCAGCGTGTCGCGGCCACCGGCGGGCGTGTCCGGGGACGAGCGGTGGCAGTACCGGATCCTGCAGGGCCGGTTCCCCGCGTCGGTCCGCGCCCGGCTCATGGACGACGACGGCCAGGAGCTGCCGTGGGACAACGAGGCGGTCGGCGAGCTGGAGGTGGCCGGGCCGTGGGTCGCGGCGGCGTACTACAAGGTCGCGCCGGGCGAGGACGGCTCGGAGAAGTTCCACGACGGCTGGCTGCGCACCGGTGACGTCGGCGCGATCACGCCGGACGGCTACCTGCGGCTGACCGACCGGTCGAAGGACATCATCAAGTCCGGCGGCGAGTGGATCTCGTCGGTGGACCTGGAGAACCAGGTGATGGCCCACCCCGCGGTCGCGGAGGCCGCGGTGATCGGCGTGCCGGACGAGAAGTGGGCCGAGCGCCCGCTCGTGGCGGTGGTGCTGGCGGAGGGCAAGTCGGCGACGCCTGACGAGCTGCGGGACTTCCTGGCCTCGAAGGTGGCGAAGTGGCAGCTGCCGGAGAACTGGGCGTTCATCGAGGAGGTGCCGAAGACGAGCGTCGGCAAGTTCGACAAGAAGCGCCTGCGCGCGGCGGCCGCGGAGGGCAAGCTCGACATCGCGCACCTGTCGTGACCTCGCCGGACGCGGCCTCCGACGCCCCTTCTGCCACGGCCTCGCTGCACGAGATGGTCCCGTTCGCGGCGACGCTCGGCATCGAGATGCTGTCCTCGGCGCCGTCGGAGGTCCGCGGCCGGGTGGCCTGGGCCGAGCCGTTGTGCACGGTGGGCGGCGCGCTGAACGGCGGCGTGCTGATGGCGCTGGCGGACAACACGGGCGCGCTGTGCGCGTACCTGAACCTGCCGGCCGGTTCCTCGGGCACGACGACCATCGAGTCGAAGACCAACTTCCTCCGCGCCGTCACCCAGGGCCACGCGACGGCGATCTCCCGGCCCCTACACGCGGGCCGCCGCGTAGTGGTGGTGGAGACCGACGTGCTCGACGACGAGGACCGCCTGGTGGCCCGGGTGACCCAGACCCAGGCAGTGCTGTGAGGCAGGGCGGACACCCGCGCGGGACCTAACCCGGGCGGGTGAGTCCGTCAAGCCCCGAAGGGACTAGACCAAACGGGCGACAAGTGTCGGTCCGCATCGGTATCGTCGCGTCCGTGCCGGACCCGAAGTCGCGCGGCAGGAGGCGCAAGCTCAACGCCACGTCGTATGTCGTCCTTGGCATGCTCAGTTACTCGCCGGCCACCAGCTACGACCTCAAGCAGTGGGTGGCCAACACCATCGGCAACTTCTGGGCCTTCGCCCACTCGCAGCTCTACGACGAGCCCGCGCGCCTCGTCGCCGACGGGCTCGTCAGCGAGACCGTCGAGGAGGGCGGCAGGCGCAAGCGCACCTACGAGATCCTCCCCGCCGGCCGCGAGGCCCTGCGGGAATGGCTCGCCGACACCACCGCCGACCAGACCGAGGTCCGCGATCTCGGCCTCCTCAAGCTCTTCTTCGCCAACTTCGGCGGCCGCGAGGACCTCGTCCGCCTCGCCCACGACCGGCACCGCTCGCACAAGGCCCGGGCCGACAGCTACGCCGAGCAGCGCGACGAGCTCGTCGACTACGCGGACCGCTGGCAGGTCAAGACGATCGAGCTCGGCATCCGCTACGAGCGGTGCGTCGAGCAGTTCTGGGCCGACTTCATCGCCGAGCTCGAGGAAGAGCAGCCGTAACCTGTTTACATACCGGCACCCGCAGGTGAAAATTCTCACCATGCAGCTCAAAGCCCTGCTGGCCGCCCTCGCGTTGACACTGTCCGCCATGCCCGCGACAGCCGCGGCCGAGCACGACGACAGCACCGCCGACCCGGCGCCGGTCGACTTCCACCAGTGGCGCTCGACGCGCGAGTTCCACCAAGGCCACGCCGAAGGGCTGCTTCCGGCCCCCGGCGGCGGCCTGCGCATCGGCGCTCCGGCCGGCACGGTCGAGCACACCGAGCCCGACCTCGGCACCACCCGCACCTACGAGTACGGCCGCTGGACCTCGCAGTCCTACGAGCAGGGCTTCGGCGCCACCCAGCTCGTCGCGTCGTGGAACGCCACGACACCCGACGGCACCTGGCTGCAGGTCGAGATGCAGGGCCGCTCGAGCACCGGCGCCACGACCGCCTGGTACGTCATGGGCCGCTGGGCCCTCGGCGACCAGGACGTCATCCGCACGACCGTCCCCAACCAGGAGGACGCGACCGGCTACGTCGACGTCGACACGTTCGTCGCCAACTCCGGCGCCACGCTGCGCTCCTACCAGCTGCGCGTCACCCTCTACCGCGCGGCCGGCGCCCGCGTCTCCCCCACGCTGGGCATGGTCGGCGCGATGACCTCGGCCATCCCCGACCGGTTCACCGTGCCCACCAGCCCGTCGGCCGGCGCGTGGGGCCGCGAGCTGCCCGTGCCGCGCTTCTCCCAGAACATCCACGCCGGCGAGTACCCGCAGTACGGCGGAGGCGGCGAGGCGTGGTGCAGCCCGACCTCGACGGCGATGGTCGTCAGGTACTGGGGCCGCGGGCCGAGCGCGGCGGACCTGTCCTGGGTCGATCCGTCCTATCAGGACCCACAGGTCGACCACGCGGCGCGGTTCAGCTACGACAAGGACTACGACGGCACCGGCAACTGGCCGTTCAACACCGCCTACGCCGCGAGCTACGGCCTGGCCGCGCACATCACCCGGCTCAGCTCGCTCGCGGACGTGGAGCGCTACATCCGTGCCGGCATCCCGGTGATCACCTCGCAGTCGTTCCTCGCCTCCGAGCTCGACGGCGCGGGCTACGGCACCTCCGGGCACATCATGGTGATCGTCGGCTTCACCGAGACCGGCGACGTGATCGCCAACGACCCGGCCTCCAGCAGCGACGACGCCGTGCGCAACGTCTACAAGCGCGAGCAGTTCGAGACGATCTGGCTGCGCACCAAGCGGCACAACGCGAGCGGCGGCATCTCCGGCGGCTCGGGCGGCATCGCCTACATCATCGCCCCGCCCGGAAAACGCCTGCCGCGCTAGTCCGCCTCCCCGGGATTTAAAGTGTGCGTTGCGTCCCGGCGAATAGTGCGGGTATCGAGGTGGGTGGTGGCTGGGTGCCGTCACGGTCCCCTGAGGTTCCGGTGCTCGGCGCAGTCGGCGCAGGACTTCATACGATGATCTACGAGACAGGCCTTGGTGTCCCGGCCCGGACACTAGGTTCGAGGGCGTGCCGTTCGCCGACGAGGACTACCCGGCCGTGCCCTATCCCGGGGCGCGGCCGGGCTGCTCCTACGCACACGACGACGCCACCGGCCACCCGCTGCGGCCCGACCACGGCGCGCTGTCCGGCTGGCGGCTCGAGGACGGCAGCGACCTCGACGAGTGGCTCGCCGACCGGGACGCGACCCCGCTGGCCGGGCGGGTCCCGGTGCTGTCCTACGGCTCGAACGTCAACCCCGCCAAGCTCACCTGGCTGCGCGGCGCGCTCGGCCTGCCGGGCCCCGCGGTGCTGCTGCGCGCCCGGTGCGCGGGGCTCGCCGCGGTGTGGGCGGCCGGGCTGCGCGTGGTCGACGACCAGCGGCCGGCCACGCTCGCCGCGGCGCCGGGGGTCACCGAGGAGCACGCGGTCTGGCTCGCCACGCCCGAGCAGGTCGAGGTGCTCGACCGGTGCGAGGGCCGGGGCAACCGCTACCGGCTCGCGCACGTCACCACCGGCGAGGTCCGGCTCGACGACGGCGCCCTCGTCGAGGCGCCGCTCGCCTACGTCGCCGCCGAGAGCAGCGACAGCGCCCGGACGGTCCGGTACCCGCTGCTGGTCGAGGGCCGGCCGGTGCGCTGCGCGGACGTCCCGCAGGCGGCCGCGGCGGCGCTGGTGGGCGAGCCGGCGCCGGACGACGGCCTCGCGCTGCTGGTGGTCGAGGGCGCGCCGGTGGCCGCGGACCACCCGCGCCGGCTGTTCGTCTACGGCACGCTGCAGCCCGGCGCGTCGCACTGGCCGATGCTCGAGCCGCACGTCACGGGCGAGCCACACCGCGCCGAGCTGCCGGGCACGCTGCTCGACACGGGCCTCGGCTACCCGGCACTGCGCCTGGGCGCCGGACCGGGTGTCTGCGGCTGGGTGGTCGACCTCGCCGCGCCGGCCACCGCTTTGTCCACTGTGGACGAATACGAGGGCGAGGAGTACCGGCGGGTCCGGGTGACCCTCGCCGGCGGCACCATCGCGTGGGCATATGTCTGGGCCGACCCGATCGACGGAATGCGCTCGCTCACCACCCCTTGGGGCGCAACCTGACCGGCGCGCGGACGTCTCTTCTGGTAGGACCGGTAAGCGAAACTGGGAGGTGATCGCCATGGTCCGGCGAGCTCGGGTGGCCACCTGCGTGGCCGTCGGTCTGGTGGCGCTGCTGAGCGCGTGCGGCAACCCGTCCGGAGGGTCCACAGGGGACAGTCAGCCGGCCACCCCACCGGCCGGCACCACGCCGTCGTCGCCGACGGCCGGCCCCAGCACCGGGCCGAGCACCAGCAGCACCGAGCGCGCCCCGGCCGGCCAGGGCACCAAGTGCACCGCGCAGGATCTCGAGGGTGTCGTGCGGCCCGAGGACGCCGCGGCCGGCAACCGGTACGCCCAGCTCGTGGTCACCAACAAGACCGACGCGACGTGCACCCTCTACGGCTACGGCGGCCTGCAGTTCATCGACGCCAACGGGAAGCCGACGCCGACCGACCTCACCCGCACGCTCGACCCCAAGCCGACCCTCGTCACGCTCAAGCCCGGCGACACCGCGGCCAAGAAGCTGCACTGGGGCGTGGTGCCCAGCGGCAACGAGCCGGTCAACGGCCCGTGCGAGCCGCCGTCGGCGGGGGCCCGGGTCATCCCGCCCGACGACACCCAGGCGTTCATCGTCACCTACGCCTTCGGCTCGGTCTGCGGCCACGGCCACGTCGAGGGCAGCGCGTACTTCAAGAACTAGTCCGCCTCCCCGGGATTGACAGTGTGCGTTGCGTCCCGGCGAACAGTGCGGGTATCGAGGTGGCTGGGTGCCGTCACGGTCCCCTGAGGTTCCGGTGGTCGGCGCAGGACTTCACACAAAGATCTACGAGACAGGCCTTAGTACTCCAGCAGCACTTCGTGATCTCGGGTGTGTCTTCGCTGGTAGTGGGCTTGTTTGGCGCGGTGTTGGTGGCGTCGGCGCCAGTGGGACCAGGCCCAGGTTGCGCACCGTTCGGGGATGGTGGTGATCAGGTGTGCC
>NZ_DASWSJ010000020.1:0-21602 GCF_036402745.1 Actinophytocola sp. | reverse complement strand
GTCTACTTCCGGGGTTACTGGGTGCGCGGGGGCGCGATCGAGTAAGCATGGGGACGTGTACGACTACGCCACCCAGTTCTCGAGCCTGCGCTTCGCCGACCTCGGCGACGGGATCCTCGAGGTAGCCATGTCCGCGCCCGGCCGGCTCAACGCCGTCGGCCACCAGGGCCACCGCGACCTCGCCAACGTCTGGCAGGCGATCGACAAGGACCCCGACGTGCGGGTCGCGATCATCCGGGGCGAGGACGGCGTCTTCTCCGCCGGCGGCGACCTCGACCTGATCACCGACATGGCCGAGGACTTCGCCGTCCGCATCCGGGTCCTGCGCGAGGCCCGCGACCTCGTCTACAACGTCATCAACTGCGCCAAGCCGATCGTGTCCGCGATGGAGGGCCCGGCCGTCGGCGCCGGCCTCGTCGCGGGCCTGCTCGCCGACGTGTCGATCGCCGCCCGCGACGCGCGGATCATCGACGGGCACACCAAGCTCGGCGTCGCCGCCGGCGACCACGCGGCGATCGTGTGGCCGCTGCTGTGCGGGCTGGCGAAGGCCAAGTACCACCTGCTGACCTGCGAGCCGCTGTCCGGCGAGGAGGCCGAGCGGATCGGGCTCGTGTCGCTGTGCGTCGAGCCGGACGAGCTGCACGAGACCGCCCGGAAGGTCGCCCGCCGGCTGGCCGCCGGCTCGCAGTCGGCGATCCGGTTCACGAAGTACGCGTTGAACAACTGGCTGCGCCAGGCCGGCCCGATCTTCGACGCCTCGCTCGGCCTGGAGTTCCTCGGCTTCGACGGGCCGGACGTCACCGAGGGCGTGGCGGCGATCCGCGGCAGGCGGCGGCCCGAGTTCTCCGGACCGGCCTCCGAGTAGCGCGGTGCCCGCGACGCCGGCCGGCAAGCCGGTCGTGCCGCTGCCCGACGGACCCGGGCTCACCCCGCGCTGGGTGGTCGCGGTGCCGCTGATGGTGCTCGCCGCGTTCGGGCCGTGGGTCGGCGCGCTGGTCCTCGCCACCTGGACCGACCTGGCGACCGGCTGGCAGCAGGCGATCCTCCCGGCTGCGGTCACCGCCGGTTTCCTGCTGTGGCGCAACCGGATGACGTCCTGGCCCACCGCGTGCTTCGTCGTGGCGCTGTTCACCGTCGGGCTGGGCCTGCTCGTCCCGCTCGCGGTCGACGACCTGAGCGGCTCGCTGCCCGACATCGCGTTCGGGGTGGCGATCATCTGGCTGGGCTACGAGGTGGGCCGGCTCGCCGAGTACGTGCTCAGCCGGCCGGTCGCCGCCGACGTGGTCGGGTCCCGGCTGGAGATCAGCTTCCGGCTGCCCGGCCAGCGCCCTCGGCTGCGCGTCCAGGACGCCCGCCTGGTGCTCGACCGGCTCGGCGGGCTGCGGCAGGGCAGCACGTCCCGGGTGGTCATCCCGTGGCGGGCGCTCGTCGACGTCCGGGTGGAGGACCAGCGCGAGGACACGACGTGGACCCCGGTCGGCCGCAGGACGCGGTCGGTCGAGGTGCCGGCGGGGCCCGCCGTGCGGATCGAGGGCCGGGACCAGACGTGGCTGCTCCCGGCGGCCTCCGACCTGGTCGCGCGGAACATCGTCGCGGTCATCACGGCCCGCGCGCACATAAGACCCTTGCGATGAGATGTAGTACACCTGCTATCGTTTGACCGACACATTCGATAGGAGGTGGACCGTGGCCGTGGTAGACGAGGCGGACGCGCCGGTGCGGGAGGAGCGCCAGGTGGAGGGGAACGCTGTCCTCGAGGTCCGTGATCTGCGGATGCGGTACGGGACGACGGACGTCCTGACCGGGGTGAACTTCATCGCGCGTCCCGGCGAGGTGGTCGCGCTGCTGGGGCCCAACGGCGCCGGCAAGACGACCACCATCGAGATCCTCGAGGGGTTCCGGATGCGCTCGGCGGGAGAAGTCTCCGTGCTGGGCGTGGATCCGGCGAAGGGGGACGAGAACTGGCGGGCGCGGCTCGGGGTGGTGCTGCAGTCGTGGCGTGACCACGGGCGGTGGCGGGTGCGCGAGCTGCTCGAGCACCTGGGGCTGTACTACACGCCGTACTCCACGGACCGGATCGCCCGGCCGTGGGACGCGGACGAGCTGGTCGAGGTCGTGGGCCTCACCGAGCACGCGCACAAGAAGATCAACAAGCTGTCCGGTGGCCAGCGCCGCCGGCTCGACGTGGCGATCGGCATCGTGGGGCGGCCGGAGCTGCTGTTCCTGGACGAGCCGACCGCGGGCTTCGACCCGGAGGCGCGGCGGGAGTTCCACGACCTGGTGCACCGGCTGGCCGACGAGAACACGACGATCCTGCTGACCACGCACGACCTGGACGAGGCGGAGAAGCTGGCCGACCGGATCCTGATCCTGGCCGGCGGCACGATCATCGCCGACGGCTCGGCCGACGAGCTGGCCCGGCGGATGTCCACCGAGGCCGAGGTCAAGTGGACCATCGACGGCCAGCGGTTCGTGCACTCGACGCTGGACGCGACCGGGTTCGTGCGGGAGCTGTTCATCAAGCACGACACCGCGGTCGCCGACCTCGAGGTGCGCCGGGCGAGCCTTGAGGACGTCTACATGGCGATGGTCAAGGAGTTCGAGTCGGGCCGCGAGGACGCCGCGGTCCGCGAGTTCGAGGTGGTGACCCGATGAGCCCGACGATGTGGGCCGCGCGGGCCGGCGTGATCCGTGGCCGGCTCGAGATCAAGCAGACCTTCACCAACGCCCAGGACCTGTGGAACTACGCGTTCCCCACGGCGATCTTCCTGGTCGTCATGTTCTTCATGCGGGACGCGGCGGTGCCCGGCACCAGCTTCTCGCTCGGGTCGCGGACGCTGCCCGGCGTGCTGGGCATGAACGTGGCGTTCGGCGGCCTGGTCACGCTCATGATGGGGCTGGCGCTGGAGCGTGAGGACGGCACGCTGCTGCGCGCGAAGGCCGTGCCCAACGGGATGCTCGGCTACCTGATCGGCAAGCTCGTGCTGATCTCCGGGATGACGCTCGCGAGCATGGCGATCATCCTGACGCCCAGCGTGTTCATGCTGGACGGGCTGGCGCTCACCAACGTCACCGCGTGGCTGATGCTGCTCTGGGTGATGGTGCTGGGCCTCGCCGCCACGTTGCCGCTCGGCGCGATCTTCGGGTCGATGTTCAGCAACCCGCGCAACGCCGGCGTGATCATGCTGCCGGTGATGGGGCTGGTCGCGATCTCTGGGATCTTCTACCCGATGGCGAGCTTCCCCGGGTGGCTGCAGGGGGTCGCGCAGGTGTTCCCGATCTACTGGCTCGGCCTGGGCATGCGCGCGGCGATGCTGCCGGGTGACCTGGCCGCGGTGGAGATCGGCGGGTCGTGGCGGCACCTCGAGACACTGGGGGTGCTCGCTGCCTGGGCGGTCGCCGGGCTGATCGTGGCGCCTATCGTGCTGCGGAGGATGGCACGCCGGGAGTCCGGGTCCAGCGTGGCGGAACGCCGCCAGAAGGCGATGCAGCGGGTGACGTGAGTTCGCACATGAGTGAGGTCATCTACAACCGGATCGCGGTCCTGCGGGTCGAGCGAGGGGTCTCGCGCCGGCAGCTCGCGGAGGCGCTCGGGGTCCATTACCAGACCATCGGGTACCTCGAGCGGGGCGAGTACAGCCCGTCGCTGTATCTCGCGCTGCGCATCGCGGAGCACTTCGAGGTGGCGGTCGAGGTGGTCTTTTCCACCTCGCCGTTCCCCCGAATCGGTGACTCCGAACAATCCGCCTGACGTTTGGGGTGGCCTTTTCTGTCGGTGGTGTCCCCATAATGGCTGATATGGCGGACAGCAGCGTGGCGTTCGGCAGTGTGCCCACCGAGCTGGGCGACGTCCTCGCGGCGGTCACCGACGACGGGTTGGTGGCCACCGCGTTCACCGACTCGCCGCACATCCGCGCGGCGATCTCGGCCCGGCTCGGGCTGGCGGAGGCGGACTCACCGTCGGCGGCGGCCGGGATCCTGGGGCAGCTGCGGGAGTACTTCGGCGGCCGGCGGCAGGTCTTCGAGCTCGACGTCGACTGGCGGTTGATGTCGGCCGCGCAGCGGCGGGTGCTCCGCACGCTGTACGAGACGGTGCCGTACGGCAAGGTCGTCACGTACGGGGAGCTGGCCAGCCGCAGCGGGTCGGGGGTTCCGCCGCGGGGCATCGGCTCGATCATGGGCAGCAACCCCATTCCCATCGTCGTGCCGTGTCATCGGGTGGTCGCCGGGGACGGGCTCGGCGGGTTCAGCGGGGGCACCGGGGTCGAGTCCAAGCGGCGGCTGCTCACGCTCGAGGGGTATCTGCCGCCGGGCCTCTGGTAGCGGCGCCTCGATGCGATACTTATTCGTGACGATGCGGCACGAATGTGGGGAGTATCCATGGCGGCGGCAGGGTCGCGACCGGTGGTCAGCCGGCGACGCGAGGTCAGCGGGGGTAGTGCGCGCTCGCTGCTGACCACGGTGCTCGGCGAGTTCGTCCTGCCGTCGGGTACGCCCGTGTGGACCGCGACCCTGGTCGATGTACTGGGATTGTTCGGTGTCGAGGAGAAGGCGGCCCGGCAGGCGCTGGCCCGTACCGCCGCCGAGGGCTGGCTCAGCTCCGATCGTGTTGGCCGCCGGGTGCGCTGGAGCCTCACCCGCCCCGGCCGGCGGCTGCTGGCCGAGGGGGCCGAGCGGATCTACGGCTTCGGCAGCAGCGGGCGTCCCTGGGACGGCCGGTGGCTGGTGCTGCTCGTATCCGTCCCCGAGACGATGCGCGACCTGCGGCACAAGCTGCGCACCCGGCTCAGCTGGGCAGGCTTCGGCTCCCCCACGGCGGGCGTCTGGATCACCCCGCACCTGGGAGCCGAGTCCGACGCGAAGCTGATCCTGGACGAGCTGGACCTGTCCGGGCAGGCGATGTCGTTCCTGGCCAACTATGGTGCGCTGGGCCAGGAACGCGACATGGTGGCGAGCGCGTGGAACCTGACGGAGGTGTCCGAGCGGTACGACACGTTCGTCGCCGAGTTCGCCGCCCTGGCGCCCGACTCGCCGGACGCCGTGCTCCGCGCGCAAACCCTCCTGGTGCACGAATGGCGCCGCTTCCCGTTCCTCGACCCCCAGCTCCCGCCGGACCTGCTCCCCACCCAATGGCCCGGCACCACAGCGGCGACCCTCTTCAACGAGAAACACCACGACTGGCGCACCCGAGCCCAGACCCGCTGGACCGAACTGGCCAGTGCATAGGCGCCAGCCACGTTCTGAATCTGCCGAGCCCTTGCTCAGCCACGAACGACGAGCCCACGACGCACGCGCTTCCCGAAGGTCATGCGGCCCCCACCTCGGACCTACCCGAGGATGTTGGGCTGGTCGATGGCCCATAACCAGGTGCCGTCGGGCTGACGATGGGCGATCTCGACCGTGATGGCGCCGCCGACCAGCCGGGTCGACGTGAGTGCCAGGTCGCCACTGACGATGGCCGGCTCCTGGGCACCCGGCTCGAACACGGGCGCGTGCGCGACCAGGTCCTGGTAGACGGCGCGGATCTCGGCGTGGCCGGTGGCGAAGTGACCACTCGGGAACGCCAGCACGGCCGCCGGCTCGTACAGCGCCACCAGCCCCTCGACATCCCCCGCGTTGGCCCGTTCGACGAAGAGTCTGCCCAGGTCATCAGGGGTGGTGGCGGGCTGGTGACGGGTCAGGTTCGGCATGTCGCGAACTCTGCCACGGGGGTACGACAATTTCGGTGGACGACCGCGCGGCCGCTGTGCTTGAGTTCCGGCACGCCCTCGGAGCGAAGGAGGTGAGAGCGATGTTCGCCTACTCGACCATGCGCTCCCACCCCGCGGCTCGGGCGTTCTCGCGGGCCTGAGGGAGCGCGCGAGCCACAGAGGACTCACATGACCGACCTGGTCGTTCGCCCGCTCGTCGCGGGCGAGGAGGAGCTGTTCCTGTCTCTCATCGAACCCGGGCTCGTCGGCATTCAGTCGACCGGGCGCGACTATCGCGAGCTCATCGCGCTCGGGCAGTACCGTCCCGAGTGGACCTGGCTGGCCCTGCGCGACGGCCGGGTCGTGGCCCGCGCCGCCTGGTGGGCCGGCCCGGACGACGACAAGCCGATCGCGCTGGACTGGCTGGACTTCCTCGACGGGGAGGCCGACGCGGCCGTCGAGCTGCTGCGGACCGCGGGCATCGACGCCGAGTACTGCCTGGTCCTGCCGCCGCACTGGCGGGACGACCCGGCGGCGCGCACGGCCGGCGAGGCCCGCATCGAGGTCGCCGAGCGCGCCGGGATGCACCGGTTCGTCGAGCGGCTGCGCTACACCTGGACACCGGCCGCCGGGCTCCACGACCGCCCTGGCCGGCTGCGGTTCACGCCGGAGCCGGACGACGAGGTGATCCTCGACGTCCTGCGGCGCATCGCGCACGGCTCGCTCGACGCGCACGAGCAGCGCGCGATGGAGCGGGGCGGCGCGGACGCGGCAGCGCGTGACGAGCTGGCGTTCCTCCACTGGATGCCGTCGCCGCGTGAGTGGTGGCGGCTGGCCCACACCGACACCGGTGAGCTGGTGGGCCTGACCGTGCCCGGCCGCAACCACGCCAGCGCCACCATCGCCATCGTCGGCGTGGTGCCGGAGCACCGCGGCCACGGCTACGCCTACGACCTCCTGCTGGAGGCCACCCAGCTGCTCGTCGCGGAGGGCGCCGGGCAGATCACCGCCGAGACCGACACCACCAACACCCCGATGGCGGCGACGTTCGCGCGCGCCGGCTACCCCATCACCCAGGAAAGGGTTTACCTGAAGTGACCGACACGCTCGCCGCCGCGCGGTACGCGCGCATGCGGTGGAACACCCCGCTCGCCGAGGACCACGCCGACCTGCTGCTGGACCGGCTCGGCCTCGACGGGAGCATCGTCGACCTCGGCTGCGGCTGGGGTGAGCTGCTGCTCCGCGCCGTCGCCCGCGGCGGCGGCGCGGGGACCGGGGTCGACACCGACGCCGATGCGCTCGACCGCGGGCGGCGGGCGGCCCGGGACCGCGGCCTGCCGGTCGCGTTCGTCGAGCAGGAGGCGAAGGACTGGCACGGCACCGCCGACCGGGCGCTGTGCGTCGGCGCGTCGCACGCGTTCGGCGGCAGCCGGGCGATGCTCGCGGCACTCGCGGAGGTCGTGCCGCACGGCCGGGTTCTGGTGGGCGACGGCTGCTGGGCGGCCCCACCGACGAAGGCCGCCCACGCCATCTTCGGCGACGACGTCCTACCGCTCGCCGACCTGGTGGCCGCGGCCGGCGAGGCCGGCTGGCAGGTGCTGCACCTGAGCACGGCCGACCAGCGCGAGTGGGACGACTTCGAGTCGCGGCACCGCGCGGGCCAGCGGGAATGGTTGCTGGCCAACGCGGACGACCCGCGCGCGGCGGAGGTGCGGCAGCGCCAGGACGAGCGGGAACGCGAGTACCTGACGGCGTACCGGGGCGTGCTGGGGTTGGCGTACCTGGTGCTGGCCCGCTGAGGGCGGTCCCGGAAGGGCGCTAGATGCCCAGGCCGGGGAAGAGCTTCGCGGCGTTGCCTCCCAGCACGCCGCGAAGCACCTCGCCCGGCAGCCCCAGCTCGGTGAGTGCGCGGGCGTTGCGTGCCACCCCGGGAATCCCGGGCCAGTCCGTGCCGAACACCATCTTCGCGGCGAGCCGTTCCAGGTCGAAGCGGGCGAAGTACGACGGCAGCTTGCGCGGCGGCAGCCCGGCCAGGTCCAGCCACACGTTCGGCTTCGCCAGCGCCAGGAACGCCGCCACGTCGTACCACCAGCCCCGGCCGGCGTGCGCGAAGATCACGTCCAGCGTCGGGAAGTCCTCCACCACGTCCACCATCAGCGCGGGGTCGCCGAACCGCGCCCGCGCGCCCGGGAACGTCGACGATCCCGTGTGGACGATCACCGGCACGCCGCGGTCCGCGCACACCTGGTAGGCCGCGTACAGCTCCTTGTCCGACGGCGAGAAGCCGCCGTGCACCGGATGGATCTTCAGCGCCACCGCGCCCAGCGACAGCTGACGCTCCACTTCGGACGCCAGCGGGTGGTGCAGGTGCGGGTTCACGTTGGCCACCAGGCGAAACCGCACCGGGTTGTGCTCGACCAGCGGCAGGTTGTCCTCGATCGGCTGGATGCCCGTGGCCCGCGGGCTGTACTCGCAGAACAGCAGCGCGCGGTCCACGCCCTCGGACTCCAGCAGCTCGTCCAGGCCGGCGGGCACCGGGTCGCCGGCGGCGTCGTAGGCCGAGCGCCAGTCGTACCCGCCGGCGAACTCCGCGGCCCACTCCCGCCACGCCGGCTTCAGCGTGGCCAGTCGGGGCGCGTGCACGTGCGCGTCGACCAGCGCCATCCCGTCCAGCATCAGGTCAGCACCGTCTCCTCGGCAGGGGGTGGCCCGGCCGGGCGCACCACCAGCTGCTCCGCGACCAGCTGGCGCAGCACGTTGCGGCGGATCTTGCCGGTCGCGGTCTTCGGCAGCTCCGTCATCGGCACCACGCCCCGCGGCCGCTTGTACGCGGCGAGCCCGTCCCGGCACCACTGCACCAGCGCGACCGCGTCGACGGTGCGCCCGGCCACCGGCACCACGCACGCGACGGGCTTCTCCAGCTCGTCGTCGTCCTCGTAGGCCACGACCGCGACCTCCGCGACGTCCGGGTGCTCCAGCAGCCGCTCCTCCACCTCCGCGGGCGACACCCAGATGCCCCCCGCCTTGAGCATGTCGTTGGACCGGCCGAGACACGTGTACGTGCCGTCCTCGTTGCGCACGTACGTGTCACCGGTGCGCAGCCACTGGCCCTGGAACACCTGCCGGGTGGCCGCCGTGTTGCACCAGTACCCCGTGGCCACCGACGGGCCGGACACGTACAGGTCACCGGGCTGGCCGGACGCCTCGACGGGCACGCCGTGCTCGTCGCGGATCTCCACCCGGTAGCCGTCGACCGGCGTGCCGGACGACCCGGGGTGGACCTGGCCCGGCCGGTTGGACAGGACGATGTGCAGTGCCTCGGTGGACCCGAGCCCGTCGAGGATCTCCACGCCGAACCGCTCGCGGAACCGGGAGTACAGCACCGGCGGCAGCGGCTCGCCGGCCGAGATCGCCTGCCGCACCGAGGAGAACGTGTCGTCCGGGACGTCGGAGTGGAGCAGCGCGGAGTAGAACGTCGGCACGCCGAAGAACAGCGTGGGCCTGGCGGACGCGACCAGCGCGGCCATCACCTGCGGCGTCGGCCGGGCCCGTTCGAGGATGGTCGTGGCACCCCAGGCCAGCGGGAAGAACGCGGAGTTGCCCAGCCCGTAGGCGAAGAAGAGCTTGGCCACCGACAGGCACCGGTCCTCCGGCACGAGGTCGAGCACGCCCCGGCCGTACAGCTCGGCGACGTCGGACACGCTGCCGTGCCGGTGCATCGCGCCCTTCGGCATGCCGGTGGTGCCGGAGGTGTAGAGCCACAACGCGGGCGAGTCCGGCCAGGTGGGGTACGGCGGGCCGGCCTCGCCCCCGGCACGCAGCTCGCTCCACTGGATCGCGTCGAGGTCGGCCGGGCCGTCGACGACGACGTGCGTCACCTCGCCGGCCGTGGCGAGCGCGGTCCGCGCGGCGTCGGCGAACTCCACCGACACACAGAGCACCCGCGCCCGCGAGTCCTCGAGCACGGTGGCGAGCTCGCCGCCGGTGACCATGGTGGACACCGGGACCGGCACGGCACCCAGGTACATCGCGCCGAGGATGCCGGTGAGTAGCTCGACGCCGTCGGCCATGCAGAGCATGACCCGCTCCTCCGGGCGCACCCCGATGGCCCGGAACCCGGCGGCGACCCGCCGGGTCTCCGCCGCCAGCTCGGCGTAGGTGAGCGTGACCGGCCCGCACACGACCGCGGGACGGTCCCCGTTGCCGTACCGGAGCTGCCGGTCGAGTAAGTAGTCGGCCGCGTTGAACAGGTTGGTGGGAGTCATCGTCGACCGCCTCGGGCTCAGGGGAGATAGACGTAGGAGTAGTCGAACGGTTTGCCGTTGATGCCGTTGCGCGGCGGGGCGACCCAGCTCGCTATCTTGCCCCGCTCGTAGACCGGGCGCATCATCGAGCGCACGAAGGCCAGGTCCTCGCCCGTCGGCAGCCACTTGTGCTTCGCGGCCTGCCAGGTCGCCTCGTCGACGATGGTGCCGTCCGGGGTCACGTGGAAGTCCGCGGCCACCCCGACCGACCGGTTGAACCCCGGGTGCGGCAGCGCGAACCGGTGGTCCAGCTCGGCGCTGTCCAGGATCCGGTTCCACCGCTTGATCCCGGTCTCGCAGTCGGTGATGTACTCGCGGCGCAGGTCGAGGTTGAGCGCCAGCAGCGCGGAGAGCTCCTCCTGGCCCCAGGTGCCGTCGGCGTTGGGCTTGTCGAGGAACACACCGTCCTCGGTGAGCCGGTGGTCGTCCTTGCGGCGGGTCTCCTGCCAGCGTCCCTTGAGGCCGGCGGTGAAGTAGTTGGCCGCGTTGGTCGACGTCTCGCTGCCGAACAGGTCGAGCGAGACCGTGTAGTGGAAGTTGATGTACTTCTGGATGATGTCGAGCGGGATGCCCCCGCGCGGCCCGATGTCGAGCGTGTCGTGCTCGCGGACCAGCGCGGCGCTGCGCTCCACCACCCGGTCGACCCCGGTGGTGCCGACGAACATGTGGTGCGCCTCTTCCTTGAGCATGAACTCGCAGGTGCGCGACAGCGGGTCGAACGCGGACTCCTTCAGCGTGCCGAGCTGGTACTTGCCGTCCCGGTCGGTGAAGTAGGTGAACATGAAGAACGCGAGCCAGTCGGCGGTCTCCTCGTTGAACGCGCCGAGGATGCGCGGCGAGTCGGGGCTGCCGGAGTTGCGCAGCAGCAGGCCCTCCGCCTCCTCGCGGCCCTCCTTGCCGAAGTACGCGTGCAGCAGGTACACCATCGCCCACAGGTGCCGGCCCTCCTCCACGTTGACCTGGAACAGGTTCCGCAGGTCGTACAGCGAAGGCGCGGTGAGCCCCAGCAGCTTCTGCTGCTCGACCGACGCCGGCTCGGTGTCGCCCTGGATGACGATCAGCCGCTGCAGATCGGCCCGGTACTCGCCGGGCACCTGCTGCCACGCCGGCTCACCCAGGTGCTCGCCGAACGCGACCGTGCGGTTCGGGTCGCGCTCGGCCAGGAAGATCCCCCACCGGTAGTCGGGCACGTTGACGTGGTCGAAGTGCGCCCAGCCCTCCCGGCCCACACTCACCGCGGTGCGCAGGTAGACGCCCTGGGTCTCCAGCGTCGGACCCATCTCGCCCCACCAGTTCATGAACTTGGGCTGCCAGCCCTCCAGCGCGCGCTGGAGCCGCCGGTCCGAGGACAGGTCGACGTTGTTGGGGATCTTGTCCTCGTAGTTGATCGAGGTCGTCATGAGCTCACACCCGTTTCCGGTCGAAGACGGCCTTCTGCCCCGTGCCGTAGCGCCGCAGCGCGCCCTCCTCGCCGGACGCGTTGGGGCGGTTGAAGATCCAGTTCTGCCAGGCGGAGAGCCGGCCGAAGATCTTGGTCTCGACGGTCTCCGGGCCGACGAACCGGTGGTTGGCCTCCATCCCGGTGCACGCGTCGGGCGAGAGCGCGGCGCGCCCCTCGACGACGATGCGGATCTCGTCCGCCCAGTCGATGTCGTCGAGCGCGTCGGTGACGAGGCCCAGCTCCTTCGCCTCGGCGGGCGCCAGCACGGTGCCCAGCTCCTTGCCCAGTGTGTCCACATGCGACGGATCGCCCCAGAACCGCGACTCGAGCCGGGAGATGCCGTTGCCCATCGGGTAGGTGCCGAAGTTCGACTCGGTGAGGAGGATGGTCCCCGCCTCGCCTGCGTCCTGGTCGTCGAGCACGTACTGCCGGTCGCAGGCGAACGCCAGCTCGGCCAGCAGGCCGGCGAAGCAGGAGCCAGGCTCGATCAGCGCGATGAGGCTGCGGCTGGTGACGTCGAGGCGTTTCACCGTGCGCTTGTAGTAGTGGACGATCTCGTTGGCGAACCAGTCGTCCGCCTCCCGCAGCAGGCGGTCGTACTCCGCCACCACCGCCGGGTCGCCCTCGGTCCGGATCAGCCAGGTGCCCAGCTCGGGCTCGTTGGTCCGCAGCCGGAGGATGAGGTCGTCCAGCTCGCGGGTCATGGCCAGCGGCCAGAACTCGGCGTCCCGGGACTCCGCCACGCGCTCCGGCGCCCGGACGGTGATCGCGACCGTGCCGGCCTCCCGGTCCAGCACGGTGGTGACGTGGTGCTCGTGGCGCAGCGGGGTCAGCTCGATCCCGGTGGCGCCGGTGGGCCGGGTCGAGCGCGCCGCCAGCTCCTCGGCCCGTCTCGTGACGGTTTCGTCGAACTTGCGGGGCGGCGCCAGCTCGTCGACGAGCTTCCAGTCGACCGCGGTGCGGCCCTTGACCCCGTCGGAGCGGGTGGCGAACACGTCGGCGAGGTCCTTGCGCGTGCCGCGCTTGTCGACGACGCGGGTGAGTCCGCCGGTGCCGGGCAGGACGCCGAGCAGCGGGACCTCGGGCAGCGAGACGGTCGAGGAGTTGTCGTCGACGAGCACGATGTGGTCGCAGGCCAGCGCCAGCTCGTACCCGCCGCCGGCGCAGGACCCGTTGACCGCGGCGAGGTAGGTCTGGCCGGAGTTCGCGGTGGCGTCCTCCATGCCGTTGCGGGTCTCGTTGGTGAACTTGCAGAAGTTCACCTTCCACTCGTGCGTGGAGCCGGCGAGCATCCGGATGTTCGCGCCGGCGCAGAAGACCTTGTCCTTGCCGCTGGTGACGACGACCGTGCGGACCTCGGGGTGCTCGAAGCGCAGCCGCTGGGTGGCGTCGTAGAGCTCGATGTCGACGCCGAGGTCGTAGGAGTTGAGCTTGAGCTCGTAGCCGGGGGCGATGCCGCCCTGCTCGTCGACGTCCAGCACCAGCCAGGCGGTGCTGGCCTCGATCCGGAGCCGCCAGTGCCGGTAACCGTCCGGATGCGCGTCGAAAGACACCATCGGACCCTCCTCGTGGTCGGACCTCCCCATCCTCTACACACCGCTGGCGTTCGTCAAGGTTGTGTAGAAGATCGTCGTGGTTGCTGAGTTGTTCTCAGGCTTGGGCCGGCGGGAGCAATCGGGCCGGTTCGTTCGTTGAACCTGTGTCGGGATCAGGTCGGATAGGGAGGCACTGCCGTGCCGGTGTTCGTGCTCGTGCTGGTCATGTTGCTGGCCGAGATCGCGGTGATCGTCGCGGTCGGTCAGGCCATCGGGGCGCTCGTCACGGTGCTGCTGCTGGTCGCGGTGTCCGTGGTGGGCATCGCCATGCTGCGGCGGCAGGGCATGCGCACGCTCACCGCGTTCAGCGACGCGGTGCGCAACCGGCGGGACCCTGGGCCGGAGATGGTCGACGGCATGCTCCTCGGGGTCGCGGCCGCGCTCGTGGTGTTCCCCGGGTTCGTGTCCGACGTGCTCGCGTTGCTGCTGCTGTTCCCGCCCACGCGGGCGGCCGTGCGCCGCCGGGTGCTGCGCCGCGCCGCCGCGCGCCAGGCCGCCTCGCCGCAGATCTTCGTGGTCGACTCCGAGGTGGTCCAGCCGCAGCGGCGGGACCGGCCCGCGCCGATCGTCATCGAGTCCGTGCGCGAGGACCGCGACTAGTCCGCCTCCCCGGGATTTAAAGTGTGCGTTGCGTTCCAGTGAATGGTGCGGGTGTCGAGGTGGATGGTGGTCGGCTGCCGTCACGGTCCCCTGAGGTTCCGGTGGTCGGTGCATGACTTCACTAGTCCGCCTCCCCGGGATCAAAAGTGTGCGTTGCGTCCCGGCGAATGGTGTGGGTGTCGAGGTGGATGGTGGCTGGGTGCCGTCACGGTCCCCTGAGGTTCCGGTGGTCGGTGTCGGCTTGTCCGGTACACCGGCCTCGAGCGCCCGTTGCGCGGGGTGCCGCCGTGTACCGGTGCGGATATTTCTACGCGCTAAGCGCTGAGCGGGGCCGTGTGCGTGCGACATGCCTCGGCGTACGCGACCGGGGTCATGCCGACGGCGCGGGTGAAGTCGCGGATGAAGTGGGACTGGTCGAAGTAGCCCAGGTCGGCGGCGACGTGGGCCCAGCTGGTGTCGGTGCCCTCGGCGAGCCGGGCCGCGGCCTCGTGCAGCCGGTACCGGCGCAGCACCCACTTGGGGCTCACGCCGACATAGCGCTGGAACAGCCGCTGCAGCGTGCGCGGCCGGATGCCGAAGCGCGTGGACACCTCCTCGACCCGGGTGATCGACCGGTCGTGGAGCAGCGCGTGGACGATGGTGCCGATCTCCCGCACCTCCGGGTCCGGCGCCGGCCAGTGCTCGCGGAGGTGCCGCTCGGCCACGGCGACCAGCTCGCCCAGCTCAGGAGCCTCGCCGAGGTCCGTCGCGAAGCGGTCGGCGTCCGCGCCCCACAGGGTGGCCAGCGGGCGGGTCTGGTCGGTGAGCTCGGCCACCGGCCGGCCGAGGAAGGGCCGGAACGCGCCCGGCCGGAACTTGATGCCGAACACCCGCCCGCGCCCGGTGTAGGAGTAGGTGAACCGGTCGCTGCCGACCCCCGCGACGGCCACCATGCCGCGGTCGTGGACGACGTTGACGCACGGGTGCGGCAGCAGCGTGACCGCCGCGTGCCGGCCGGGCGGCAGGTCCCAGCTGACGAGCCAGTGCCGCTCGACCAGGTCGGCGAGGTCCGCGGCGGCGGGCACCCGGTCGAGCCGGAAGTCGACGTCACGCACGCCGAGGACCCCGTACTCGCTGGTGGTGGCCACGGGCTGACGCGTCTGTCCAAGCCGACCGTCGGTCATGGAAACAGGATGCCGCACAGGACCGACATTTCCGCCGGGTTCTCCGGAGACCGGACGGGTGTCCCGCGCTGCCCGTTCGGCGTGCGCCGGCGCATCGCCCGGCACGACCGGGACCTCCCACCCGAGGAGGTCCGGGCCGGGATGGCCGCGGAGGCGTGACATCCGCGCCAGGGCCGGCCGCCCGCGGCCCTGGCGCGATACCGGACGCCTAGGACTGCGGGGTCGGGTACGCGACCGGACCGCGCCGGCCGGCCCCGTCGACCGCCCGCACGCCGAAGAACACGTTGTCCTTCGACATGTCGACGGTGGTCGCGACGACGTCGCCGACCGGGATCACGTGTGTCCACTCCGGATCGGTCGTCTCCCGCCACACCACCTCGTAGCCCGCGAGGTCCGGCTCGGTCCCGCGTGTCCACACGAGATCGGTCTCGTTGGTCAGCCGGTTGGTGCGGACCCGGACGTCCTTGGGCGTGCCCGGCGAGTTGGCGAGCGACCACAGGGTCGCCGCGTTCACCTTGGCCACCCTCGTGATGAACGCGAAGTCGCAGAACTCGACGAGGTCGCCGAACTGCTTGCCGCCCTCCACCCGCACGTCCTGGTGTTGGTGGGCGTAGTCCTCGTTGGGCTCGGTGAACCGCGCCGCGGGGTAGCCCTGCTCCAGGTAGCCGATGTGGTCGCCGCCGCGCAGGTAGCGGTCGCGCCGGTAGATCACCCGGATGTCCATGCCTGTCGAGGGGTTGTCGGCCACCTCGCGCGCGAACCGGGCCAGCTGGCGCGCGGGTGAGTCGTTCTCGCCGCCGACCGAACGGCGGATCGCCGCCTGCGCCGGGGTCTCCGAGGTGGGCACGCCCTCGGCGAACAGCCGGATCGTGTGCGGGTCGCGGGTGCCGTCGTCGGCGGTGCTGCTGCCGATGATGTCGTTGGTGAACATGCCCTGCACGTCGGTCCCGGCCGCCTTGAACTGCTTGGCCATGTACCGCGAGCCGTACAGGTTCTGCTCCTCGCCGGCCACCGCGGCGAACACGATCGTCGCCTCCGGCTTGCGCTTCGAGAACACCCGGGCCAGCTCCATCGCGACGGCCACGCCGGACGCGTCGTCGTTGGCGCCCGGTGCGTCCTTGGTGAAGTCCATGACGTCGGTGACCCGCGAGTCGTAGTGCCCGGACACCACGTACACCCGCTCCGGTGACACCGAGCCACGCAGCGTCGCGACCACGTTGGTGATCGTCGTGGGCACGGGGATGCGGCCGTCCGGACCCTGGACGTAGGACTGCAGCCCGACGGTCAGCCGGCCCCCGGAGTCCGCCGCGTACGTCGACAGCTCGGCGAGGATCCAGTCCCTGGCCGCGCCGATGCCCCGCACCGGGTCGTCCTGCGAGGACAGCGTGTGCCGGGTGCCGAACGACACCAGCTTGCGCACGGTGGCCTCGATCCGCCGCTGGTCCAGCTCGCGCAGGAGGCCCTCGAGCTCCTTGCTCGGCTTCTGGGCCAGCGGCGGCCGGCCGGCGTCCTCGCCGGGTCCGGAGTCGCCGGTGGCGACCCCGGGCACCCCGACGAGAGACACGCCGCCGGCCGCCACCGAGGCCGCGAGGAACGTTCGCCGTGATGCCCTGGACTGATCGGAATTCTGTGTCATTCCCCTTGCCTACACCGGCAAACCCGCGTGGTACAGACCTCCGCGCGAGGTTACGGGGCGTGACTCAGAACCGAACGTCGTCCAGGTACTCGAAGCTGTTACGCGCTGTGTCCAGCGGCGCCGGCTGGTCGTCCCGCTCCACGAGCCAGTACCGGACACCGCCGCGGGCGGCCTTCTCGAAGATGTGCGGGAAGTCGACCACACCGGACCCGACGTCGGCCCAGCTGCCCGCGCCGTCGTGGTCCTTCACGTGCAGCACCGGGAACCTGGTCGGGTTGTCGTCGAAGAGCTTGCGGCTGTCCGCGCCCGCCCGGTGCGCCCAGCCGATGTCCAGCTCGAAGTCGACGTCGCGCGGGTCGGTCTCGTGCAGCAGGATCTCGTAGAGGACCTGACCGTCCACGACGCGGAACTCCATGTCGTGGTTGTGGTGCAGCACGCCCATGCCCAGCTCGCGGGCGGCCGCGCCGGCCTCGGTGAGCTGGCGGGCCCCCAGCTTCATGCCCTCGACCGTGTACATGTCGCCCGGGAAGGACGACAGCACCAGCCACCGCACGCCGATGGTCTTGGCGTCGGCGAGCTTCCTCGCCCAGTTGCCGACGATGTCGCCGTGGCCGACGTGCAGGATCACCGGCTTGAGCCCGGTTTGGTGGCACAGGTCCCGGATCTCGGCCGCGGGCCGCGGGAATGCGCTTACCCCGACGCACTCGTAGCCGATCCCGGCCAGTGCCTCGAGCGTGCCGAGCGGGTCGGCGGCCAGGATGTCGCGGACGGTGTAGAGATGCATGCCGATGCCGCCGGCCGGGATGCCCCGGCATCCTCCGCCGGGGCTCGCGGCCGCCGTGCCGGCCAGACCTGTGCCGGACAGGCCCGCGCCGGCCGTGGTCGCGAGTGCCGTGGCGCCGAGCAGTTGCAGGATTCTTCGCCTCGTCTGGTCCATTCAGGTGCGCTCCATTGATCACGTGCCGGACCTTCTCCTATCGGAAAGTACCGGAGAAAGCGCTTTCCTGCCAGACCCTGCGCCGCGCGACCCCAGGGTTGACGCGGTCCAGGTCCTGTTGTTCATCAACCCGGCGACCGTGGCCAAGGCGTTCCAGCGGCTCGGAAGCGTGCTGCTGCACGCGACCTCGGCGCCGGTGACCCTGGTGCTGGCCGATGGCTGGGCATGCTGGCCAAGGTCGGCACCGTCGGCACCGCGGTCGCGCTCAGGAGGGCGCCGCCGCCAGCAGCTCGCGAGTAGGGGCATGGCGGACCTCGCCGGCGTGCGTGACGCACGCGCCGGCCACGATCTCGTCGTCGAAGTCGGGGGCGAAGCCGTCCTCGGAACGCAGCAGCAGCAACAGGTTCACCACGTTGGTCCCGTACAGCTGGCTCGCCTGCGCGGGCAGCTGACTCGGCACGTTCAGCCCGCCCCACACCGACGCGCCGCCGATCGTGATCTCCTCGCCCGGCCGCGCGCCCTCGACGTTGCCGCCGGACTCGGCCGCCAGGTCGACCACCACCGAGCCGGGGCGCATCGCCGCCACCATCTGCTCGGTGACCAGGATCGGCGCGGTCCGGCCCGGCACCGCCGCGGTCGTGATCAGCACGTCGGCCTCCGCGACGTGCGGGGCGAGCAGCTCGCGCTGGCGCCGCGACCGCTCCTCGGTCATCTCCCGCGCGTACCCGCCGGCACCCTCCAGCGTCGGCAGGTCGAGCTCGACGAACTCGGCGCCGAGGCTGCGCACCTCCTCGGCGGAGGCCGCGCGCACGTCGTAGGCCCGCACCCGCGCGCCCAGCCGGCGCGCGGTCGCGATGGCCTGCAGCCCGGCGACCCCCGCGCCGAGCACGAGCACCTTCGCCGGCGGGATCGTGCCGGACGCGGTCATCGACAGCGGGAAGAACCGCGGCAGCCGCTCGGCGGCCACCAGCGCGGCCCGGTAGCCGGCGACGAACGACTGCGAGGACAAGGCGTCCATCGCCTGCGCCCGCGAGATCCGCGGCACCAGCTCCATGGCGAGCGCGGTGAGCCCGGCGTCGCGCAGCACGCCGACGAGCTCGAGCTCCTGCGCGGTGGGCAGGAACGACACGGTGATCGCGCCCCGGGCGAGCCTGCGGGCCTGCGACGGCGCGAGCGGCTGGACGGCCAGCGCGACCCCGGCGCCGTCGAGCGCGTCGGTGGCGACCGACGCGCCCGCCTCGAGGTAGTCCTCGTCGGTGAAGCCCGCGGCCTTGCCGGCACCCGGCTCGACCACGACTTCCTGGCCCACGTCGGTCAGGCGGGACACCAGCCCGGGCACAAGCGCGACCCGCCGCTCGCCAGGCCTCGTCTCGCCAACGATGGCGATCTTCACAGGCTGCACTCTAACCTTGTCAGCCGGTTGCGGGTTGTGACAGTTTGGGCGCTATGCGAATTCGCCCGCGTCCCCTGCTCGCGCTGGCAACCGCCACGGCGATGGCCCTGACCACGCTCTCCGCTCCCGCGCACGCCGCCCCAGCGCCCGGCTGGCCCAGCGTCGACCCGCGCCCGGCCAACGAGGCGATCGGGCCGATCCTCGCCGACCTGGCCCACCGCAGCCACGGCCGCGTCGACGTCCGCACGATCGGCAAGACCAACGAGGGCCGGCCGGTGTGGGCCGCCCGCGTCGGGCACGGGCCGGTCCGGGTGCAGTACGTCACCCAGCAGCACGGCGACGAGCCGCTCGGCACGCCGGCCGCGATCGAGTTCCTGCGCACGGTCGGCGTCGGGAACACGTTCTGGCACAAGTGGTTGCGCTCGCGGGTGACCGTGGACGTGGTGGTGCGCGCCAACCCCGACGGGCACGCGCACGACTGGCGCTACAACTACGACCCCACCGCGAACCCCGAGTACGGCGAGCGCGGCAAGGGCTACGACATCAACCGGTACCACAACCCGTCGCTGGCGCCGGAGGACAACCCGGCCACCGAGGCGGGCCTCATCCAGCGGGCCTACGCGGAGTTCGCGCCGGACATCACGATCGACTACCACATGCAGGGCCGCTACGTGGACGCCGGCGGCCGGGAGATCACCGCGTCGCTGCTGTGGCCGACCAACGCCGGCGTGTCGCCCGCGCTGGTGGACGCCGCCAAGCAGGTCACCGTGGTCGCCCAGCAGACCATCGACCGCGTGGCCGGCGGCAACGCGAGCCAGTACCCGGGCGGCGACTACGAGGGCATCGCGCGCAACGCCTACGGCCTGCGGGGCAGCGCGAGCGTCCTGTTGGAGCTGTCCGCGATGGGCGCGGCGCACGAGCAGGACCAGATCCGTTCGGCCTACCTCGTGATGCTCGCGATCGCCCAGACGGCGGCCGACGGCTCGCTGCACCGGGTCGACCCGGCGCGCGCGGACGCCATCCCGCCCCGCGGTGAGCCGATCCGCTCGGTGACCGCGGCGGTCCACGTTGCGGACAGCGGGGACTGACGTCCTTATCGATGAGGTCGGGTTGCCTGCCCGATCGGGTAAGGCTCGCTCCTGACCGGTATTTCGCCTGCTCCCCAGTGCTCTACTCCCTGTAGTTGCCTGGGAGAGGGGTGGGTCCGCGTGGCGAGGAGTTCCCGGCACCGGTTGGTCGGCCGGCCGATGCGCGGCATGGCGTGGCTGACCGAGCACGACGGCGAAGCGCCGCGGGGCCGGCACCGGTACGTGCGCCCGTCGAGCGGTCTGCTCGCGGTGAGTGCCGCGCTGCTGGCCGCGTCGGCGGCGGCGTCGACCGTGCCGGCCGACCCGGCTCCCCCACCGGCGCCGCCCACGCCGCCCTCGCCGTCGGTCGCGGCCTCCGTGGGTGCCGGCGGGAGCACGCCGCCGACCGCGTCGTTCCCCGCGACGGGGCTGACGTCGGACCAGATCGTGCACGCGGCGCTGACCGGGTACGGGACCGCCGGGATCCCCGCCACCGTGCTGGAGGCGTACCGGCGGGCGGTCGAGCGGACGAACATGGTCCAGCCGAACTGCCACATCCCGCTGGCGCTCGTGGCGGCGATCGGCAAGGTCGAGACCGGGCACGCCCGCGGCGGCCGGGTGTCCGCCGACGGCACGACGCTGGCGCCGATCCTCGGCCCGGTGCTGTCCGGCGGCCCGTTCGCGGCCATCCCCGACACGGACGGCGGCACCTACGACGGTGACGCGGTGTGGGACCGGGCGGTGGGCCCGATGCAGTTCATCCCGAGCACGTGGGCGCGCTGGCAGGCGGACGGCAACGTCGACGGGCGGACCGACCCGCACAACATCTACGACGCGTCGCTGGCCACGGCCAGGTATCTGTGCGCGGCGAACCGCGACCTGGGCACGCCGGCGGGCCTCGACGCGGCGGTGCTGTCCTACAACCACTCGACGAGCTACCTGTCCCTGGTCCGCTCGTGGATGTCGGTGTACCGCGACGGCACCGTCCCGGTGGCCGGCCTGCTGGACGCGGGCGCCGACCCGGCGACGGTCCAGGCCGCGGCGACCCCGCCGGGCGCTACGGCCCCGCCGGCGCACCCGTCTTCTCCGCCGTCCTCTCCCACCTCGCCGCCGCCCTCGACCCCGCCCTCCCAGCCGCCGTCCTCGGGGCCGCCGCCGGTCCCGCCGGTGACCAGCCCGCCGACGCAACCGCCGGCCGGCCCGCCGCCACCGGCCGAGCCGCCAGTGGCGGAGCCGCCGGTCCCGGCGCCCGCCCCCGGCCTGGTGTGCGGGGTGGGCAACCTGGTCGGCGGCCTGGTGGGTGGCTTGCTCGGCGCGCCGACACCGCCCGGGTCCTGCTAGTCCGCCTCTAGACCGCCTCCCCGGGATTTAAAGTGTGCGTTGCGTCCCGGCGAATGGTGCGGGTGTCGAGGTGGATGGTGGCTGGGTGCCGTCACGGTCCCCTGAGGTTCCGGTGGTCGGCGCAGGACTAGTCCGCCTCCCCGGGATTCAAAGTGTGCGTTGCGTCCCGGCGAATGGTGTGGGTGTCGGGGGTGGGTGGTGGCTGGGTGCCGTCACGGTCCCCTGAGGTTCCGGTAGTCGGCGCAGTCGGCGCAGTCGGCGCAGGGCTTCACACGATGATCTACGAGACAGGCATTAGTCCCCGGTCAGCTCTTGTGGGCGCGGGCGGCGGCGAAGCAGTAGACGCCGAACGCCGCGAGGCCGAGGGCGACCACCACCAGCGCGATCGTGCCGAACGGCTGCGCGGCCAGGGTGCGCAGGGCCGCGTCCAGCCCA